>JAUIBB010000030.1 GCA_030427685.1 Alphaproteobacteria bacterium
CGACCTAAAGGGGGTAGTGGTTCCTGCCTATGCGCTCAACTCCATGCTGGGAAAAATTCCGGTAATTGGGGCGTTAGCCGGTGGCGAGGGCGAGGGGCTGATCGCCTTTAACTATGCCGTTAAAGGCACCTATGCAGAGCCAGATGTCATGGTGAATCCGCTTTCAGGACTGACGCCCGGCTTCCTTCGCGGTATTTTTGGGGTGTTTGACCAGCCTGCCGAGGCTGCACCAGAGGTTAAAACACCAGAAAATCCAGCGCCAGCACCAAAGTCAGACGGGAAGGCCTCTAAATCCAAGATACCTGAGGCCAAAGGCTCGGCCGCTTCGCCAGCGCGCCCCTCGACTGTGAGTGTTCTGCCACAGGCAGTGCCACCTGCGTTATCCACAGGTGCAAAATAGCTAAAATTGTTGTGATCCTTTGCGATTTGTTAATCATTTGTCCGTAAGATCGGGGATACAACGCTCGGCAATTAAAAAAAACGATGTGGGGATGGCATGGCGACAATCGAGAATGCATTGTCTGGGATACGGTCAGCGGAATATCGCGTGGCTGTAGCAGCACAGAATATTGCCAACGCTACCACCAAAAATTTCAAAGCACTCGATTACACCCAGACCAGCAACGGTGATGGCGGAGTAAGAGGGGAAGTAACCACTCGCAATCCCGCAACCATTGTAACGATTGATGGGAGTGGCAATCCCGTGCAGGTGCCGAATGTTGCACTGGATCAGGAACTGCTGAACACGCAGATTGCCATCAATGACTTTCAGGCTAACGCCACCGTTCTGAAGACAGCCAAAGATTTGCAGAAAAACCTGATCGATATTCTCGCATAAACCGGACGATGAATACCTAGTGCCTAGTGGGGTTATACCCTTAGGGCACTGCCTATGTAATTAACTACGCACTAGGTATTTACCGTCCGGTTGATTTAAACGGGCTCAACCGCCTGTACTTCCGGAACATAATGCTTCAGCATATTCTCGATGCCGCTCTTGAGTGTTGCGGTCGAGCTTGGACATCCAGCGCAAGCACCATGCATTTCGAGATAGACGGTACCCTCCTTGAAACTGTGGAAGATAATATCGCCACCATCCTGCGCCACAGCAGGTCGTACACGGGTCTCCAGTAGTTCTTTGATCTGGTCTACAATTTCCTGCTCATTTTCACTGTAGCTCTCACCGGGGGTGGTTGTGGTTGTAGGCTTGGCATCCCCCATCAGCGGCAGGCCGCTTTGGTAATGCTCCATGATGGTGGTCAGGATCTGGGGCTTCAGGACTTCCCAGCTGGCCGCTTCGGCCTTGGTCACGGTGATAAAATCGGAACCAAAGAAGACGGCACGGATATCCGCCGATGCCAATGGCGAGGCGGCCGCATTTTCACGATCCGTAAAAAAGGCTGTCTTGTCGCCCAGCACATCCTGTCCGGGTAAAAATTTCAGGGTGTTGGGGTTGGGGGTTGTCTCGGTTTGAATAAACATAATTCCTCACTTTGCGCCCTATATAGTGAGGTTTCGATTGCCAAGCAAGTGTAGCCATTCTAAGCCTCGCAAACAGAAAACATATCCCACCTGTAATATCAGGAATCCTGACACTGGTTGCGTAAGCAGGCGGGGGATCCGATCTTTGCAGAGGGTGATACAGGAGAAAGCTATGACGATTGCATCCATCATCAGTGCCGCATGGGAGGCGCGCGATACCATTTCCACCGCGACCACCGGTGAAGTACGTGCGGCAGTTGATACTGCCCTAAGTGAGCTGGACGAGGGAAAGCTCCGCGTGTGCGAGAAAAAAGACGGTCAATGGGTGGTCAATCAATGGGTGAAACAGGCAATCCTGCTCTCCTTCCGCCTGAACGATAACCAGCTTACCCGCAGCATGGAAACGCAAGGCATGCAGGCCGGATGGTACGATAAGGTGCCATTGAAATTTAATAATTGGGACGAAAGCCACTTCCGTGCGGCAGGCTTCCGCGCTGTTCCCGGCTGTTTTGTCCGCTATGGTTCCCATATTGGGCGCAATGTCGTGCTGATGCCAAGTTTCGTGAATATCGGCGCCTATGTCGGCGATGGCACGATGGTCGATACCTGGGTAACCATTGGTTCTTGCGCGCAAATCGGTGCGCATTGCCATATCTCAGGCGGCGTTGGTATCGGTGGCGTATTAGAGCCACTGCAGGCCAATCCGGTTATTATTGAGGATAACTGTTTCATTGGCGCGCGCAGCGAGATCGCAGAGGGCGTGATCGTCGAAGAAGGCTCGGTAATCTCGATGGGCGTTTTCATTGGCGCGTCGACCAAAATCGTAGATCGTGCAAGCGGCGAAGTGTTCATGGGGCGTGTGCCAGCCTATTCAGTAGTGGTGCCCGGCACCTTGCCCGGAAAAACCCCGACCGATCCCTCGTTGGCCTGCGCTGTGATCGTGAAGCGGGTAGATGAGAAAACCCGCGCGAAGACTTCCGTCAACGAGCTGTTGCGCGCCTGATGGACGTTATCAAGCTCACCTGCGACCTGATTCGCTGTCCCAGCATCACGCCACGCACGGCAGGGGTGTACGACGTCATTGAAGATTTTCTGGAGCCGCTCGGGTTCAAAGCGCAGCGCGTGACGTTTGGCGAAGGTTCCGAGGCGGTCGAGAATATCTATTTACGGCTGGGGACACAGTCGCCAAACTTCTGTTTTGCCGGGCATACGGATGTCGTGCCGGTTGGCGAAGTCAGCAAATGGCGTACCCCCGCATTTGCACCGGAAATCATCGACGGTGAGCTATACGGTCGCGGAGCCGAAGATATGAAGGGTGCCATCGCGGCCTTCATGATTGCCGTGCGCGAATTTCTAAGCGCATCACACCCCGAGGGGAAAGACCTTCCCGGTTCCATCAGCTTCCTGATTACGCAGGATGAAGAGGGGCATGCAACGCACGGTACCCGGCCCATGCTGCAATGGCTGGCCGAGCAGGGCGAAACCCTTGATGTCTGCATCGTTGGTGAGCCAACCAACCCAACCACGCTTGGCGAGATGGCTAAAGTAGGGCGTCGTGGCAGCATCAGTTTCGCGCTGGAGGTTGAGGGGGTGCAGGGGCATGTTGCCTATCCAGACCTGGCCGACAACCCGGTGACACGCGTCATTCATATGCTGCATGCCTTGAAAACAACCCCTTTGGATGGTGGATCCGAATTCTTCCCACCCAGCAATCTGGAAGTGACCACGGTCGATGTTGGCAATCCCACCGTCAATATGATTCCCAGTAGCGCAAAGGCAGAATTTAACGTGCGCTTCAACGACCGGCATAGCTGCGCGAGTGTCGAGCAGTGGGTGCATGAGCGGCTTAAGCCGTTTGGCGCTTATACCCTGAAGTTTCACATCACCGGCGAGTCATTCCTCACCCGCGATGAGCGGCTGACCGATGTCGTCACCGGCGCGGTAAAAGACGTCACCGGCCACACCCCAGCCCTGACAACTACCGGCGGTACCTCTGACGCGCGCTTTATCAAGGACTATTGCCCCGTGATCGAGTTCGGCACCACCGGACGCACTGCCCACATGGTCAACGAGCGTGTGGAAGTCAAAACCCTCGAAGGGCTCACAAAAATCTACCAGCGCATGCTGGAGCGCTACTTTGACTAAGGGCGCTGCACGTTAGGCTAATAGTCTACCTTCATCAGATACAGTCCGTGCGCGGGGGCCATTGGGCCTCCGGCGCGGCGATCGCGGGCGGCAAGTGCTTCGGCGACACGTTCCGGTTCCCATTTTCCTAAGGCTACATGCACCAGTGTTCCGACCATATTCCGCACTTGGTGGTGGAGGAAGGACTTGGCGCTGGTACGGATCATAATTTCTTCGTGTCGGTTTTGGCGCTGAAGGATTTCAAGCGTATCGAGCGTTTTGAGCGGTGATTTCGCCTGACAGTCGGCGGAACGAAAACTGGAGAAATCCTGATGGCCAATCAGGAAGCTGGCAGCCTTACGCATCGCATCGAAATCAAATTCCCCATGCACTTGCCAGCTACGGTAAGCATCCAGCGCCAGCCGCGAAGAGCGGTTAGTAATACGGTAAAGGTAATGGCGGCGCTGCGCATCGAACCGGGCATGGAAGTCTGGGGAGACCTCTTCGGCGCTGACGACGGAAATTGGGTGCGGCAGCATCAGCATATTCAGCCCCTGACGGACATTAAAGCTGGTGCGGCCTTCGGGTAAATCCACATGCGCGACCTGACCCCGTGCATGAACACCAGAGTCGGTGCGGCCTGCGCATTGCACGGGCACCGGGGCGTCCGCATTGGCCAGCTTCATGGCGGCTGTTTCGAGGACTTCTTGCACGGTGAGGTTCCCTTCGTGCTTTTGCCAGCCGCAAAAGGGGGTTCCGTCATACTCGATGATAAGTTTAAAGCGTGACATAGCGCCGTTTCTGTCAGGCAGGCCACGTTGCAGCAAGAAAAAACTAGATTCCGGCTTTTCCTCGCTTCACGATAGGAGTAGCCTGATCGGGCATAGGAGGTTTTATGACTCAACGTTTTACCGTTCCCGAAACCCTTGCCAACACGGCCCATGTCGATGCCAGCGGGTATGGCAGCATGTATGCCCGCTCCGTAAATGATCCAGAAGGCTTCTGGGGTGACATTGCCGGTGAATTTGAGTGGATGCAGCGTTGGTCGCGTGCCAAAAACACTTCGTTTGAGGGCGATGTATCGATCAAATGGTTTGAAGGCGGTATCCTGAACACTACGGTCAATTGCCTCGACCGCCATGCGGCGAGTAACCCTCATAAAACAGCGATTGTCTGGGAGGGCGACGAGCCGGGCGATGTACGCCGATTAACCTATGGCACCTTGCTCGACGACGTGTGTAAAGCGGCCAATGCCTTAAAATTCCTCGGGGTCAAAAAAGGCGATCGCGTGACGATCTACATGCCCATGGTGCCGGAGGCGGCGATTGCCATGCTCGCCTGCGCGCGGATCGGCGCGGTGCATTCCGTCGTATTCGCCGGCTTTTCGCCGGATTCCATTCGCAGCCGCATCGAAGATTGCCAGAGCGACATCGTCATTACCGCCAACGAGGGGCTGCGCGGCGGCAAAAAAATTCCGCTGAAAGCCAATGTCGATCAAGCCATCGAGGGGCTGGATGTGCGCCATGTGCTCGTCCTCCACCACACGGATTCCGTCGTGAATATGGAGGCGGGGCGTGACCTCTGGTGGCACCATGTATTGGCCGACCAGCCCGCCAGCTGCGACCCCGAGCCGATGGACGCCGAAGACCCGCTGTTTATCCTCTACACCTCCGGCTCCACGGGCAAACCAAAGGGCCTGTTGCACACGACCGGCGGCTACATGGTCTATGCCGCGACGACCACGAAGTATGTCTTCGACCTCCAGCCCGATGATATTTACTGGTGTACCGCCGATGTGGGCTGGATCACCGGCCACAGCTACATCGTCTACGGCCCCCTCGCCAACGGTGCGACCACGCTGATGTTCGAGGGCGTGCCGAACTATCCAGATGCCTCGCGCTTCTGGGAGGTCATCGACCGCCATCAGGTCACCAAATTCTATACCGCCCCCACCGCCATCCGCGCCCTCATGGCCCTTGGCGATGCGCCAGTCCTCAAAACTTCCCGCACATCGCTCAAGCTGCTGGCCAGCGTGGGTGAGCCGATCAACCCCGAGGCATGGCTGTGGTTCTACCATACGGTGGGCGAGGGGCGCTGCCCGGTCATCGACACCTGGTGGCAGACGGAAACCGGCGGCCATATGCTGACCCCGCTGCCGGGCGCAACGGCCCTCAAGCCAGGCTCCTGTACCGTTCCGTTTTTCGGCGTGCAGCCGGAGGTGTACGACACGAAAGGCACTCTGCTCGAAGGCGAGTGCGAGGGCATGCTCTGCATCGCCGATTCATGGCCCGGTCAGGCCCGCAGCATCTGGGGCGACCACGACCGTTTCCGCCAGACCTATTTCTCGCAAGTCCACGGCAAATATTTTACGTCCGACGGCTGCCGCCGCGATAAAGACGGCTATTACTGGATCACCGGGCGGGTGGATGATGTCATCAATGTCAGCGGCCACCGCCTCGGCACCGCCGAAATCGAATCCGCCCTCGTCGCCCACCCGAAAGTTGCCGAGGCCGCGGTGGTCGGCTATCCGCACGACATCAAAGGGCAGGGGGTATACGCTTATGTCACCCTGAATGCTGGTGAGCAGGGCAGCGATGCACTGATTGCAGAGCTGAAACAGCATGTGCGCAAGCATATCGGCGGCCTCGCCACACCAGACTTCATCCACCTCACGTCGGGATTACCCAAAACGCGCAGCGGCAAAATCATGCGCCGCATCCTCCGCAAAATCGCCGAAAACGAGCTGGATTCGCTGGGCGATACAAGCACACTGCTCGACCCGGAGGTGGTCAAACACCTCATTGATACGCGGATGAATAAATAACCACTGTCATCCCGAACTCGTTTCAGGATCCATCAAAACAAAAACCGTATGAAACATGGTTACGTATACATCCTGGCGAACCAGCCCTACGGCACCTTATACATCGGCGTCACTTCCGATTTACAGCGGCGCATGCATGAACATAAGCGCGGCCTGATCGAGGGATTTACAAAAAAGTACGGCCTGAAAACGCTGGTTTATTTTGAAACCTTCCCCTGTATTCAAGATGCTATTGCGCGTGAAAAACAGCTGAAGAACTGGCATCGTGACTGGAAAATAAATACGATAAACCACGCAAATCCAGATTGGGGTGATTTAAGTGTAAGTTGGATGGATGCTGAAACAAGTTCAGCATGACAAACACATGTTATCCCAAAACACGCAAACGTCATCCCGAACTCGTTTCGGGATCCATCCAAACAAAAACTAAGCCGCCTTCACCAGTACGTGCTGTTTCTTGCCCTTCGAGAGTTTGATCGGCTTACCATCTTTAAAGGCCTGCGCCATTAAGCGGTAGTTGTCATCGCTGATTATTTGATCATCAATGCGCACACCATTTCCTTTGATAAGGCGGCGCGCCTCGCCGTTGCTGCTGGCAAAAGATGCCTTCACGAGAAGGTCAAACAAAGGCCATCCTTCGTGAGGAAAGTCGCTATAATTTAGAGCCAGCTCCGGCAAATTATCGCTCATGCCGCTGCCGCTGAAGGTTTCGCGTGCGGTGGCTTCGGCCTTCTCGGCCTCTGTACGGCCATGCAGCAGGGCGGTGGCCTCCGTCGCAAGGATAATCTTTGCATCGTTGATTTTGGCAGAGCCAACCCAGCCCTCATATTCCGCAATCTGCTCCAGCGAGAGTTCCGTAAACAGCTTCAGGAAGCGGATCACATCCCCATCCTCCGTATTGCGCCAGAACTGCCAGTAATCATACGGCGAACAAAGCTCTGCATTCAGCCATACCGCGCCTGCCGCCGTCTTACCCATCTTCGCGCCGGAGGAGGTGGTGATGAGGGGGGAGGTGATGCCATATGCCTCTGACTGCTCATTCACGCGCCGATTCAGGTCGGTTCCCTGCGTAATATTCCCCCACTGATCGCTACCGCCCATTTGTACACGGCAGTTATAGCGCTTGTTCAGCTCCACGAAATCATACGCCTGCAGGATCATGTAGTTGAACTCAAGGAAGCTCAGATGCTGGTCGCGTTCGAGGCGTAGCTTGACGGAATCCATTGTCATCATGCGATTGACGGAGAAATGCCGTCCGTAATCGCGCAGGAACTCGATGTAGTTCAGGCCCTTCAGCCAATCGTCGTTGTTGAGCATCAGCGCCGCATCGCCATCAAAGTCGATAAACTGCGAGAACACCTGCTTCAGGCTCGCCATATTCTCGGCGATCATTGCGTCATCCAGCTTGGGCCGCGACTCATCCTTGCCCGACGGATCACCAATCTTCGTCGTCCCGCCGCCCAGCAGCACAATCGGCGTGTGGCCGCATTTTTGCCACCAGCGCAGCAGCATGATCTGCAGCAGCGAGCCCACATGCAGCGATTTCGCCGTGCAGTCGAACCCGATATAGGCGCGCTGCCCCGGCGTTTCGAGCAGTTTGCGCAGCCCGGCCTCATCCGTCAGCTGATGCACAAAGCCGCGTTCGGTAATGGTATCAATAAAGTTTTGCATGGCTTCCACGTTTCTAACTTGTTCCTGTTTTCATAACGTGCATGATAACCCCATGACAAGCGCGATTGCATTTCCCAGCTATATCATTGGCCTGATGAGCGGTACCTCGGCAGATGGTGTGGATGCTGCGCTACTGTATACGGATGGCAAATCTATTGTTCGGGCCGGAGAGGGTGTCTTCACGCCCTATGCCGAGGCCTTGCGGCAAGCGATCCTGCTGCTGATGCGCGGCACCGGGAACATAGAGTCCATCGCCTATGCGCTGACTGAAGTGCATATCGAGGCAGTACGCGCCCTGCTGGAGAAAAGCGGGAAATCTGCTGAGGATATCAGCCTGATTGGCTTTCATGGCCAAACCATTCATCATGCTCCTAATCTGGGGCTGA
This sequence comes from Alphaproteobacteria bacterium, assembly GCA_030427685.1. Classification (GTDB taxonomy): domain Bacteria; phylum Pseudomonadota; class Alphaproteobacteria; order Rickettsiales; family UBA3002; genus QFOX01. Next base: position 8,488 of record JAUIBB010000030.1, read on the forward strand.
CGGTGCAAATTGGTGTGCCGGCACATCTGGCGCAGAAGACAAAAATTCCGGTGGTAGCGGATTTCCGTAGCAACGATGTGCGTCATGGCGGACAGGGCGCGCCGCTGGTGCCGCTTTATCAGGCAGCGCTGGCGCATGACCTGCCCAAGCCGCTGATGGTCGTTAATATTGGTGGTGTTGCCAACGTGACCTGGATTGGCGAGGGGGGGGATCTCCTCGCATTTGATTGCGGCCCCGGCAACGCACTGTTGGATGACTGGGTGCACTATCACACCAAAGCGCGTTACGACAAAGACGGCGTGCTGGCAGCACGTGGAAACATCGATCAGGCGGCCCTATCGGCATTTCTGGCGGATAGCTTCTTTGCCCAGCCAGTGCCAAAGTCGCTGGATCGCAATCACTTCCTACCCAAAATTGTCTGTAGTGCGGAAGATGGCGCGGCCACCCTTACCGCAATGACCGCCGCCGCGATTGCCAAAGCATGCGAGCATGTGCCAGCCAAGCCCAAGCAGTTGCTTATTACCGGGGGTGGTCGGCGCAATCCAACCATGATGCGGATGATCGCAGAATACACCCAGTGCGAGGTGAAGCCGGTTGAGGCCGTCGGCTGGAATGGTGACATGCTGGAAGCTGAAGCGTTTGCCTATCTCGCCGCGCGCAGCGTGCAGGAGCTGCCGCTGTCGCTACCGTCGACTACTGGGGTACGTCAGCCGGTAACTGGCGGCGTTTTCTATCCGGTCGGATCCGCGGACGGGTCTTGAACTCTTCCATCTTACGAGCGATGAATTCATCCGTCACGTTGGTCAGCCCTTCCATCTGGCTGCGATAGTAGTGGTCGGCACCGGGGATAACGCTGTACTCCACATTGGTTCCTTTTTGCGCGCGGAGCTTGTCTACGAGGCCGCCAACGGCTGGCTCGCTAACGATATCATCGCGATCCCCCTGCGTAATCAGGCCATGGGCCGGGCAGGGTGAAAGGAAGCTGAAGTCATACATGTTGGCTGGCGGAGAAATCGCAAGGAAGCCCTCGATCTCAGGGCGACGCATCAGCAATTGCAGTGAAATCCATGCGCCGAACGAGAAGCCGGCAATCCAGCAGCACGCCGCGTCTGGGTTCTGAAGTTGTACCCAATCCAGCGCCGTCGCGGCATCGGTCATTTCACCAATGCCGTCGTCAAATTTTCCCATCGAGCGGCCAACGCCACGGAAATTGAAGCGCAGCACCGAAAAGCCAGCGCGCGCGAAGCTCGAATACATGCGGTAAACGATCTTGTTGTTCATCGTGCCGCCGTAAAGCGGGTGGGGGTGCAGCACCACGGCAACCGGGGCTTGCTTGTCGGGGTTGTGGTGATAGCGGCCCTCGATACGGCCTTCGGAACCTTGGAAAATAATTTCGGCCATGTAGTTGACTCCAGATGGCGCGGCGTTTCCGGCTCGCGCGCTAGTTGACCATTGCTCCCGGGTTCTCTATAGAGCGTTCGGAACGACTGGAACCCGAAAAAATAAGACGAATACAGCGTTCCGCGTGTTAGCGGAAAGCGTTGCGGGAAACAAGATTTTTTATAGGTTTATCCGCGACAGGCGGTATGAAAGAAAAGATATGGCACGGTTGGATAAAGAAATAAGGCACATTGCCGCAAGAGATCCTGCCGCACGCACATGGCTTGAAGTGTTGTTGACCTATCCGGGATTCCACGCAGTGCTACTGCATCGGCTGGCCCATCTGTTCTGGCGGGTGCGGCTCAAACTGGTTGCGCGTATTATTTCTACCTTCGCACGATTCCTGACGGGGGTAGAGATCCATCCTGCTGCTGTTATCGGCGATTATTGTGTGATTGACCACGGGATGGGAATCGTCATTGGCGAGACCGCCGTGATCGGCAACCGCGTTTCGATGTTCCACGGGGTCACGCTCGGCGGGTTGGGGAACCATCATGGCAAGCGCCACCCGACACTGGAAGATGATGTGATGGTCGGAGCAGGCGCCAAGTTGCTGGGCCCTATCACCATCGGAAAAGGCGCGCGTGTTGGCGCGAATGCCGTGGTAATCCGGGATGTTGCTGCCGATACGACGGTGGTGGGTGTTCCTGCCCGTCCGGTTGACGTGCTGTCGGATGCCGCGCGCGCTGCTGGAGTCGAGACTACGGAAGAAATCAGCAAGCTACGTCAGGAGCTGGCCGAGCTTGAAGCGCGTATCATGCAGCTTGAAACAACAGGGCAGGGTGCAGATCTGGCTTCCGGGGGCTGGGTGCCATCGCGTCGCAGCAAGCAATTTGACGCATAAGGCGAGATGTTCTACTAGGTTTTGCTGATTTATCGGGCGTTCGCTTGGAGTGATTGCCAAAATATTGCGGGAGAAGCCGTATGATCCTATCCACCAAAGGCCGTTATGCTGTCATGGCACTGGTTGATCTTGCGCGTCAGCCATCTGAAACGCCGATTACGCTGGCCACGATTGCAGAACGTCAGGAGATTCCGCTAGCCTATCTGGAGCAGATTTTTGCACGGCTGAAGCGTGCCGGGTTGGTGCGCTCTGTGCGTGGCCCGGGCGGCGGTTACAGTCTTTCCCGTGCCGCCAGCGCCATGAACGTGTCTGACATTGTCCTCGCCAGCGATGAGCCGATGACCATGACCCGCTGCAACAGCCATGTGGAGGGGGGTGCCGGGTGTCGGAGTGATAAGTCCCGCTGCCTGACCCATGATCTGTGGGAGGGGTTAAGCGCTCAAATTCAGCATTACTTTAAAAACATTACGCTCGAAGATATTTGCGAGCGCCGCGTCCAGCAAAAATTCCCGCGTCAGCCACTGTTTGCCGAAAGCATTAAGGCCGAAGAGCGGACAGGCGCCTGAATGATCTATCTCGATTACAATGCAACGGCACCGATCCGCCCCTCTGCACGAGCGGCAATGGATGCATTGGGAAACGCCCCGCTGAATCCGTCTTCCGTGCATCGTGCGGGGAGGGAGGCAAAAAAACATCTCGAAGATGCGCGGAGCCTCATTGCCCACCACCTCAGCGCCTTCCCAAACGAGGTGCTCTTTACCGGCTCGGGCTCTGAGGCAAACAATATGGTGTTGCGCGCCTTCGCGGCAGAGCACCCATTGCTGGTCTCTGCTATTGAGCATGCTTCGATTGCCAAAACGGCTGGTTTGCTTGGGGCAGCTACGTTGCCGGTTGATGCGAATGGTGTGGTTGACCTTACTGCGCTGGAGTCGCAGTTGGTGCAGCTGGCAAAGCCAGCCCTGTTATCTGTCATGCTTGCCAATAACGAGACAGGCGTCATTCAGCCGATCGCTGAAATTGCGCGCATTGCCCACGCGCATGGTGCGCTGGTGCATTGCGATGCGGTGCAGGCTTTGGGTAAAATCCCGCTTGATTGGGGTATGTTGGGCGTCGATATGCTGACGTTATGTGGGCATAAGGCAGGCGGCCCCGTTGGTGTGGGCGCCTTGTTGATTCGCAATGACTTGCCAATTAAATCGCTGATTACCGGTGGTGGACAAGAGTTGGGGCGACGGGCCGGAACGGAGAACATTCCCGCTATCGCAGGCTTTGCCGCGCTGGTGCAAGAAGTCGTTCATTGTCCGGAAGCGGCGCAATGGCGCGAGTGGCAAGCATGGCTTGAGGCCGAGTTGATGTCTGCCGCCCCTGCAATGCAGGTTTTTGGAGCAGGGAGTGCGCGCCTGCCAAACACGACGCAGATAAGTATGCCGGGTGTAAGCAGCGAGACCCAGCTCATGCATTTTGATCTTAATGGGTTTGCGGTTTCGGCAGGTTCGGCTTGCTCGTCCGGACGCGTTGCGCCATCGCAAGTGTTACTGGCGATGGGGGTGCCCCCCGAAATTGCGCAGACGGCGATTCGCATCAGCTGGGGTTGGCAGACGACACGTGCAGACATAGAATCCTTCGCCGCGGCTTGGAAAGCCGCATGTGCAAGGCTTTCCAAGCCGCAGGCAGCCTAATATGAACCCATTGTAACCTTGATAATAGTTGACTTCAGCACTATGTTATTCTACGCCGCAGCCAGACAGAAACATGAGAAAGCTTTATGAGTGTAATCCCACTGGAAAAACCCATTGAAAATAAAGTAAAACTTCCTATTTTCATGGATTATCAATCTACCACGCCGGTTGATCCGCGCGTGCTGGATGCGATGCTGCCTTACTTCACGCTGAAATTTGGCAACCCGCATTCGCGTAGCCATGCGTTCGGTTGGGAAGCGGAAGAGGCAACGGAGATCGCGCGTGGCCAGGTTGCGCGGCTGATTCATGCGGATAGTAAAGAAATTATCTTTACCTCAGGTGCAACCGAAGCGAACAACATCGCGCTGAAAGCCGTGGGTGCCTTCTATAAAGACAAGAAAAACCACATCATCACCGTGGTGACCGAGCACAAATGCGTGTTGGATTCTGCGCGCCACATGGAAATGCAGGGATTTGAAGTAACCTACCTGCCGGTCGAGAAAAATGGTCTTATCAACCTCGATACGCTGAAGGCCGCTATCAAGCCGAACACACTGATGGTCTCCATCATGGCTGTGAATAACGAGCTTGGCGTAATTCAGCCACTGGCGGAAATTGGTAAAATCACCCGTGAGCATGGCGTATTTTTCCACACCGACGCGGCGCAGGCTTTCGGTAAAATTCCGCTGGATGTCGAGGCGATGAATATCGACCTGATGAGCATTTCGGGCCATAAAATCTATGCGGCTAAGGGCGTGGGGGCACTCTATGTGCGCCGTCGTCCCCGCATTCGCCTTGAATCACTGTTTAGTGGTGGCGGTCAGGAGCGTGGCATGCGCTCGGGCACCATTCCAACTCCTCTGGTGGTTGGTCTGGGGAAAGCAGCCGAAATCGCAGGCGCAGAAATGCAGGAAGAGCATGCGCGGCTGACCGGCCTCGCTAACAAATTCCTCAAAGCCGTGATGGACGATGTGCCGGATGTCTACCTCAACGGCGACCGCGAGCAGCGTATTCCGGGCTGTATCAATCTCAGCTTTGCCTATATCGAGGGTGAATCGATGATTATGGCAATCAAAGGGTTGGCTGTTTCGAGTGGTTCTGCTTGCACCAGCGCGAGTCTTGAGCCATCCTATGTGCTCCGTGCAATTGGCGTGGGTGAGGAGCTTGCCCACACATCGATTCGCTTTGGGATTGGCCGATTCACGACCGAAGCTGAAATCGACGAGGCGATCAAGATTGTCAGCGGGTCAATTGATAAATTGCGTGCCATGTCTCCGCTTTGGGAAATGGTGCAAGAGGGTGTAGACTTAAACAAGATTGAATGGGCCGCACACTAATACGACAGGCTTGGGTGGATTCGCTGCCCTCGCAATAAGGATAGTAGGCTCAGCAGGGCTGATAAAAAGACTAGGGGATACAGGATGGCATACTCAGAAAAATTGGTGGATCACTACGAAAACCCACGCAATGTAGGCTCAATGGACAAGAACGACGAAAGCGTCGGCACGGGTCTCGTGGGCGCGCCAGCCTGTGGCGATGTCATGAAGTTGCAGATCAAGGTCAACGATGCAGGCGTGATCGAAGATGCGCGCTTCAAAACTTTTGGCTGTGGCTCTGCCATTGCTTCCAGCTCGCTCGTTTCCGAGTGGGTCAAGGGCAAGCATATCGACGAAGCCATGACCATCAAAAATACCCAGATCGCGCAAGAGCTAGCCCTTCCGCCAGTAAAAATCCACTGCTCGGTACTGGCGGAAGATGCCATTAAGGCCGCGATCACCGATTATAAAACCAAGCACAGCGGTACTACCGCGAGCGAATAATTCATGAAAACCGCTACCACATCCAAAGCCGTTACGATCACGGATCGCGCAGCAGAGCATATCCATGCATTGCTGGCGAAGCGTGAGAAGCCAAGTGTTGGCATCAAGGTTGGCATTCGCACGCGTGGTTGTTCCGGGCTCTCCTACACGATCGAATACGCAGATGAGGTCGGCCAGTACGATGAAGTCATCGAAGACAAAGGCGTCCGCGTTCTGATCGATCCCAAAGCCGTAATGTTCCTCATCGGTACCGAGATGGATTTCAAAGACGAAAAGTTCAAAAGCGGCTTCGTCTTCAACAATCCCAACGCCAAAGGCAGCTGCGGCTGCGGCGAAAGCTTTAACGTTTAGATTTTAAACGATATTTCTTTTTTACAGAATCTTAAGCTATTTGTGATACCCTGAAGGTTCACTTTGCTTGATTTTACTTTGTAATTTCAAACCTAGGGATCGCTTATGGACAGCGATTCATGTCCGTTCCTGAATAAGGATAAATATGTATTTTCTAAACGCTAAACATATATTTTATGAAAAAGAACAAGAAAAAAAACAAAGCAGCTTATACAATCAGCATGATTGTGTATTTCGTGATCGGATTAGGTGTTATTGCGCCTGAGCTTCTTGCCGATGTATGGAGCAATATGATTTTATCATATTTCCCCAGCATTGATTGGGAATACGAACACCTAATCATCAAAGTGCTGATACTTGTTGCTTCAGTGGTTTTGATGTTGATCGTCGCCGTAAAGTGGGGATGGCCAAACGAACCCACATTTACATTTAGAGGATATGGATCAACGAAGCCGAAGGAAACTTCATCGAAATCGAATGATAGTCATGACAATGTGCGCGATATGTTTATCGACACAGGTGTCATGGATAGATTTGATGGAAATCCATTTCTTTGATTCAGTCTTTTTTTGAGCCGCCCTATGGGTGGCTTTTTTTTGTCCATAAATTGCCGTTAGGTTTCTTTCTATATTTCATTTGTCCCCGCCTCAAATTCAGCCTATAAAGCGCCCTTGTTTTATGTGATGTTCTTTTTGTTCTGTGTGATTGGAATTTTGTATGACGGCAACAGCCAACGATGTATTCGCCTCGAAACTTAAGCCTGTAGTCATTTCTGGCCGCGAAGTGCTGCCAATTGTCGAAGGCGGAAAGGGCGTCGGTGCCAGCAATGGCCGTTCCGCCGGTGCCTTTGCTGCAGCCGGTGCTGTGGGCACAATTTCGGCTGTCAATCAGCTTGAATTTGATGCGGATGGCAACACAATCCCGCTGGTTTATAAAGAAAAAACCCGCGTTGGTCGCCATCGCGAGTTAATTGAAAACGGCATTCGCGCCGGCATTCAGCACGCAAAGCTGGCGCATGAAATTTCCAACGGCAATGGTCGGATCCACATGAACATCCTGTGGGAAATGGGCGGCGCTGCGGAAGTAATGGAGGGTATCCTCAAAGGTGCTCCCGGCATGATTCACGGCGTTACCTGCGGTGCGGGGATGCCTTATCGCCTGAGCGAGATCGCCGCACAATACAATATTCACTATCACCCGATTGTTTCTTCGATGCGCGCCTTCCGCGCGCTGTGGAAGCGTTCCTACTCTAAATATGCCGAGCTTCTGGGAAGTGTCGTGTACGAGGATCCTTGGTTGGCGGGGGGGCATAACGGCCTCAGCAACAGCGAAGATCCAAACCATCCAGAGGATCCCTATCCACGGGTGGTTGAGCTTCGGCGCTTCATGAATGAAATCGGCCTGCACCATGTGCCGATTATTATGGCGGGTGGTGCGTGGCACCTGAAAGACTGGGAGCATTGGCTCGACAATCCTGAAATTGGCCTGATTGCCTTCCAGTTCGGCACCCGCCCTCTGCTAACAAAGGAAAGCCCCGTGCCGGATG
>JAUIBB010000143.1 GCA_030427685.1 Alphaproteobacteria bacterium
TGACTGGAGCGAGCGCGAAGCCCTCGCATTGTTCGACCTTCCCTTCAACGAGCTGCTGTTTCAGGCCGCCACCGTCCACCGCACGCACTTTGATGCGTCGGAAGTGCAAATTTCGCAGCTCTGCTCGATCAAAACCGGCGGCTGCCCGGAGGATTGCAACTACTGCTCGCAAAGCGCCAGCTTCGACACCCCCGTCAAAGCCACCAAACTGATGCAGGTCGAGGACGTCCTGCGCGACGCCCGCGCCGCCAAAGAAGCCGGGGCCAGCCGTTTCTGCATGGGCGCCGCATGGCGCAGCCCCAAAGGCCGCGATATGGACAACGTCACCCACATGATCCGCGAGGTCAAAGCCATGGGGCTCGAGACCTGCGCTACGCTGGGCATGCTAACGCCCGATCAGGCAGCCACCCTCAAAGAAGCCGGGCTGGATTACTACAACCACAACCTCGACACCTCCGAGGAATACTACAAAGAAGTCATCACCACCCGCAGCTATCAGGACCGCCTCGACACCCTCAGCGCCGTGCGCGATGCGGGGATGAAAACCTGCTGCGGCGGCATCATGGGCATGGGCGAGTCGCGCACCGACCGCGCCAACCTGCTGGTGACGCTTGCCAACCTGCCTGCCCACCCGGAGAGCGTGCCGATCAACCTGCTGATTCCTGCCGACGGCACCCCGCTTTCCGGCAATCCGCGTATCGACGGCATCGAGTTCGTGCGCACCATCGCCGTGGCGCGCATCATGATGCCCGAATCCATGGTCCGCCTCAGCGCCGGCCGCGAGGGAATGAGCGATGAACAACAGGCCCTGTGTTTCTTTGCCGGTGCGAACTCTATTTTCGTGGGTGAAAAACTCCTCACCGCCGCTAACCCCGGACAGGATGCCGATGCTGCCCTCTTCGGCAAGCTGGGCCTGAAGCCGATGGCACTGGCTGCCACGAGTGCAAAAGCGGCCTAATGAGCAGCACCCCCGCTTGGCTGGCCGACGGCTGGCCCCATATCTGGCTTCCCTATGCGCAAATGCAAACCGTGCAGCAGCCGCTCCCCGTCGTCGGCGCGCAAGGCAGCATGCTGAAGCTGGCCGATGGGCGCGAGCTGGTCGATGGCATCGCCAGTTGGTGGAGCATGTGCCACGGCTACCAGCACCCACACATCGTCAAAGCGATTACCAAACAAGCCGAAAGCTTAAGCCATGTAATGTTTGGAGGCCTCGCACACGAGCCAGCCTATACCCTCGCAGCACGACTCTGCAAAACCGTTGGCATGGGCATGGAGCGGGCGTTTTTTTGTGAATCTGGCTCGGTATCGGTGGAGGTTGCCCTTAAAATCGCCCTTCAATACTGGCGCAATAAGGGCGAAACCAAGCGCACCAAGTTCATTAGCTTCAATCACGGCTATCATGGCGATACCATCGGTGCGATGTCGGTATCCGCGAAAAGCCACTTCAATGCCGCCTATGATAGCCTGACACTGCGCAACTACAGCCTTGAGATTCCGCAGGATGAATATAGTTTTGCAGAGTTCAGCGATACCATCGCGGCCATACGTGGGCAAACCGCCGCGCTGATTATCGAGCCGTTGGTACAGGCAGCAGGAGGGTTCCGCATGTATTCAGCGGATATTCTTTCTGAAATTCGCCGCGTTTGCCGCGAGCACGACATCCTCTTCATTGCCGATGAAATCGCAACGGGATTTAGCCGTACCGGCAGCATGTTCGCCTGCCAGGAAGCCGCTATCGAACCCGACATCATCTGCTTAGGGAAAGCCCTGACAGGCGGCCACATGCCGCTTTCTGCCACCCTTGCCAGCGCAAAAGTCTTCGACGCCTTCCTGAGTGACGATGCCGATAAAGCGCTGATGCACGGCCCCACCTTCATGGCACACCCCATCGCCTGCGCCGCGGCCAATGCCTCATTGGATATTTTTGAACGCGAACCACGTCTGGCAGAGGTCGAATCGCTGGAAATTGCCCTCTGGGAGGGGCTACACGCCTTTAAGGATACCCCAACGGTCGTCGATGTCCGCGTCAAAGGCGCCATTGGGGTCATTGAATTTACCGAAGGGTTTTTAACATCAACAACCGTTCGGGCGATACAGGAGGCATCGATTGCCCATGGTGCATGGCTGCGCCCCTTCGATAATGTGCTCTACCTCATGCCCCCATTAAATATACGTGAGCATGAGCTGGCCACCCTACTAACCGCCACCAATGCCATTTTGTCCCTGCACCACTGAACGACGCACCATATCAGCAAAAGATGCGTGTACTTTGTGGCTACGAATATGCTCCCCAGGCACTCGCTCGCGCTGATTTCCCTTGATATCAACCACCGATGAAGGCTGACGCTCCCGCTCACTTTCACGGTAATTTTCAATATAACGGGTATGCTCTTCACTAGGAATCGTTGGCTTAATACCAACAGATTTCATAATTCCCGACGTTTTTAATGCCTGCAGCAAGCCACGTGCATTAAGTAGCCGCATATTGCCTAATTCCTCATGGTGAGGATGCTCCATAACGGAAAATCGAAAAAATTTCTGTGCCCAACGATCTTCGGTGACCATTACCACTGGAGCGTCGTGGCGCACCCCATAAGCAAGAGCATGTTCGACACACTGTATTTCACCGAAATTTTTTCCTTCACCATACTGCAGATTTTCTAATGCGCTCTGCCGAAAGATACGTTCTTCTTTCGTAATTGGCTTGGCACCATTCTGCGCTGCGCGCAGCTGAGCAACGCGATAAGCAATTTCTCCCACATGTGCTTCTTCTTTCGCAGAATGCACCACTTTTATCAATGGATCCTGACCTTTGAGCGCCTGCTCCAAAAACGCTTTGGAGGCAGGATAGGTGGATTTTGTTTCTTCAATCCATGGATCAACCTGCCATGAAACAGTTTTTCCTGTTTGCTCGGCAATGGTGCAGTTCCAGCCAATGAACTCCTTGACGACAATATCAGGAATCTGGATCTGCCCCACCACATCTTTCGGCAAAAGCCGCAGTAAATCCAGGTAGGTCGAAGGGCGTTTTTCTTCTGGAAAGTTAGGGTCAAAAAAGTCTGGCGAAATCGGCGTTGAAAGCAGCACCAACGTACAGGCA
>JAUIBB010000031.1 GCA_030427685.1 Alphaproteobacteria bacterium
AACCTTGGCAAATTTTTGGGCGTGCGCAAATGCAGTTACGGTGAGCCCGGTTGTCACGCCAATCTGGTCGTCTTTCTCGGCCTCACCGTAACTGCATTTGCGCACGCCCAAATATTTGCCAAGGTTCTTGCGGGTGACGGTGACCTTTTCCCGCTTTTTCATCATGATTTCTTTGACGGCTTTACGGATAATCCGTGCCAGCTCACGCTCAAGCCCGCGCACTCCGGCTTCGCGCGTGTAATAGCGGATCGCATCGCGGATTGCATCTTCCGAGAGTGCCAGTTCGCTCTTCTTCAGCCCATGCTCTTTGAGCTGTTTTGGGATCAAATGCTCCAGCGCGATTTCAAGCTTTTCGTCCTCGGTATAGCCCGACAGGCGAATGATCTCCATCCGATCCAGCAGTGGGCGTGGCATGTTCAATGAGTTTGCCGTGGTGATGAACATCACGTCCGACAAATCATAATCGACCTCAAGATAGTGATCGTTGAAGTTTTTGTTTTGTTCCGGATCCAGCACCTCAAGCAATGCCGCAGCGGGGTCGCCTCGGAAGTCATTGCCCATTTTGTCGATCTCATCCAGCAACATCAACGGATTGCTGGTCTTAGCCTTCTTCATGGATTGAATCAGCTTACCCGGCATCGCCCCAATATAGGTACGCCGGTGACCACGGATCTCGGCCTCATCGCGCACGCCACCAAGGGCAATTTTGACATAGTGACGTCCGGTTGCCTTCGCAATGGAACGAGCCAACGAGGTTTTACCAACCCCCGGAGGGCCCACGAGGCACAGGATGGGGCCTTTGATGGACTTAGTACGTGCCTGCACCGCGAGATATTCCAGAATCCGCTCTTTGACCTTCTCAAGACCGGAATGGTCGGCATCCAGAATTTTCTCAGATGCACCGAGATCGCGTTTGACCTTCGATGCTTTTTTCCACGGAATCGTCGTCATCCAGTCGAGATAGTTGCGGATCACCGATGCCTCAGCCGACATAGCACTCATCGTCCGCAATTTTTTCAGCTCGGCATCACATTTTTCACGCGCTTCCTTGCTCAGCTTGGTTGCCTTGAGCTTATCTTCCAGCTCACCAATTTCATCTTTAGCGCCATCTTCCAGCTCTCCCAGTTCCTTCTGGATCGCCTTCAGTTGCTCGTTCAGATAATATTCGCGCTGGGTTTTTTCCATCTGGCGCTTCACGCGACCACGAATCCGCTTTTCCGTATTCAGGACGCCAATCTCCGACTCCATCAGCGAATAGACATGCTCCAGCCGCTCAGCAACCTTGATGATTTCAAGAATTTCCTGCTTCGCCGGAATATCAATCGACATATGCGCCGCAACGGTATCTGCCAGCACCGACGGGGATGTGATTTTAGCCACCGCGCCCATTGTCTCTGGCTGAATTTTCTTGTTGAGCTTCACGTATTCTTCAAATTTAGCAACGACCGAACGGAACATCGCTTCGGTCTCGATCGGGTCATCGGTAGGCTCCAGCAGCTCCTCTGCTTCCACCTCGTAATATTCATCCTGCTCGTTGAAATGATCGAGCTTCGCGCGCACCACCCCTTCTACCAATACTTTCACCGTACCATCTGGCAGGCGCAGCAACTGTAGCACCGTGGCAATCGTACCCACACGGTAGAGATCTTCTTTCGTTGGAATATCTTGCGAGCCGTTCTTCTGCGACAGAAGCAGGATTTTATTGTTGCCCTTAACCACCGCTTCCAGCGCCTTGACTGATTTCTCGCGTCCCACAAACAGTGGCACCACCATGCCCGGAAAAACAACAATATCGCGCAGAGGAAGGACAGGCAGCGTTTGGGGAGAAGTGGTCATAAGGAACCTTTGTGTAGCGCGAAAAGCGGTTTCAACTTGTTTATAAATGAAATATAGAACGCCGGATGATAATGTAAAGGGCAACCGCTACAATCTGCCCTGTTTTACCACCATTAATGACCGCACCCTGTGCCTATTGGAGAGTCCACATGCACCCACTTACCCCCTCACCTTCTGTTCGCGGCTTCTCGTTGGTCGAACTCTCTATTGTTCTGGTGATTATTGGATTGCTGGCAGGTGCTGTCATCGGTGGGCAGGCACTCATCAAAAACGCAGAGATGCAATCTGTAGTCAGCGATTACACGCGCTACAAAGAGGCCTTTCTTACCTTCCGCAAACAGTATGCAGCTATCCCTGGCGACATGATGGATGCAGAAGAATTTTGGGGACAAGGAAGCGCCTGCGGTGGCGGCCTTGCCACGGGCACCTGCAATGGCAATGGCGACAAAGTGCTCGACTACGATGCAACGCTTGGTGGCGACAGCGGTGAAACCTATCAATTCTGGCGACAGCTGATGCTTGCTGGCCGCATTACAGGCAATTACAGTGGCGCCTCTGGCAGTGGCAGCGCGGCAGATAGCATTCCAGGCATCAACATTCCCGCCTCACGCGTTGCCAATGCTGGCTGGGATGTCGGCAACGATGCCAGCATTGTCGATAGCCACTACGATATCAACTATGGCAACTACCTCCGCCTCGGCGGCAGGCAGGAAAGTAACCCCGCCATTGCTGCAGTACTCACGGCAGAGGAAGCTTGGAAAATCGACACTAAGCTGGATGATGGCCGCCCAGGACATGGAAGCATTATTGGTGGAAAGCCTGGCAGTTGCTCATTGGCCGCTGATACCAGCGACGTAGATGCCGGCTACAACCTGCAAACGGGCGACGTCCAATGCTCGCTGTTCTTCGTGAACCAATATTAGCAGACCGCGACTGAAAAAAGCAGGCGCCCCCAAGCAAGCCGCGGTTGCACACCAGAACAACGATGCCCACGACCCGCCACCGCCCCTTAGGGCCATGGCAAGTCAGTAGGTATATGCTTTAGGTATTATGCTTTTTTGCTGGATTTCTTGCCGCCAGAGCTATCCTTGCCCAAAACAGGCTGTGCCTTGCCGGTGATCACATCACCAGTGATGCTGACTTCGGTCACATCCTCCGCACCCGGAATATCGTACATCAGCTCCATCAGCGCTTCCTCCATGATCGCACGCAAGCCACGTGCACCGGTCTTCCGCGCAATTGCCTTCTGCGCAATAGCAGACAATGCATCATCCGTAAATTCGAGGTCAACCCCCTCCATCTCAAACAACTTGCGATACTGCTTGGTCAGGGCATTTTTCGGCTCGGTCAGGATGTTTTTCAGCGCATCCTCGTCCAGATCATCCAGGGTAGCAATCACTGGAAGACGTCCGACGAACTCCGGAATCAGACCGAATTTCAGCAGATCTTCCGGCTCCAGCATCCGGAACATTTCACCCGGCTTCACTTCATCCGTGTTGCGAACATCGGCACCGAAGCCAATGCTGCTACCTTTCTGACGACGCGCAATGATCTTCTCGACCCCGGCGAAGGCACCGCCACAGATAAAGAGGATGTTGCTGGTATCCACTTGCAGGAACTCCTGCTGCGGATGCTTACGACCACCCTGCGGCGGAACGCTGGCAACGGTACCCTCCATGATCTTAAGAAGTGCCTGTTGAACGCCCTCACCCGATACGTCGCGGGTGATGGATGGATTCTCAGACTTACGGGAAATTTTGTCCACCTCATCGATGTAAACAATCCCTTTCTGGGCACGCTCGACATTGTAGTCGGCCGCTTGCAGCAGGCGTAGAATGATATTCTCGACATCCTCACCCACGTAACCGGCTTCGGTCAGCGTGGTTGCATCCGCCATGGTAAACGGAACATCAAGAATGCGTGCAAGGGTCTGTGCGAGAAGGGTTTTACCCGTGCCGGTTGGCCCGACTAACAGGATGTTGGATTTGGCGATCTCGATTTCGTTGGATTTCTCCATCACCGCGATGCGCTTGTAGTGGTTGTGTACCGCAACAGCGAGCACCTTCTTGGCGCGATTCTGGCCGATGACATAATCATCGAGCACCTTGCGGATTTGTTGTGGCGTAACGAGGGTTTCCGACTCTTCCGTCGTCACCGGAGCCTTATCGGCGGTGCGGATGATATCGACGCAGAGCTCCACGCATTCGTCGCAGATAAACACGGTTGGCCCCGCGATCAGCTTGCGCACTTCATGTTCACTTTTACCGCAAAACGAGCAGTAACGGGTGGTTTTGGTTTCGCGTGGCTTACTCATTAGTCCCCCTCATTGGGTAGTATAGCATTAATCATTTATGGTTCGCACCAGTTATATTCTGAACTTACTTTGTCTTCTTAGCGACATCCGCACGATTCGCCACGATCTCATCAATCAGACCGAATTTCTGCGCTGCATCTGCCGCCATAAAGTTATCGCGATCCATTGCCTTCTCGATGACCGAGAGCTTCTGGCCGGTATGGTTGACATACAGCCCGTTGAGGCGATGACGCAGGCTGATAATTTCCTGCGCGTGAATTTCAATGTCCGACGCCTGACCACGGAACCCGCCCGATGGCTGGTGAATCATGATCCGCGCGTTCGGCGTAGCAAAGCGCATTCCTGGCTCACCCGCAGTCAGCAGCAGCGACCCCATCGAGGCTGCCTGACCGATACACAGCGTGCCAACCTTCGGCTTAATATATTGCATGGTGTCGTAAACCGACAGACCTGCCGTCACAACGCCCCCTGGCGAGTTGATATAGAGAGAGATCTCTTTCTCCGGATTCTCAGACTCAAGGAACAGAAGCTGCGCCACAATCAAGGTGCACATATGGTCTTCTACTTCTCCGGTCAGGAAGATAATGCGCTCTTTCAGCATGCGCGAGTAGATGTCATACGAACGCTCACCGCGGCTTGATTGCTCAACCACCATTGGCACCAAGGCAGCTTTCTCGGGGGTGCCGAGCATTTCCTGATAGCTGTCCATCATATCGCGGTTGCTGTGAATCATGGTATTCTCCTTAGGGTCTATAGATATATCCGTTGCGGATACAGGTTTGCATTCTTCCACCCCACGCTGCCCGAGCAACGTCGGCACGTCAAAGCCAAGCCACTGTTTTTGATCGCCACCAGTGGAAAGATAGTGCGTATGTGGGTTTCATGCCACTGTGCACTCAGGCGCCAATCACCTCAACTGCCTAATTCCCCATCCCCCAACAAGGGGCACACCCCATACAAAAGGGCCCGGAGACAATACCTCCGGGCCCTTGCATAACGTCAGCGAATAACCGCAGAAGAAATGGTTACTTCTTCGACGCCTTCTTCGCTGGCTTGCTATCGCTAGATGCCTCGTCTTCGTCGTCACGCATCAACTCTTCGATGGTGACGTTTTTTGGCTTCCGCGTTACCTTGCTCAGGATGAAGTCTACGGCTTTCTCCTCAAGGATTGGTCCTTTTAATTCATCCACTTGCTGGGGATTGCTGCGGTAAAACTCGAAGATTTTATCTTCCTGGCCCGGATAGTTCCGCGCCTGACTCATCACTGCCGCAGAAAGCTCTTCACGCGTGACCTGAAGGTTGTTCTGGCGCGCCAGTTCCGACAGCAGGATACCAAGACGCACGCGACGCTCAGCGATGATGCTGTATTCTTCCTTCAGCGCCTCTTCTGACTTGTCCTTCAACTCGGGATCGCCAGCGTTCTTCGCTTCCATCACCTGATCGAGGATGGTTTTAGTTTCAGCTTCCAGCATTTTGGGTGGAACGGTAAGCTTCACCTTGCTGTCCAGCGCATCAAAAAGCTGCTTTTTCGCTTTCGCACGCGCCGCGCCCTTATATTGGAAATCAATCTGCTGACGCACCGCACCTTGCAGGTTTTCGAGATCCTTGAACCCCATGGATTCTGCAAATTTATCGTCTACTTCTGGGTAGTGATTTTCATGCACTTCCAGCACCGTGACATCGAACTCAGCAGCTTTGCCAGCGAGGTTAGGCGCATGGTAAGCATCTGGGAACGAAACGGAAACCGTGCGCTCATCGCCGGCTTTCACGCCAACCAGTTGCTCTTCAAAGCCTGGGATAAACTGGCCCGAGCCAAGCTCCAGCATAAAGCCTTTGCCTGCACCACCTTCAAACGGCACGCCATCGGTTTTGCCGAGGAAGTCGATTTTCACCACATGGCCAAGTGCTGCCTCGCCCTCAACTTTATGCGTATGCGCGCGCGATTTGGTGAGGCGCTTCAGGCTTTCTTCGACCTCATCTGCTGGCAGCTCATAGACATATTCATCAATGGTGATCGCGTCGAATTTAATCTCTGGCACTTCTGGCATCACTTCGATGGTCAGGTCGAATGAAAGATCCTGCCCTTCTTCAAAGCTAACAATCTTGATGTCAGGACGCAGCGCCGGGCGCAGCTTGTTTTGCTCAATCGCCTCGCGGGTGCCCTTGTTGACCATGGCTTCCAGCACATCGCCCATCACTTCTTTGCCATAGCGCGTTTTCAGCACTTTCAGCGGCACCTTGCCGGGGCGGAACCCTTGCATTTTCACTTTTTGCCCGAGGGATTGCAGCTCAACCTCAACCTGTGCCTCAACATCCGCCGCCGGGACGACGATGTTAAAGCTGTGCTCAAGCTCGTTTTGTTGTTTCGCGGTAATCTGCATAAAACTCTCTATCAATAGGACGTTAAAATTGGCTCGCAGGCTTCATGACACAGGGGTTGTGCCCCGGCAAGTGGTTTTTCAGTGAAAACGACGGGTGGTTGGCCAGAAACTAGGCCGAAATTGCAGCAATACCCGCCGCTGAGATGATCTCATCTTCGTGCGACTGCACACCGGAAACGCCAACGCCACCAATGCATTCGCCGTCATGGAGGATGGGCAGCCCACCTTGCAATGGCAGGCGATCCGGGAAGAGCAGCATGCCCGGACGCTCTTTCACGCGCTCTTCAACATGTTTGGTTGGCAACTTGGCCAGCGCCGATGTCCGCGCCTTTTGCAACGCGACTTCAGGACTTTGCAGTCCGGCACCATCCATCCGCTCCAGATGCATCAGAATCCCGGCTTCATCGACAACGGCAATCGATACATTCCAGCCCTTCGCCACAGCCTCTGCTTTAGCAGCAGCCATGATACGGGCGGCATCGTCGGCAGTCAGTACGGTTTTCATGCGCATCGGATTCTCCTTCAGATTATGCTTTTTTCAAAAACTCTGTCCGCAACACCAGCCCTTTGACTTTCTCGGCATTGCATTCAATTTCCTGCTCGTTGAACGTCAGGCGGATATTCTTGACCAGCGTGCCGCGCTTAAGCGTCACATTCGCCCCCTTGACCTTAAGATCCTTAATAAGCGTCACAGAATCACCATCTTTGAGGGGTGTTCCATTGCTGTCTTTTACATCAAGCTCGTCATCCATAAGGCCATCCGGCAGAAAAGTTTAAACCCAGCACCCGAAGGGTGTGGTGCGCATGGAGGGACTTGAACCCCCACGCCTCGCGGCGCCAGAACCTAAATCTGGTGCGTCTGCCAATTCCGCCACATGCGCATGCCCCTCGCATACAGGAGTCAGCAATGAAAGCAACACGTATCTTGAGCATTGTCCCGCCAAAAGAGAAAACAGCCCACTCCGACACAGAATCAAAGGCCGACTCATTTACTTGGTGAATGCACTTTTTAGGTGCATTTGCAATAAATTGAACTTTTTGGTTGTATTTTGAAACCGGATAAATATACCTATAGTTGTTGTTGTATAAAATACTAAACAATCCAAGGTTGTTATGCTGGCAAAACCCGTAAAAACAATATCAGCGCCCTCCACCCCTGCCCTTACTCGTATCTATGCTTGGTTCTCCGCCCTACTGGAAGAGGACGTAGACCTGCTCAATGACCTCAATGCCCACGGCATCCCGGTCGATGTATTCCATCCCCTCCGTCACACGACAGCCCTGATGGAGGCCACTCGCCTGGGCCGCACCGCGATTGTAGACTGGCTTCTGCAACAAGGTGCGGCCCCGGCCTTTTTGTGCGGCATGCCGCTGGGCACCCCTCTGCACTGCGCACTACGGCGGCGGCAGTGGAGCATTGCCGAACGACTGCTCGATGCGATGGAGAATGCCTCGGTGGTCGATGCAAATGGCTGCACCCCGCTACACATCCTTTGTATGGAAGCCCAGCCAGAGCAGGAACCCAAATTAGCCGCCCCTCTTTGCGAACGACTCGTAGAGAAGAAATGCCCCCTCGATGCGCTGGACCACGAGGGCATCACCGCACTTCACCATTGCGTGATTAACAATACGCCCAAATTAGCCGAACGGTTGTTGGAGCACGGAGCCAACCCGAACGCATTGGTGCCGGATAGCTGGGTGAGCCCATTAGCGATTGCCGCCCTCGAAAAAAACCTCCGAATTGCCGAGCTGTTAATTGCATACGGTGCCGATCCGCACCTGAAAATGCGTGAGGGATCATCACCGGCGGCCATCTACCCCAGCATCCTAAAATCCTGTAACGCGTCGACCTGAAGACTTCGCATTTGCACAACGCGACGGACTCGGCTACAACCCGCGCATGATGAGCTATACCCATAAAATGACCGCGCTACCCGCGCAATATGACCAGAGCGCCACCGAAAAAAAATGGCAGCGCCACTGGAGCGAACATAACACCTACGCATGGATGGACGATGACGCGCCGGAAAACGCGCGCGAGAATTCGTATGTCATCGACACCCCGCCGCCGACGGTGAGCGGCACACTGCACATGGGCCATGTGTTCAGCTACACGCAGGCGGATTTCATCGCCCGCTTCCAGCGCATGACCGGCAAAAACGTGTTTTACCCGATGGGCTTCGATGATAACGGCCTGCCGACCGAGCGCCTCGTCGAAAAAACGCGCAAACTGCGCGCTGTAGACCTCTCGCGCGAAGCCTTTATCGAACAATGTATGGAAGTCAGCGAAGAAGCACGCCGCGAGTTCCGTGCGATGTTCGAGTCCATCGCCCTCTCGGTCGATTGGGCGCAGGAATACCATACCATCTCCGAATCCAGTCGCCGCCTGTCGCAGCTATCCTTCCTCGACCTCATAAAAAACAACCACGCCTACCGTGCCCTCAAGCCCTTCTATTGGGACCCGGTGGACCAGACCGCCATCGCGCAGGCAGAGATCGTCGATAAAGAAATGCCGAGTATGCAGAACATCATCCTGTTCTCGGTAGATGGTGCGCCCGTGCCGGTCATGACCACCCGCCCGGAACTCCTCCCCGCCTGCGTCGCCCTCATGTACCACCCGGACGACGCCGCGAAATACAAAGGCAAAAAAGCCACGACCCCGCTGTTCAACATCGAAGTCCCCATGGTGGCGGACGCGAAAGTGGATAAGGAAAAAGGCACTGGCCTCGTCATGTGCTGTACCTTCGGCGACGACACCGACAAGGAATGGTGGGAGAAGCACAAGCTCGATACGCGGGTGATCCTCAACAAATACGGCAAATTAGATTTCGGCATAGCGCCCGAAGATATTGCTAAACAGGAAAAGCTGAACGCCTACGAAATGTTACAAGGCAAAAAAGTCAGCAACCCAGATCCAAAAAATCCCGGCGCACGTGAGATTGTTATTCATATGCTCAAAGAAGTTGGGCTTCTCACCGAGCAAAAACCCATTACCCACGCCGTTAAATGTGCCGAGCGTTCCGGCGCACCGCTGGAAATCCTGCCAAGCGAACAATGGTTCGTGCGCGTGCTCGACAAAAAAGCTGCCCTCACCGAAAAAACCAACGCATGCACATGGCATCCCGAATGGATGAAACTCCGCATGACCCAGTGGATCGACGGCCTGAACCAAGACTGGTGCATCAGCCGCCAACGCTACTTCGGTGTGCCGTTCCCGGTATGGTATGAAGACAGCATCGAGGAATCCGCGCAGCCACGAAAAGCAGTTTACGCTACAAAAGAACAATTGCCCGTGAATCCGTTGGTAGACGCACCTGCTGGCTATCAAAAAGTTGATGAGTCAACGCTTGCCGATCGCAATATGAGAATTGCTGGAGACTACCACGGGAAAATTTACACTAACCCTGAAGGCAAATTGGTTGCGCTATGGCCCGACACCGACGTCATGGACACATGGGCCACCTCCTCCATCTCCCCCCAACTCTCCGCTCGCGGCATTTCGGCGGAGCAATGCGAGGACGTAACCCGCTTCAACAAACTCTACCCGGCGGACCTGCGCCCGCAGGCGCATGAGATTATCCGCACATGGGCGTTTTATACCATCGTGAAGTCGCAGCTGCATACCTCGTCGATTCCGTGGAAGAACCTCATGATTTCCGGCTGGTGCTTGGCCGAAGACAAATCGAAAATGAGCAAGTCGAAAGGCAACGTGGTCACCCCCACCGCGCTGATCGAGGAAAAAGGCACGGATGCCGTGCGCTACTGGGCCGCCACCTCGCGCTTGGGGCAAGACACTGCCTTCTCGCCCGACCTGCTGAAAATCGGCAAAAAGCTCGTTGGCAAGCTGTGGAACGCGACGCAATTCGCCGCCCTGCACCTGAGCAAGATGACGGATGCCCCCGCCACCGCGAAAGCGGATATGGAAAGCGGCGCCATCAGCGAAACCCTCGACCGTTGGATTCTCTCGCGCCTCGAACAGACTGTTGGCAAAGCCACCAAGGCCTATGTCGGCTACGAATACGCCGATGCGCTGGATGCCACCAACCAGTTCTTCTGGGCGGATTTCTGCGACAACTATCTCGAACTCATCAAAAAGCGCGTCTATAATGAAGACGGCAGCTTCACCGCCGCGCAAACGCAGTCTGCCGTGCGCACGCTCTATTATGTGCTCGAAGGCATCCTGAAGCTCTACGCGCCGGTAACGCCGCATGTGACGGAAGAACTCTACAGCCACATCTTCGCCGAGCAGTACGAAAAAACCGGCTCGCTGCACGGCCGCGGCACATGGCCACGGGTCGCGGATTACGCCAGCGATGCCGTTGCCTTGCAACTGGGCGACGTCACCACCGCCCTGCTAGAGCAAGTGCGCAAAGCGAAGTCCGACGCCAAACGCTCGATCAAAACGCCCGTCACCCTGGCGCGCGCCTATCTTGACCGCGCCATCATGGCCCACGGCCACGCCCTCAAAAGCGCGGGTGAAGACCTCAAAGGTGCCGGCAATATCGAGAAGCTGGACTATGTAGAAACCACTGCCGAGGGCGTCGCCCCGCAGGTCGATGTCACACTCGCCGACGAGGCAGACGCCGCCTAAGGCAGTACCAACCGGAGTCAACTCATGACCGCACGCATCCTGATCGCCACCCTCCTGATGCTTAGCGCATGCAGCACCTGTCCGGCACCCGATATCATGGCTGAATATAATTGCCTTGAACGTGGCTACAGCAAAGGTAGCACCCTCTACGAGCATTGCCTGATCGACGAACAGAAAACGGCCAAGACACCGCGTAAAAACCACAACATGATTCGCTAAAAAAATGGGGCACCAACATAAGTTGATGCCCCAAGTCCTTCTCGCACAGAGAAACTGGGTAATGCCGGAAGTTGTATAACCGGCCATTAAATACAATTGCAGTATAGCGTGCGTGTCCCGCGCTGTGTGTGACGGTTTGGTGAAGATTAGCCCCTCACCCGCAGAAAATAGCGGTTACCGAATCATTTTTCCGGCCTCGGGCCAGACCCGCCGCCAAAATGCTTGCATTGCCGACAGCGAATCTCTAAAAGAAACGAGCATTTGCAACCTAAAATACTCTAAAAACGACCAGAACCCCCATCAAGAGGCAAGCATGGCAACCGAGAAAAACCAGAATATCCAAGATGTGTTCCTGAACACCCTGCGCAAGGAAAAGGTGCCTGTCACCGTCTTTCTCACCAGCGGCGTCAAACTACAGGGCAATATCAGCGGCTTTGACAATTTCTGCGTCGTTCTCCGCCGTAGCCCACAAGTACAGCTGGTCTATAAGCATGCTATTGCGACCATCGTGCCAAGCACCAACATCAGCCTTTACAAAGGCGAAGATGAGAGCGATGCGACCGCAACGGATGCTCCTGCCGCTCCCAGCGCGTAAGGCTTGACCAACACCCTTGTTATCCATCCAACGCTTTCGGGCAAAGAACGGCCCGAGCGCTCGCTGCATGCCTCGCTCGAAGAAGCGGTTGGGCTGGCCCACGCCATCAACCTGAACGTAAAACATGCTGCGGTTGTACGGCTGCAACGCATTACCCCCGCCACCTATATCGGCAGCGGCAAAGCAGCCGAGCTGGCAGAGATCGTAGAAGCACAGGAAATTACGGTCGCAGTAGTCGATGGCGCCCTCACCCCCGTACAGCAGCGTAACCTTGAAAAGGCCTTCGGTTGCAAAGTGATCGACCGCACCGCCTTGATTCTTGAAATCTTCGGCGCACGGGCACGTACCGCCGAAGGCAAGCTACAGGTCGAACTCGCGGCCCTCACCTACCAGAAATCGCGCCTCGTGCGCTCATGGACGCACCTTGAGCGTCAACGCGGCGGCTTCGGCTTCCTCGGCGGCCCCGGCGAGTCACAGATCGAGCTGGACCGGCGGATGATCGGCGACCGCATTATCAAAATCAAAAAGCAATTGGAGAATGTGGTGCGCACACGCACCCTCCACCGTGCCACACGGCGCGATGTGCCCTATCCGCTCGTCGCCCTCGTCGGCTATACCAATGCGGGAAAATCCACCCTCTTCAACCGCCTTACAGAGGCCAATGTCGTTGCGCAGGACATGCTCTTTGCCACGCTCGACCCAACCATCCGGGAAGCCGTGCTCCCCTCCGGCCTTAAAGTGCTGCTGAGCGACACGGTAGGGTTCATCTCCAACCTGCCAACCGAGCTAATCGCCGCCTTCCGCGCAACGCTCGAGGAGGTTACCTCTGCGGATATCCTGCTGCATGTGCGCGATATCGCCCACGAAGACAGCAAAGCGCAGCGCGACGATGTCGTAAGCGTGCTCAAAGGGCTCTTCGGAAAAGGCGAGACCATCGACCATGCCATCGAAGTCCATAATAAAATCGATCAATGGGAAGCCGATCACAATGGCGAACCGTATCTTGCGCCCGCAGGGGCAATCCCCCTATCCGCAAGAACGGGTGAAGGGTGCGAGGCTCTATTGCATACGATGGATGCAATGCTCTCTGAGCAGTTACTTGGAAACTATGCCTATACGATTACACAAACCGATGGCCGCGCCATTGCATGGCTCTATGCTAACGGGCAGGTAATTGACCATCGCGAAACAGCCGACGATGCAACCCTTGCACAATACGAAGTGCGCCTGTCTACAGCGAATGCTTCTCGATTTACGCGGGAATTTGGGTATAGAAGCGCTTAGCGCGCGTGGCCGGCAATCAGTCCGCCGCCAACAAGGGCAACACCGGTAGCACCTTCAATGATTCGCCCCACAACACTGCGGCACTCATCATCTTTTTTCTTACCACGGGCAAGCGCATCAATGGTAAGACCCGCACCTGCCGCAACAGAAGCGTAACGACCTGCGAATTCAATACCACGATTTTTGGTCGCGCCCTTCTCCCAGAAATTCATGTTATGGCCGACCGTTTTATTGAAACCATCCAGCTTCACTCGGGCAAAGACACCATCCAGGCACCCCTGCACTGCCTCGACGCGCTCTTCAAGCGCACCGAACGCGCTGCTGATTGCATTGCGCTCCTTCAGTGGCACATCCTTGATCGTTGTTTCGCCGTTCAGAAGTTTGCGAATTCCGTTCTGTGCTTTGTCGTATGCTTTCTTTGCTTCGTCGAAGGCTTTCTGGTTACCACTGGCAATATACTCGCCATCTTTATCAATTTTTGAAACATCGCCGAGCGCTTCTTTGGCATCCTTCAGCGTTTCTTTTAAGCCGGCAAGCTCTGTCTCAAGCTGAGGAACTGCTTTGATTTTTTCTTCAAGCGCTTCGCTGGCTGCGGCGATGTCACCATCCTCACCCAAATGCTTTACAGCCTTGTCATAGCTCGTGCGTTTGCCAAGCTGCGTGATGCTGTTATGCAGGTCGGGCAGAATTTCTTCTAATGCGAATGCCATAATCAATATCCTCGAATAATGTAAGGATACTATAGCATGCACATCCCGCCAGTTATATGACAGTTTGATGAATTTACCGTGTCTTCGGAGCGCCTTCCCCTATTCCAAAACAGTAGCTTAGCCATCAAAAAGTGCTGCCTCCATCTGCCGGCGCCGGATGAGCCCCGGAAGCCGCCGCCCCCCTGCAAATACATAGCGCCGCATCTGCCCTGAAACGGCACCATAGTCGCCCCGGTTCAACACACGCCGTAATGTCGAGCGCTGCAATACGGCACCGCCAAGGTTAAACGTAAAGCTCACCAGGGCATCAAACTGATGCTGGCATAAATCAACGGCAATAAAGCGCTGCACCGCCGCTTCGGCCACCCCGACGTCTGAACGCAAAAGCGCCGTTGCCGATGCCTCTGTCAGTGGCACATCAAAACGCTCAAACGCCCGAACCAGATGTCCATAGCCGATGGTTGGAAGACCTGCGGCATCAAGATAGATTTCAGCCCGGAACCCCTCGAACATACGGATAAGCGTCAGCCCCTGTTCACTGATTCGCATCAGCGCTTTGCCCGGATCATGGCACGCTGGCCGAACCAGAAGGCAACCACTGCCGAGAAAATAGCAATGTCCTCCTCTGTCCAGAGTGCGACCAGCGCCTGCGATGCTGTCAGGGCAGCTTGCCATGGCAGCGCGGGATTCGTCAGCAAGTAAAGCTGTGCAAGCTTCACAAGGAAATAAAGGAGAAAAAAGGCATAGGTAAGAATCGGCCGCACCGACCCCGCCAGGGCATCCACCCAATGAATACCCGTCAGGTTTGCCTGCAACCGTGCATTAAGGGCCTGCTGTTCAGCGCGTGCCGCTTCAACTTCAATCGCCTGAAGCTGGTGCCGCTGTGCCGCTAGGGCGTCGGCAGAAGATGCCGCGATCCGCGCCCGGTCATACGCGATTTGCAACTTCAGCAAGGTCACTTCGTGCGTGCGATCCTGTGCATCGCGAAACATCCGGATACATTCCGGGATTGCACTGGAAATAAAGCCAAGAAAGGTGCTGACTAATGCGATCATGATTCCTCCTAGCGATGCATATACGAAGCGGCGATACGGATCCCCGCAAGCAGTACTCCGCCAATCGCAGCGGATAGTGCCATCGAAGCGGCATAGGCGCCGCGCCCACGATTTAAGATGGCCGTCAGCTCGTCGATCTTTCCCTCAAGCGCACTTAAACGACACTGCATGCCATGGTTATTATGCTCCTGCTGTGCGCGCAGGCCGAGCAGCTGTTCTTGCAAGACAGCAATTTTAATAGCGTTCTCACTTTCATACATCATACGCTGGTCACCGTTTCCCACGCACTGCCGGTATAAACGCACAGTTTATGTAAGGTGGTATCATAGACTACCAGCCCCTCTGCAGGGCTTGAGATTGCGCTTTTCTGTGTAGTGGTCATCCGTGGAAACAAAACGCCCTGCGTGGTCGACTGCACATCCAGCAGCGCGGCGCTATTGGCATCGCTCGCCCCAATGGCCAGGGCGCCACTCATAAACTTAAAGCCACGCGCCCCAACCTGCGAGCCTTCAAATTCGAGTGTTCCCGTCCCGATATTACGGCGGATGGAGTAATCAACGCTGCTGTTTTTACCCAGCCGAATGGTCTGCCCATCCGTGCCATCGCCATCACCATAAACCGTCAGCTTAGCCGTCCCACCCGAAGCACCGGTGCCAATGCCCACCCGGTTTACAAACCAGGATTCTGCCGTAGTGCCATCAATCTCCAGCGCGACCCCCCCGGCACCGGGCTGGAACTGAATCCCCGCCAGCGCACTGCTGACATGGCCAAACTGCATGTAGTCACTGCCATTCAAGCGCATCATGTTGAGCTTCACCGTACCCGC
>JAUIBB010000032.1 GCA_030427685.1 Alphaproteobacteria bacterium
CAGTCCACCATCGGGCGCGAGGCCGTTCAGGAGGGCGGTTTTAAAATCCACCGTCGGTGCGGTGCCACGTGTAGAGATGTACTGCATCAGCCTTTTTTACGATGGTAGAGGATAAAAATCACTAAAATCCCGAGGGCAATTCCGTACCAGGTCAGAATATAGCTCAGATGGTTATTGCGCAGGCGGATTTTGCCGTCGGATGGCACGGGAAGCGAAGGGTCCGAGAGGGTGTCGGTTACTTTTTCGGGCATCATGGGGGTGCCGGGGACGGTGATGTCTACCATCGCCGGGATCACGTCGTGAAGCGCGCCAAACGCCGCCATTTCAGGGATGTCACGCCCGAACCAGATGTTCTTTTCCGGCTTGCTGGGCGGGGTGAAATAGTTGCGATCTGTGTCGGTGCGTACCATCCCATGGATGATGGTTTTGCCTGTGACCCGTGTTTGAGGGCGTGTTTCCAGCAGCTTCTTTTTGCCCGGTACCCAGCCCCGATTGACCAGCAGGATTCGCCCATCTGCCAGCTTCAGCGGTGAGACAATGGCATAGCCGAATTGATCGTGCCAGTAGCGCGGGGTGAGGTGAAATTCCTGATCCGGTATCCAGCGGCCATGCAGGGTAACGCGTCGGAATTGCAGGGCCGCGAGTTCGGTGGGCTCGGTCGGTAGAGTGGTGACGGGTGCACGTTCATTGGCCGCTGCGATTTCGGCGATCAGGCGCTCTTTCCACTGTAACCGCTGCACCTGCCAACTGCCCAGAGCGACCGTCGTGCCGAAGGCGAGGAGAAAAAAGAACCACGCGATGGGGCGCGGACGAATGAAATTAGCCATGGTCTTGATCCTTGAGTTGGTCGAGGCGGAATTGGACAGTGATAATGATGGTTTTTACCATGCGAAGAAATGCAATGCAGCCAATCAGCGTTAAGGGAATCCAGAGGAGCGCATGTAGCCAGAGCGGGGGGCTATAGCGCAGCTCTACGATACTGGCGCTGGTGGCAATGAATGCGCCGATCACCACAATCGCAAAAAAAGTGGGGCCATCGGCGGCATCGTGATGCTTGAGCACCAGCCCACATTCGCCGCATTGGTCAACGATGGTGAGCATATCAGCAAACAATTTACCCGCCCCGCAGCGCGGGCAGCGCGGCGCGACGATTTGTTGCGGCAATGGGCGCACTAGCTCGTGTACCAGTAAATCCCGACAAAGAGGAACAGCCAGACCACGTCAACAAAGTGCCAGTACCATGCTGCGAACTCGAAGCCGAGATGGCCTTCGCGGCTTAGCGTGCCATTTTTTGCCCGTACCAGCATGACGGCAAGGAATGCGGTGCCGATCATGACATGCAGGCCGTGGAAGCCGGTGGCAAGGAAGAAGGTTGCCGCATATTTACCGTCGGTCAGGCCGAAGGCCGCATGGCTATACTCGAAGGCCTGACAGATGGTGAAGCAGACGCCAAGTGCGACGGTGCAGGCAAGGCCACGCACCACATCGCGATGGTTACCTTCCAGCAGCGCATGGTGGGCCCAGGTGACGGTCGTGCCCGAGAGCAGCAGGATCAGCGTGTTCATGAAGGGCAGGTCGAATGGGTCGAACGTAATGATGTCTGCCGGTGGCCAGACGCCCGGTGCAATGGCCCAGATATCTGCCAGTGGCAGGCGCGGGAAGAAGGCCGCATCGAAATAGGCCCAAAAAAAGGCAAGGAAGAACATTACTTCCGAGCAGATGAACAGTGCCATCCCAACGCGCAATCCAAGCCGCACTTTGGCGGTATGGGCGTGATCGACAATGCCTTCGCGAATGACATCGCGCCACCAGAAGAACAGGCAGGCAATGATGCAGGCCGCGCCGGCAAATACCAGCGGTAGCCCCAGCGGATCACGGTGCAGGGCAAAAGCAGCGCCTACAACGAACGCCAGAATGCTGAAAGACGTCAGAATCGGCCAGCGGCTCGGATTGACGAGGTGGTATGGGTGCGTAACGTGACTGCTCATAAAACTCCCCGTTTGATGCAAGTGGCGATCTGCGACGACAGGGGCCGCATCCTCGCCACCGTCTTCAAACTACTTCTTGCGGTGGTAGGCGTCTAACTTAGACTTATTGACACTTTCATAGCTAAAAAACGTGTAAGATAAAGTGATATTTGTCACATCCCGTATGTCTGGGTCGTCGAGCATGGCCGGGTCGATGAAAAATGACACAGGCATGGTCACGGTTTCGTGCGGATGGAGCCGTTGCTCTTCAAAGCAAAAACACTGGATTTTGTTGAAATATGGTCCCACGGCGAAGGGGGTTACGTTATAAGATGCGCTGCCCCGCGTTTCTTTGTCGCTCAGGTTGGTGGCGCGAAAGGCAACCAGGCGGTTTTCGCCCAGATGGACTTTGACGGATTTCTCGATGGGCTCAAATTTCCATTTCAGGTTGGGGTCGATGTCGGCATTAAAGCGCACGGTGACGACGCGGTCGCTGCGTGTGACCTGTTTGGTGCCGGCACGCTGGGTGGTACCGCCAAAGCCCGTCACCTGACAGAAGATTTTATAGAGTGGCACCGAGGCATAGGTCAGCATCAACATGCCCACCACAATGGCAATGAGGTTCAGCACAAGGGCGCGGTTTGTCATGGCAGTTCCTGACAGGGGGCATGCCGGGGCAGCGCAGGAAGTACTTTCCTTTAGCACGCCGCGTTCGGGTAGCCTTCGTGGGTTAGTGACCGCCTAATTTTAACACGGTCAGGTAGTAAAGCCCCGTCACCAGCAAGGCGAGTAAGGCGAGTGCAAAGAGGTTCTTTGCGCGTTGACGACGGTGGGTGGTGCTACGGGAAGAAGTGGTCATGGGTTATTCCGGCTCTCGTGTGGTGCGGTCACGCTTCATGAAGTCGAGCAGGATCAGGACAAGAATTGTGAACAGGCTGCCAAGGACAAAGCTTAGCCCCATCAGGTAGACGACGTTCTCGCCGGCAAACAGCGCATGTTGCTGTGTAGTGAGGGCGGCGGCGCTATCGGTAACAGAGGCTTTCATGGGGGCTCCTGACGATGGGGTGGCTTACCCGGCTATGCCTAACCCATTTTTAGGCGTTTGAAAAGCCCACAAACAGATGTTCGCCAAGGAGAATGCCAAACAGTACGAACAGGTACAGGATTGAGAAGCCAAACATCCGCATTGCCACGCGCGGTTCATCCGAGCGGAAGACGCGCAATGCGTGGCGCAGGAAGTTTGCACCCAGCAGGGCAGCACCGATGGCATAGGCCATGCCAGCCCCGGCGAAGAGCGGTGTAAACGAGGCGGCAACCAGCAGGACGGTATAGGCAAGAATATGGCGCTTGGTGCTTTGGATGCCAGCGGTCACCGGCAGCATGGGGATTTTTGCTTCGGCGTAATCCCCGTGGCGGTAGAGCGCCAGTGCCCAGAAATGCGGCGGTGTCCAGAGGAAGACGAGCAACACCATTAACCACGGCATTAGTGCCGGCTCAGGGCTGACCGCTACCCAGCCGATCAGGGCAGGGAGTGCACCGGCAAGGCCGCCAATGACGATGTTCTGGGCGGTCGAGCGCTTCAGCCACATGGTATAGACTACCGCGTAAAAGAAAATAGCAAAGGCCAGCCATGCGGCGGCCAGAAAGCTGACGGCCAGTGCGAGCATGCCGACAGAAGCGGCCGCTAACATTAACCCCAGCGCCAGCGCATCATCACCTGCCACGCGGCCTGCGGGAATTGGACGTTTTTGCGTGCGCGCCATGATCGCGTCGATGTCGCGATCATACCACATGTTTAGCGCCGCGCCGGCACCTGATCCGAGCGCGATGCAGAGGATGGTAATGAATTGGTAGAAGGGGTGTAAATGCCCTGGTGCCATCCACACGCCAGCGGCGCCGGTAAAAACTACCAGCGACATCACGCCGGGTTTCAGCAGGGTGCCATAGTCACGCAAACTAGCCGTTTGCAGGATTGCTGCGTCAAGGGATGGGGTCTGTGCCATGCGATGTGTTTAGTGCGGCTTGACGAGAAGTGCAAGAACCCATGCGACCACTTGTGGTGGGCCTCAGGCTATTGGCACTTACCGGGCTACCGCCCAGCGACTAATGGTCGCTGGGATAAGCGGTGCTGACATTGCTGAAATCCGGCTGGGTTTCATAGGTATGAAACGGCGGCGGCGAAGGAAGCGTCCATTCCAGCGTAGTAGCGCCTTCACCCCATGGATTCGCAGCAGCAGGGCGCTTGCGGATAAACAGCTCCGCCACCACAACCAGGAACCACAAGGCGGCACCGAAGCTGATATACGAGCCAATCGACGACCAGTAGTTCCAGCCTGCATACACATCCGGATAGTCTGGGATACGGCGTGGCATGCCGGCCATTCCAAGGAAGTGCTGCGGGAAGAAGGTCAGGTTCGTGCCGAAGAAGAACAGCCAGAAATGCACTTTCCCCATCCACTCACTGTACTGGTAGCCCGACATTTTGCCGATCCAGTAATAGAAGGCGGTGAAAATCCCGAACAGGGCACCCAGCGACATCACGTAGTGGAAGTGTGCCACCACATAGTAGGTGTTGTTGAAGGTGATATCGAGGGCTGAGTTTGCAAGCATTACCCCGGTAACTCCACCGACGGTAAACAGGAAGATAAAGCCCAGCGCAAATAGCATCGGGGTTTCAAAGGTCAGCGACCCACCCCACATGGTAGCGATCCACGAGAAGATCTTAATCCCCGTTGGTACGGCAATCACCATGGTGGCAATCATGAAGTAGGCCTCGGTGTCTGGTGACAGGCCCACGATAAACATGTGGTGTGCCCACACGACGAAGCCGAGTACGCCAATGGCGCTCATCGCGGCGACCATGCCGAGATAGCCGAAGATAGGCTTGCGTGCAAAGGTAGCCACCACTTCCGAAATGATACCGAAGGCCGGCAGGATGAGGATGTATACTTCCGGATGCCCGAAGAACCAGAACAGGTGATCGAACAGCAGCGGATCTCCGCCCCCTGCGGGGTTGAAGAAGTTGGTGCCGAGGTTACGATCCGTCAGCAGCATGGTAATCGCACCCCCCAGTACCGGCAAGGCCAGCAAGAGCAGGAAGGCCGTGAACAGGATTGCCCATGGGAACAGCGGCATCTTGAACAGGGTCATGCCCGGTGCACGCATGTTGAAAATGGTCACGATGAAGTTGATCGCCCCCAAAATGGAAGAAATCCCTGCCAGGTGAATGGAGAAAATCGCAAGGTCTACGGCCATGCCCTGATGGAGGCCGTCGATCACAGATAAGGGGGTTTGCAATGTCCAGCCCAACCCGACGCCTCGTGCCTCACCCGCACCAACGAACGAAGAGGCAAGTAGCAGGCCAAGGGAAGGAATCAACAGCCAGAACGAGATGTTGTTCATGCGCGGGAATGCCATGTCTGGTGCGCCGATCAGCAGCGGCACAAAGTAGTTCCCGAACCCACCAATCAAAGCAGGCATGATAAGGAAGAACAGCATCAGGAATGCGTGTGCGGTCAGGAAGACGTTGTAAAGCTGGTAGTTGCCGCCGAATACCTGATCGCCGGGATATTGGAGCTCCATGCGGATGACAATCGAGGCCGCGGCGCCCAGAAGCCCTGCGAAGCAAGCGTAGAACAGGTACAGGATACCGATGTCTTTATGGTTGGTTGAAAACAACCAGCGGCGCCATCCGCGCGGGGTGTGGTCATCGTGGTGGTCATGAGCGTGGGCGGTTGCTGCGTTAGCCATAATACTCTCGTTATCTTGGTCGTAATTTAGTGGGTGAGTGCTGCAAACCGCACCATGTCGGCTGCCGCGAATTTCAGTTGGGCGCCTTTAACCCATTGCGCGAAGTCCGCATCGGAAACGGCGACGATCATAATCGGCATGAAGCCGTGAGACTTGCCGCACAGCACCGAGCACTGGCCATAATAGATGCCCTCTTTCTCGGCTTTGAACCAGGTCTCGTTCAGGCGTCCGGGAACGGCACCTTTTTTGATACCATACGCGGGAACTGCCCAAGCGTGAATGACATCCGCTGACGTAATTTCAAGGCGCACGACCTTATTGACGGGAACAACAATCGGGTTGTCTACCGAGAGGAGGCGTGGCTCACCGTTTTTCAGCTCTGCATCGGACTTGATGTTCGCATCAAACGCGATGTTCTGGTCTGGGTATTCATAGCTCCAATACCACTGGTGACCGACGACTTTGATGGTGAGGTCTGGATTGCTGATGATCGTTTCGTTGTTATAATACTGGTAGTGCAGGCGCAGGGATGGGATCGCGATCGATACCAGAATCATGATCGGGATCACCGTCCAGATTACTTCAATCATCTTGTTGTGGGTGAAGCGCTTGGGCACCGGATTCGCCTTTTTGTTGAAGCGCAGCACAATATAAACCAGTAATCCCAGCACCAGCAGGGTAATCAGGGTGATAATCACCAGCACGTAATCATGTACACCCTCTACGGCTTTCATCACCGGCGAGGCAGCTGTCTGGTAGTAGGTTTCCCACGGCTTGGCCATGCCAACGACTTTATCGGCATCGTAGGCTGCGATCTGGTCGGCGGCTTTGATCGCCTCTGCCTTCTGCAGTGCCGATAGCGGTTTGGCGGCACCTGTTGCGTTGGCAACGGCGTTAATAAGAACCTCACCATGGCTCATTGCCTTGGTGCCAGCGGCCTCCTCTGCGTGCGTGGCCAGCGGGGCGGCCAACAGCATCAGCGCTGCGAATGCAGCCAGGAAGAATGGGGAATAGCGAGAAAAAATATGCGTCATGGTGAGTACATCTGTCGTAAGGTGATACGCTACTCCGCCTAGCCGATGCTGTCTGGGGATGCAAGATTTTTAAAACAGGCATGCCGCGAGGTGAAAAGTTAGTGAGCGGCTGTTGCAGCGCTTGCGCAGCTTCCTGCATTGACCTCGCCGGATGGTGGGACTATCGTTGGTTTTCCTTGCAACTCCTAAAGTCAGGCTTCTTCTTATGCACCCTACTGAGCGCTTTTTCTCCGGCAATGGCACCCTTGATCGCGGCGCCGCCGGGCAGTTGGTCGAAGACGCGCTGCATGGCGCGGATGATGGCGAGCTTTACCTCGAATATCGCGCAAGCGAGTCCTACCTGTTCGATGACGGCCGGTTGAAGCAGGCCAGTGGCGATGTGTCCCAAGGGTTTGGGCTGCGCTCGGTCAAGGGCGAAACAGCGGCCTATGCCCATAGCGCTGAGCTATCGCAGGAGGCACTTGTCCGGGCGGCAGCAACGGTGAAGGCGGTGGATGCAGGGCAGGCGAATGTCAGCACGGCCATCGAGCCAGCCTTTGGGGCAAACCACCAGCTTTATACCGATACAAACCCGCTGATCGCGGTACCGTTTATACAGAAGCTCACGATCTTAGAGCAGATTGATGCCTATTTGCGGGCAAAAGATGCACGCGTGAAGCAAGTTTCTGCCACGCTGGCCGGCAATCAGCAGGAGATCCTAATCCTGCGGATGGATGGTCGCATGACACAGGACACCCGGCCATTGGTGCGGCTCAGCATTCAGGTAGTCGTGGGGGCGAACGGTAAGATGGAGTCTGGCTCCAGCGGTGCGGGAGGGCGCTATCTTTACGACACCCTGCTCACCGAGGATGGATGGAAGCCCATTGCGGATGAGGCGCTACGCCAGGCGCTGGTCAACCTGGAGGCGCGCCCCGCCCCGGCAGGTGAGCTGCCCGTGGTGCTTGGTGCTGGCTGGTGTGGTGTGTTGCTGCATGAGGCGGTGGGGCACGGGCTGGAGGGTGACTTTAACCGCAAGGGAAGTTCTACTTTTAGTGGGCGCATTGGTGAGCAGGTCGCCGCAAAAGGGGTGACCGTTGTCGATGACGGGACATTCAACGATCGCCGCGGATCGCTGACGATTGATGATGAAGGCACCCCGACGCAACGGAATGTGCTGATTGAGGACGGCATCCTGAAGGGCTACATTCAGGATCGGATGAATGCGCGCCTGATGGGGGTAGCCGCTACCGGAAATGGCCGCCGCGAGAGCTACCAGCATGCGCCCCTGCCACGCATGACAAATACGTTTATGCTGGGCGGCAGTGCGGTAAAAGAAGAGATGGTCGCCAGTGTGAAGCGCGGCATTTATGCGGCGTATCTGGGCGGTGGGCAGGTTGACATTACCTCGGGCAAATTTGTGTTCAATGCGACAGAGGCGTACCTCATCGAAGATGGCAAAATTACAGCGCCGGTCAAAGGGGCTACGCTGATTGGCTCAGGGCCTGAGATCATGGGGCGGATTGCTGCCATTGGCAATGACATGGCGCTGGATCCCGGTATCGGCACCTGCGGCAAAGGCGGACAATCGGTGCCGGTGGGTGTTGGCCAGCCCTCACTGCTTATTTCTGCCATGACCGTTGGCGGTACAGAGCTTTAGCCGCCTCTATCGCCGCGGTGCACCTGTCGTGGCAGGCGGGACAATGTTCACCGCATCTTTGCCGCTGGCTGGGTTTGCTCTAATCACAACATGCGACGTTGGCCGTAGGGTTGGCGGCTTGCTGCTGGAGGTGGCGGAAGGCTCGGCACTGGTAGCGGTATTGGTGGTAGCCGTAGGTTGGGCCGCGGCCTTCCGAACGGTTGGCGATTTCGCTGGCGCTGATTTCAGGATCGAACGGTCGCTGCGCATGTTGCTGCCTGTATCGCTGCGCATTGCCGGTTTGTTTGCGCTAGTATCGCGGCTGGGTTTCTTGCTGCCGATTGGGTGGCCATACGGGTCGCGCTTGACTTTCGGATCGTAGCCGATTTCCTCCAGCGGTGCCGCGGCAGAGTCTGATGCTGATGCCGTTGCAGGGGCGGGTGGCTCGGCGATTTGGGCGAACGCCGGTAGTGCCGTGGCAGTAACCAGCAGGAACGTAGTCAGTAGGCGCATGGGTAGGAAACTCCCTGAATGAACAAGGCGCTCAGGCTAACATGCAGTGTTTCATAAGGCAATCTGCGAAAGCCAGTTGCCAGCCATTCCATCCCACCTGAGGGTGCAGAGAGAATTGTGACAGTTTGATGAAGATTGGCCAATTCCAGCGGGTTTTCATTGCGCCATTGCCATGATTTCACGTACAGTTTTAGTAGAGTATCACGGCATTGGGAGCGTCTTAACAATTGCAGCACAAAATAACCGGATAATTTGTTAATCTCATTAACGGTTCTTTAAGCAACGCTGTGCTAGATTGAAAAGACCAAACAAGGCCTATCGAGGAAGAAAATGCGCATTAGTCCAGATTTAGCGACATATAAGGGGGGAACGGGAGCTATCGTAAGCTGTACGAACAACCCGATCGCGCTGGCCATGCTTTCTTCGCAGTCGCTGGCCTTCTCGCAGAGTGCCGAAGTGAACGCCCAGACTATTGGTACATCGGTGTCGCCATCTGGCCGCGGTGGACGCGCTTAGCCACCTCCGCTGAAACGACCTTTCTCTCTCAAGATACAATAACAATACAGTGCATGCGTAGCTGGCATACGGCAGGAAGCGGCCGGCTTTACCTAGCGGTTGGTGATGTTGTTGGGATCTGCCAACCAGTCAATAAAGCGATTCTTGAGGCCCGATTCTGCAAACTGTTGCCCGGGACGTATTTGCTCGCCACGGCCTGTTATCATTTGGGCCATCCCCTCTTTGAAGCCAGCGGCGGCGGCACCAATGCCGTTGTTACTTGTGCCAAATCCACGTGTCATGCCCTTGTCGAAGTCTTCATAAAGCTCGTTGCCTGGCATATCCACTGCCGGGCGTCCGCCCATCGACCAGCCACCGCCCAATTGCGGTGCAAAGGTGGCCCCGCCCATGCCGCTTGCCAGCACCTGTGCGAGTGAGCCAACCGAGCCTAACAACGCCTCGATAATATAGGCCAGCACCAGTAACCCCATAAAATTGCCGCCCGCATATTTGAACAAGGTGGCTTGCTGTGAATCCAGACTGGTGCCGTTTTTCTTCTTGCCGGGCGGCGCAACACTGGAGAGCACGGTTAATGCCGTGGCTGGTGTTTTGCACCGTAGCTTGGCATTGCCGACCGCACTGGATTGCTGTTCTGCTGGTGGGATCACTTTATTGGTGGTGCTGTCGACCACTTCAAAATCGCAGAGGGAGCAATATTCCCATGGCGCGCGGAAGGAGGTGGACTCGTTGGTTTCTTTGACCTTGACGATGAGGTCGGTGAAATTGCCAGTGGCCTCGCTGACATCAATCGCCAGAATAAAGGAAAGAAACGCGAACAGGATCACAATCTGCAACGCAAACGAGACCATATAGCCCAGCCATTTCTCGAAGAAATTGCGGGTCTGTTTGAATAGGTAGAAGGAGAGGAAGAATGGCGCGAGTGTCATCAGGAAGGTGATGCCTACCAGCGCATAGATATACCCAAATACTGCGCGGACAAAGGTAATCGCGATCCGCGTCAGCAGCGCCAGCGCCAGAAAGAAGATAGGTGGGAATGCGATTGCCATGATCGCCAGCACGGCGAAGAGGGCATTTTTACAGTCGCTACCATCCGTGGCGTTTTTTCCGGCGCCGATATAGTCCGTCGCGAAATGGATCAATACAGAAAGGAATTTATCAAGCTGGCCATAGATATCCGCACCGGTAGCCGTTGCGCCGGAAGGGTTGTAGTTGGCAAGTGCGATCGCCACCCCGTCGCGTAGGCCGTCGATGAGGCCACGATAGCCGATGCCAATCAGGTAATCGCTTTGGGTTGCAAACGTCCACACAAAGGCGACTTTCAGCAGGAAGCTTTGAAAGTCCCGTGCCGTGGCGGGAATGATGCCCGTGGTGAACCCAATACCGAAAAAGAGTGTCGCCAGTACTAGCACGGCGCTGATGGCCGGGGTGAGGCTATAGATCATGCCACAGAACATCTTGCCCATCAGGTTGCTCGACAGATGCTCGATATTGCAGACTAGAAACGAAAAGACGTTCTCAAATGTCATCGCCGTTGGGCATTGGTAGCCGGGATCGTACAACGTACCGCTGGCGTTACCATTGCTACAGGAGAACGAACCGGCACCCCCCGTCGCCTGCGCAAAGGCCGGCTCGATGGTTACCAGCAAGACGATGGCGGTGAGTAAAAACAGCATGAATAGTTGGAAGGCGGAAACGGGAACCGGCTTTCCGGGTAGCAGGGCGAGGCAATAGCGTCTGCTCAGGAAGGTCATGCTGGTGTGTACCCCATCAGTGCTGCCAGTTCATTCGCAGGGGAGGGGGGGATGGCCTCGCGACCACTTAATGTCATCCGTGCGGCATCGCTGATCCCATCAAAGTTCATGGTCAGTACCGTGCTCTCGGTACCGCGCTTCTGCAGCACCTGATGGGTAGACCTACCAATATAAGCAAGGCTGGTCATTTCTTCGGCAGTGAGTCCGAAGCTGGTCATATAGTCGGCTTCCGGGTCTTCATCGCCGAGGGCAAAAAGGGTGGCCGCTTTTTGTGCAACGGCACTGGTAAACGAGATCGCTCCGCTTTGCGTAATCTGGTCCGTGGAGAAAATACAGGCGGCATTTTTCTGGGTCAGGTAGTCGCACCAGCCAGCCGCGCGTGGTGCAAATAGTGGGGTATCCAGTAGTGTAAACCCATCGTCCAGCACAATCAGGGTGGGCCTCCCATCCAGTGCGGAGGTCAGCCGGTGCAGCAGGTAGCTGGTGAGGGGAATGCGGGTCAGCGGATCATCCATCCAGCGGCGCAGATCCCACCCGGTGAGCGCGGTGGTGGTAAAATTATCTTCAGGCATATCGAACAGCTCGCCATATTCCCCGCCAGCACAGAAACGCGACAGCGCTTGTGCTAACAATGGGTCTGCCTCGCGCGCCATGGGAAGTAGTGCGGAAAGTTGCCGTTGCTCGCGCGGCAGCTCAAGTAATTGCATGACCAGCGATTTGAAGAAGGACAGGCTGCTGGCATTCAGGCTTGTGCCGTATGGATCAATCAGCGTTGCGAACCAGAGGGTCAGGAACTCAAGATTTGCAGGGGTTTCGGGCAGGTGGAATGGATTCAACTTCAGTCCGGCGGTGCCGGGGGCGAGATAGCTCCCCCCCATGGACTTGATAAAGGTTTCTGCCCGCCCCCGGCAATCCAGATACCAGATCGAAACAGGCAGGCGTCGTGCCTGTGCTAGCA
The DNA here is from genome assembly GCA_030427685.1 of Alphaproteobacteria bacterium. GTDB lineage: Bacteria > Pseudomonadota > Alphaproteobacteria > Rickettsiales > UBA3002 > QFOX01. The sequence goes on from JAUIBB010000032.1 coordinate 12,105, forward strand.
GGAAATGGGTAAAGCTGGTGCGCCCTTTCCCGGGCTTGCCAAGGATAACAGTGTGCCCTTCGCCATTGCGCTGGAAGTTAAAGAAATAGGGGGTGTCTTGCACGGTAGAGAAAATGCTGACCGCCGGCCCCCAGGCGGAGCCATCGGGGACACCCATCGGGGCAGATTGCAAGTTGGCAAACCCAGCCAGATGCTGGGTGTCGATTGGGCGCTTGCGCACCACAAAGGGGAAGTTGCCAGGCAACTGTGCCCAGTAGCATTCCTCAAAGCGCAGGTCTTCGCGTACGACAATCATACCCAGGCGGTTCAAGGCGCGCTGCACCATGCGGACGTTTACTTCCAGCTGTTTTACGGAAGGAGCAATGAGAAACAGGCTGGTTTGTTGTTCGCCAAACTCTTTGCGGTTGGCAACGCTTTCACCCTGCATCAGCCGGTCGACTTCGATCCATTTTGCCAGTTCGTTGTCGCCACTGATATTGAGGTATCGCGCCAATTTTGCATAGACCTCACGTGCGCGCTGGGCGCCGGTAAAGCTGAAACACTGGGTAATAATGACCTCACAGGGGATTTCCAGAAACTGGTCGATCCCGCGCAGGGTGGATTCTTTGTATTCCTTGAGGGTCAGGATGGCGGCAAAGCGACGATGGTCATCGGCGGTACGCACTTCCATGGCGTTAAAGGCAAAGGTGATGTCGCCTGAGGTCAGCACTTGCGAAAGGTCGCGCTCTGGCACCGGCATGGGGCGATCTTCCAGATTGATCAGCTTTTCGAGGAACTCAAGCTGTTCACTATAGGCAATGCCCTCACGCTCAACCACCGTTAGCATGCGCGCCCCTGAGGAGAGGAGGATATCGAGCATGGCTTGCGTGGTGCTGGTGAGCTCTTCATGCATGCGATCCAGCTCAGCCGTGCGTCGTACGCGGTCGCGCCGTGGATTCAGGCTTTGCAGTAAGGTCTTGCGGTCGCGGAGTTTCGCGGGCTCACCTGCTTTTACGATGCTGATGTACAGCTCGTTGATGAAGAAGGTCGAGGCGGGGCGGCTGGCTTTCCACGCATCTTCCAGTTGGGTCGAGAACGGATCCGGGAAGGTGGAGTGATTTACATGGGTCTGTCGGCGACGCAGGGTGTGCAGCCAGATCGCATAGCTGTCGTCGGGAAGGCATTGGGTGATGGCCTTACGGATTGTGCCGCGCAAGTCGCCGCTGGTATCGGCCTCGAAGCCCAGCCCGGTAATCTTGATGGTTTGGAGCAGTTCGCCATCTTTGGTAACGATGGTGGCGGGGTCGTAGAGGCAGGCATAGGGGACAAAGTCCGACTCGATGACATCATCTGCGATGTCACGCATGGCCTGGAGGTCTTCCAGCTCTTTGCTGGCACTGGGAAGCGTTGTGCGTGGGTTACGCTCTAACTGTTTCGTTGGTGCCATAATAAATACGGTGCATGCTAATCAGCCAAACCAGCCATCACAGAAGGTGGCGGCTATGGTTGTCTGCGGAAGGGCAAAAGGCGTTGCCTGAACTTCAGGCAACGCCTTCGATAAGCTAAACGGTTAGCGGCAGCCTTGGGTTCCGCTAAGCTCGCCAACGATGGTGTCGGCACCGAAAATGACAGCCACGCCAAGGCCGACGATGATCGCCATACCCCAGGAGACTTTACCCATCAGCGCGCCGATACCGATCACGATGATCGCCAGTGTTGCGATACCCTGACCTACAGTGCCGGTAAACCAGCCAGCTACGCTACACAGCAGGTTGCCGAGCGTGCCGCTATCGGAGGAAGGTGAAATGCCACCGCCGCTTACTGGGCCAGTAAATTGTGCGAGGGCATCGGTTGGAACCAGCATCATTGCATAGGCAAGGAAGAGGCAAAACGCTAAGGACGTGATTTTGTCTGCGTTGATGGTTAATTTCATAGCTACTCCGTTCATAGGTTAATCCGGTATTCCTATTCTCAGCTCGCAGTTTCGGAGCTTCTTAGTGTTATTAACTATTACCACAGTTTTACGACAATTTTAAGATAAATATTACTTTTTGGTGACAATTATTATGATCAACTTGGCAAATATACCACAAAAAGACCGCCGCCCACCCTTGGCTACAGCAGGTTAATCTATTGAAATCTTAAATTTTGGTATTTTCGGTGTGGCGGTTGGTATGAAGAAATGGGGAGGGATATTTCTTAAATTTCCACTCGCCATGCCGCGGCAAGTGATTTACACCAGCTCCAGTATTCATCTTTACCTTAAGGAGAGTCCGATGACCAATCTTGCCACCAAACTCGAAGAAATGGGCGTTACCCTTCCAGAAGTCAGCCTTCCTGCTGCGAACTATGTGCCGTGCATGATCTCGGGCAATACGCTCTATGTATCCGGCCAGCTGCCGATGAAAGACGGTGCGCCACAATTCATTGGTAAAGTGGGCCGTGACTTCACCATGGAAGAAGGCCAGGAATGTGCACGCCTTTGCGCGATTAACATCCTTGCGCATGTACGCAAGGCGCTGGGCGGTGATCTGTCGCGCGTTTCCAAGCTGATCCGCATGGGCATTTTCGTGAATGCGCCGGACGACTACACCGACCATCCGAAAGTTGCCAACGGCGCGTCGGATTTCATGGTGAACCTGTTCGGCGACGCAGGCAAGCATGCCCGCTTCGCTGTTGGCGTGTCCGGCCTGCCGTTCGGCGTGGCGGTAGAAGTCGATGCGACCTTCGAGCTGAAGGCTGAGTAATCTGAATGTCCGACACGGTGAAACAGGCGCTTGAAGCGTGCCACGCCGCGCTGAACGACAACAACACCGGCCTTGACGCGGCGATTGCCGCGCTCAAGGCCGCGTTGGCGGCGGATGGTAAAAAACAGGTGACGATGGATAAAGAGCGCCTGCCGCAAAACAACCGTCAGGGCCGCAAAATGCTGCAGACCTATTTCAAAAAGCGCGGCGTTGAAGTGGTGTACGAACCGAACGCATAGCGCGTCCGGTTTGTGCCTTTGTTCCGGGTTGGTCTGCTGACCAACCCTCCACGCCGCTCTTGCGGGCTGATGGCTCGCTCACCCGGCTCGCATGGAGTGTGCATGATGCACTATTGGCTATTTAAATCCGAACCCTCCACCTGGTCGTGGGACCAACAAGTCGCGGCCGGCGCAGCGGGCACGTTCTGGAACGGAGTGCGCAACCATCTCGCCAAGCAGCAGATGATGGCCATGAAGAAGGGCGATCTCGGGTTTTTTTATCATTCCAATGAGGGCAAAGAAATCGTTGGTATCGTCGAGGTGATCCGTGAATTCTACCCTGACCATACAGATGAAACCGGCAAGTTCGGCATGGTCGATGTGCGCGCCGTAAAGCCACTCGCTACGCCGGTCACGCTGGCGATGGTGAAAGAGACAAAGGCGCTTGAAACCATGTCGCTGGTTACCTCTGCGCGGCTTTCTGTACAGCCCGTAACAGCGGCGGAGTGGAAGCATGTGTGCAAGATGGGTGGTGTCTAATGGCATATGAAGATCCGATTGAAGCTGCTTTGCGTGCCCTGACCGATGTCGAGTGGCGCAAGCGTAGCGATGGCCGGTTTGAAGCGCGGACCAACAAAACGCATGCCGTGGGTATCGCGGCTGCGCTCGACGACCATCGCATTCTCGTCGAAACTG
>JAUIBB010000033.1 GCA_030427685.1 Alphaproteobacteria bacterium
GCTAGAGTTACAACAATGTACACGCTTGGCCGCTTGAGGATGATGTGAACTATCGTCGTTTCGCCTTAGTCTTATCACTATCGCTCCTTACTTCCCCGTCTGCTTTTTCGGCCTCTGCCGTGATGCTGCAATTCGGCTCGTTTGAAACGCTGGATGAGGCGCAGCAACGCCTTTCCGAAGTCAAAAAAACACATGCCGCGCTGCTGAAAGACCTTTCCACCTCGGTGCGGGAAATCAAATTACCGCCAGATAACCTCACCGTCTACCGTACACAGGCCGGGCCTGTTGATTCACGCGGTACGGCGCAGGGGCTTTGCGCGAAAATCGCTACTTCCGGTGAAGAATGCTATGTCGTCGAGACGGCCATGGTGAGCACACCAACGGCCCCCTCCTCTACTACCAGCGCCACATCTAAAGCTACCGAAGCAGCAAATGCGGAGCCTTATCATCCGGCACTTGCACCGCTAACGAACCCAGAAAAGCTCGTTGATCCGGCCACGGCGAAACCGGCATCTGCAGAGCTAAAGGCCGCACTTGATGAAGCGGTAGCGCTGCAAAATACTGCCCCAGCACCCTATGCGGTAACCAAGCCAACGCCTGCGCCTGAACCATCCTTCTGGTCACGCCTTAATCCATTCAGCGATGCCACCACACCATCTGCCCCAGCTCCCACTCCGGTGCCTGCGGCCACCGCATCAGCTCCGCTGGATCCTATCTCCGCGCCTGCCGTCGCTGCTGTTCCGGTCACCGTCGTAACCCAGTCGGATGCGCCCAAGGCACCAGAAGCCACACAGCAAATGGTTCCCGTCATCACTTCAAAAGCGGGGTCAAAAGTAATGATCGTGCCGCCAGCTGCGCCAGAAGCGCCGACCCTGGCCGAAGCTAAAGAAGTGGTGAAGGAAGAAGTCGCAGACGCCACGAAGAACGCTACCTCGAAAGTAATGATCGTGCCGCCAGCTGCGCCAGAAGCGCCGACCTTGGCCGAAGCCAAAGAAGTGGTGAAGGAAGAAGTCGCAGACGCCACGAAGAAAGCTGCCTCGAAAGTAATGATCGTGCCGCCAGCTGCGCCAGAAGCGCCGACCATGGCCGAAGCTGCCGCGCCTGCAGCCACCACATTAGAGCAGGAAGTCTCGCGGCTGGCTGAGGAAGCGGCCTCGCACGCCTCGACCATGCCTCACATAGCGCCTTCAATGCATGTAGCACCGTCCGAACCCGTCTCCATACCACAGGGAGGGCTAGCGGCATTACCTTCCAACCATGTAGCATCTGAGCCGGCAGCCATGGCCGTCGCCGAAAAAGCAGCACCGGCTGCAGCGCCTGCACCTATTATGGCTCAGCCCAAGCCAGTGGCACCAGCCGCTACACCCGCGGCGAAAGTAGCGCCGACACCCTATATACCGCCCGACTTGCTCCCCCCTCCGCCACTGCTGAGCAGAAGCAACCGCAGTGCTATCACAAGCAGCCCTCCAGCCGAACCGCTGCTGGCGAAGCCTCAGCCGGTGCAACCACCGCACCATCTGGCAGACCCCGCACTGTTGGCCGAACCTGCAACCACTACACTGCCTGCGGCACGGCAGATGACTGTACCGGCTCCATCAGCGCCAATTGTTGCCGCCGCTACGTTACCTCCTGCCACTGCGGCCGTCGCGGCACCGCATGAAGATGCTGGCTCTGTGCGGGTAGAAGAGGCGAAGCGTGTGCCCTTGACCGAAGAAGCAGTGAAACCTGTAGTTCCCGGCGCACCGCTTCATCAAATCACCCCTGCTGTCCCTACGATCTCACTCCTGCCCAGCTCGACCCTTGGTCGTAAAACCCTCTGGGCACAGATTGGTGAGTTTGATGACCCACAAATGGCGCTGGCTTTCTGGGAAACCTACCGCCAATCGCACCCAGACTTTCCGGTGGTGCGCCTGCGGGTAGCTTCGTCCCTGCAACAACAGATGCACGGCAATACGCGCGTTTGGTTACGGGTTGGTCCGTTTGGGCGTGCAGCATTTATCCATAATCTGTGCGGAAGCATTCCGCGCAGCGACAATATCCGCTGTGGCGTTGCTTCAGATAGCGGCGTAGCAGGTGCTGCCGGGGCGCCGATTGAAGGCTATATCAGTGGCTCACGCTACCCACGCTAGCCCCGCACGATTCTTTTCGGATACCCCTTCTACCCTCAGTTTCGCATCATGTTGCCGCGGTATAAGCATGCCGCCAATTCACATTATCATAGGAGATAAATCATGGCACTTCGTACCGCACTTGTTATTACAACGATCCTTGCTTCTACTGCTGCATTCGCAAACAATGCTGCCAGCACCGAAACGGTGAAAGCAACCTCCCATACCGCAGCTGCTACGGATACGAGCGCTCCGGCGGCTGAAGGCGCGATGAGCGTTGAGAGCCACAAAAGCGAGAAAAAAGAAGAGAGCAAAAAGCACTAAGCATTTGCATCTTAGGCCGGGCCAACGCTTCGGCATCGCAGGGAAAGGCCCACTCACACGAGTGGGCCTTTCTTATTGGCACCAGGCGGCTTCATAGAAAAGCTACACACCCTCAGTTTGGCATCAGCTGACTACGCTATAAGCGCTGTGCCAATTCACACTCACAAAGGAGATCATCATGGCACTTCGTACATCCCTTATGCTGGCCGTTAGCGCTGCCAGCCTGCTCGTTTCCGTTGCTGCATTCGCGGCAGATGAAACTGTCGTTGAAAGCACCGCGTCTGAGACCGTTGTAACCACCGATAGCAGCACCACGACTGATGCAGCTACCCCAGCAAAACATGGTAAGCACCACCACAAAAAGGCGCACAAAAAAGGCCATAAATCGCATAAAAAGCATACGCATGAAGCAGAAGCTGCTGCTCCTGTAGATGCGGCAGTAGAAGCTCCGGAAGCAAACTAATTAGTTTCCGGATTGGGGCGGCTTCGGAAACGGAGCCGCCCTTCCCAGAAGCCTGCCTTAAAAGCAGGCTTTTTTTATGGCTGCACTTGCACTACAGATAGCCCATGCGATTACTATTGGTAGAAGATGATGAAATGCTCGGCACGTCGCTGAAAAAAGCGCTGGAGCACTATGCTTATGGTGTGGACTGGGTCACCGATGGCGAAGCTGCCATGTTGGCGATTAACGACTCACCGTATGCCGCCGCCATCGTGGATGTAAACCTGCCAAAATATTCTGGCCTTGATGTCATCAAAGCAGCGAGAGGCCGTAAAAATATGGTGCCCATCCTGCTGCTGACCGCACGCGACCTGCCGCAGCAAAAAGTGGAAGGGCTGGATGCAGGGGCCGATGACTATCTGGTCAAACCCTTTGACCTGAATGAGCTGTTAGCACGCCTACGTGCCCTGATGCGCCGCAGCGCCGGACGTGCGGAAACCATCTTGCGTAGCGGCAAGCTGGCACTGGATCCCAGCGCCTCCACCCTACATCAGAATGATGCCCCTGTTTCTGTCACCGCCAAAGAGTTCCGCACCCTGAAACTACTGATGGAACGTGCGGGGAAATTTGTAACAAAGGGAGATATTGAATATGCGCTCTACAGCGCTGACGATGCGGCAGAAAGTAACACCGTAGAGGTAACCATCTACAACCTGCGTAAGAAGCTTGGTTCCGATATCATTCAAACCGTCCGCGGTGTCGGGTACCGCATCGCCGCATGAATACGCCCTCCCTCACCCGCACCCTCTTTATTCGCATTGCACTGACGATCTTTGTTACCATTGTGGTCATCGGCATGATGGCGTTTAAAAGCGCCTCCGTTCAAATCCAGCATGCCTATGATGCCCAGCTCATCAACAGTGCCAACCTGATGTGGCTGGTGGTAGAGGACGAACTGAAAGATGCAGACCCATGGGCATTTCGGCGCATTCAGAAGATGGATCTTGCTCTCAGCAATCAAAGCAAACTCAACAAATTTGCGAATGAATATGCCAATGACCGGATGTTTCGTGTCTGGAAGTCAAGACGTCTGATTATGGTATCTGACGTTGCTCCCGGCACAGATCTTCCATTGCAGCCTCGGGGGTTTTCGTATGTGAAGTATAAAGGAGAGCGCTGGCGTATTTACAGCCTTCGTATTCCTCATACACGGATTGTCATTGAAGCAGGGGAAAAGGTCGAGCTCCGCCGCTCACTTGCACAGCATATCCTATTTGAACTAGCCACTCCGCTGCTCTTGTTGATCCCGCTGGTTGGGATGTTGCTGTGGATCGGCATCGGTTCTGGCCTTGGCACCTTGCGTGCACTGATTGAGCAAATCCGCTACCGCACACCAGACGACCTATCGCCTCTCTCACTGCGTGGCGTACCGCGTGATCTTGCACCGCTGGGGATGGCCATCAATCAGCTGCTGACCAAACTCACCTATTCCTTCAACACCGAGCGTCGCTTTACTGAAAATGCTGCGCACCATTTGCGCACGCCACTTACCGCTCTGAAGCTACAATTGCAGCTGCTTTCACAAACACAGGATGAAGCGAAACGGCAAGCCCTGCTGGATGACCTGACAGCCGCAACAGACCGTGCAGCAACACTGGTTAGCCAACTGCTGACCTCTACCCGTGTCAGCCACCAGACCATCGTCCGCACACCTCTTTCATGGCATCAGCTCTGCATTGCCATTCTCGAAGAGATGGCGCCACTGGCGGCACAAAAATCCATCCATCTATCACTGGAACAAGAGGGTGACTGCACCGTCCTTGCAGACGAAACATTGTTGCGGTTGATTGTGAGCAACATCCTTGAGAATGCGATTAAATATACCCCGGCAGAGGGTGCGGTTTCTATCCATCTTGCCTCGGACGCAGACCATATCCGTTGCCGCGTACAGGATACCGGCCCTGGCATTCCTGAGGCAGAGCGCGCACTTGTATTCGAGCGCTTCTACCGTGTTGGAACACCACAAGCGGTCGGTACGGGCCTTGGGCTGGCCATTGTGGCTGAAAGCGTCGCCCGGCTATCCGGCACTATTTCCCTGCACTCACCAGAAGAAGGCGGTGGCCTTCTGGTTGAGATTTCCCTGCCCCGGGCATAACTGCGGCACCACCCATTGCCCTCCTCACCGCACTGTGTTAAAGGAGAGGAATGGACTTCGACTTTATCAAAACCGCGTTTACGACACTTTTTGTCGCTGTTGACCCTCCAGGTCTGGCCGCTATTTTTCTTGGCCTAACAACCAGCATGAGTGTGCAGGAGCGCAACCGCACAGCACGGCGTTCGGTGATGATTGCCTTTATCATCCTGCTGGCAAGTGCTGCGGGTGGGCAGCGCCTACTGGCGGCGTTGGGAATTGGCATCCCAGCCTTCCGGATTGCCGGTGGTCTGCTGCTCTTCTACATCGCGGTCGAGATGGTGTTTGAAAAGCGAGAAGAACGCAAAAGCAACTCTGCCGAATCCGCCATCGCCCACGATCATCGCGATGATATTGCTGCGTTTCCACTTGCCATTCCACTGATGGCAGGCCCGGGGGCGATCACTGCGACTATTCTCCAAGCTAGCACCGCCGCTCACCAGCCCATGAACCTGTTGGCATTGGTGGGGGTAATCGCGCTTATTATGGGCGCCTGCTATGCTGTTTTTCGTATGGCATCGACAATTGACCGGGTGCTGGGCGAAACAGGCCGGGTTGTACTCTCGCGCCTGCTGGGCGTATTGCTAGCAGCCATGGCCGTACAGATTGTTGGTGACGGCGTACTTTCATTCTCCAATTAATACAATAGCTTAAATTATTTCGGCCGGGCTGTTGCCGCCGGGAATTTCATCAAACCGTCACAAACGAAGCCCACCCAGACTGCTATAGTGGGCTATTGATGAAAAAGGATATTTCACAGACCGACCTGCCTTCCGGCGCTGGCGAACAAGCCCAGCCTGCGATGCCTACTGGCGTGGCATCGGGGAAGCATATCCGTACGGAAGGCGAGAAGAAATTCGACCGCCTTACCTACAGCACGGTCGGCTACGTCATTAATGCCTTATTGAGTGTGGTCGCGGTCTATGCGATTGAGCGCACCCACCGTGGACAGCAATGGATGGAGCGCTTCGTTGCAAAAGCGCAGGGCGTGCTTCCACTTGATCGCAGAACCTCGAAAATGCTGGCGACAAAAAGCTTCTTCCTGACCGGCGGCTTTGCTGTCCTACTGCCGATGAAATGGCTGGAAGATGCTAAAGTACGGCTCGTCAAAAAATGGGATCATGCAATCTACGGCGAGAAGGCCGAAACAGACCCACAGATTGTGCAATCTCACCGCGAGTTGGAAGCCGCCCCCAAACAAACCTGGGCTTCTATCTTCAGCAGCCGCGTCCTTGCACTGGTCCCTTTTTATGCCACTGTTGGGCTACTGTGGGATCGCACCAGCCTACTATCACGCGCCACCAATCCGGCGCTGAAAGAAAACCTCGCGCGTGTCAGCAGCGAAGCGCAAGAAGCGTACTTCGCCAGCAACCCAGAGGCCGGCAGAGGCTGGTTCGATCGCCTACGCAATAATTCCTTGCGCGAAGCACGCGGTGAAGCCATCGATCACTACGTCAGCCAACATGCCAAAGAAGCAGGGAAAGGCACTTATTTTGACCGCCCAATTGCGTGGGTCTCGCGCAAGATTGGTACACTAGCCTCACATATCACCGGCGATACCGTCGCACGTACACGTATTGCCGAGATGGAAAAAAACTATCCCGGCATGGTAAAACATGATGCGCACGGCAGCCTGAATCAAGATCCCAACCATTCAGTGGTTCCTTATTACTTTATCAGCGAGTCGATTACGTCAGGCATGGTTGCATGGGGAGTCTACGCACTAACACGTGTGATGGCACCAATTGCTGGCAAAAAACATGCGAAACCAGAGGCAACGACCGTGGTGGCCTCAGCTTCTCCTGAACCTGTGGTAGCCGCACGCGCAACCGCACCTGAAGAAGCGTCCGTGCCTACTAAAAAAGAAGCGAAGGAAACGGCAGAGCACCCACCCACGCATCCTGCAAACAACGTGGAACGAAATGATAACCCTACGAAGAAACCTCACCATACGCCGCACGCCCCCACACCCGATAGCCGGGTGCATGTGGCCGGCCTAGAGCATCAGCAAGCCCACGAGCCGCAGGCGTCCACGCACGTGCACTAAAGCATTTTTACCATCAGGTGATCGTCATAATAGATACCATCGACGCACAGCGCCTGCGGATGCGTTCCGTAGATCGTAAATCCATGGCGCTCATATAGTGCACGGGCCGCGTGGTTGTTGACATCAACGGCTAAATGCAGCTGTGATACCTGCTCAGAAGCTGTTGCGATCAGCGCTTCCATCAACCGATCGGCAATCCCCTTCCCTCGATGAGAATCACGCACATATGTTGCAAAGACACGCCCCTGATGTGCAAGGCGGCGTGCCTCCGGAATATAAAACCCGATCACGGCCACTACTTCGCCCTGCGCATCGCGCCAACCTAAAAGACAGTTCTTCGTCAGGAATCTTTTTTGCTGCTCTGGTGTTTTGGCGGCCTCATCCTCATAGGTCTGGATGAAAGCAATAGGAGAACGCTGAAGCGACTCCAAACGAATGCTACGCCACGCGTCTGCCTCTGCGGGTGTAAACCTGAAAATCATGGCCACTCCTTTAGCATCCAGCAGTCTATGAAGGTGCGGTGCAACTAAATGACACCCAGCTTTTTGCCCACCTTCTCGAACTTCTCCAGTGCGGCATCGACCTGTGCGTCGGTGAGCGTTGCGCACATTTGGATGCGCAGGCGGGCGGTGCCTTCGGGCACGACGGGGTAGCCAAAGCCGGTGATGAAGATGCCTTCGCCCAACAGCTCCTGACTCATTTTAATCGCAAACGCGGTTTCTCCGACGATGATCGGCACAATGGCGCTTGGGCCTTCCAGCGGCTTGAAACCACGCGCCTTGAGACCGTCGCGCATGCGCTTGGTGATGGCATGCAGGTGCGCGACGCGCTCCGGCTCGCGCTCCATGATCTCGATGGCCTTCATGGCACTGGCGGCAATAGTGGCAGGCAGTGCGTTGGAAAACAGTTGCGGACGCGAGGTCTGGTTGAGGTATTCGATGACGGCGTTGGAAGCCGCAACATACCCACCCGCTGCACCGCCCAAGGCTTTGCCCAGCGTGCCGGTGTAAATGTCGATCTCGTGCTCCAGCCCAAAATGCTCCGCCGTACCGCGCCCGTGTTTGCCCATAACGCCCACGCCGTGGGAGTCATCGAGGATGATGGCGGCGTTGTATTGACGCGCCAGCGCCACGATTTCCGGCAGTTTGGCAATGGTGCCTTCCATGCTGAACACGCCGTCCGTCACGATGAAGATGCGACGAGCGCCTTGGGATTCTTTGAGTTTTTCTTCCAGCACGGCCATGTCGGAATGCGGGTAGATATGGCGCTTGGCTTTGCTCATGCGGCAACCGTCGATGAGGGAGGCGTGGTTGAGTGCGTCGGAAATCAGCACGTCTTCCGCGCCGGCAATGGCAGGCATGAGGCCGGTGTTGGCCGCCCAGCAGCTGACATAAGTGAGCGCGGCTTCGGTACGGTGCATTTTCGCAATCGCCGCCTCGATCTCGTCATGGATGGTGAAGGTGCCGCAGATGAAGCGTACAGACGCCGTGCCTGCGCCATATTTTTTCAGCGCCGCGACGCCCGCTTCGATGACTTCCGGATGGTTGGAAAAGCCGAGGTAATTGTTTGACGACAGCACCAGCGCGTGGCCGGTTTCTTTCATGTCCACTTCGGTATCCATCGGCCCCGCGATGTGGCGGAATTTTTTCAGCGTGCCGGCTTTCGCCATGGCGTCGAGCTCGGTTTGCAGGCTGCTGGTGAGGCTATTCATCGGGGCTTCCTTACGTGCGGTTGCGGTCATGTTGGTTCTCCTAATATCTTCCGCCGTTATACGGCGATTGGTTTCCTGGCAGCGTATATCCGCCCGGAAGATGCTGTTCGTTTTCCTGTGCAGCCTTTATGGACTCTTCGGCAAGTGCAAGAAAGGAGGCTTCATCCATTCCCCTCTTTTCCATGATCTTTGGTACGCCCGATGCAAGATAGTCTTGGATATCTCTCAGTATGTTGTCTGGGTTTATGCTGGAGGTCGATTGGATCACATGCCCCACCCCTTTACCCTGAATTTTCTTTGCCAGATCCGTCACCTGCTTTTGGGGGAACAAACTTTTCTCGCCGTAAAGGTCAGAAACGATCAGAACCGGTCTCTGGATATCATGAATGTCGTTAATATCATAAAGGTACGGCCTGCTATTGGCCCCCTTCAGTTTTTTTATGTCTTTGATAAGTGGCTTCTTACTTTTTTCTAAATAATCATAGGCTAAGACCGCTTCATCGAACCGCTCAAATGCATTCACGGCATAACCCGCACGGGTCAGGATATCTGTCATTGTATCGCGCCATGCATCTACGGAATGCACAACCCACGCAATGGGCTTTTCCGGCGTAGCTGACTCCTCTTTCTCACCAAAGAACCGGCGCCATTTAGCCATTACACATCCCAATCCAGAATCACCTTCCCCGAATGGCCGGAGCGCATGACGTCGAAGCCTTCCTGGAAGTCACGATAGGAGAAACGGTGGGTGATGATGGGGTTTACGTCCATGCCGGATTCGAGCATGGCTTGCAGCTTGTACCAGGTCTCGAACATCAGGCGGCCGTAGATGCCTTTGATGGTGAGGCCTTTGAACACGACGGCATCCCAATCGACACCGGTATCGGCGGGTTGAATGCCGAGCATAGCGATTTTGCCGCCATGCGCCATCGCGCCGATCATCTGCTTGAGGCCTGACGGATTGCCGGACATCTCCAGCCCCACATCGAAGCCCTCGGTCATACCCAGATGGCCCATCACGGATTTCAGGTCTTCCTTGGCGACATTGACGGCCGCGCTTGCGCCCATCGCTTTGGCGAGGTCGAGGCGGTAGTCGTTGACATCGGTGACGACCACATGCCGCGCGCCGACGAAGCGGGCCATTTTCACGGCCATGATGCCGATGGGGCCAGCGCCGGTGATGAGCACATCCTCGCCCACAAGGTCAAAGCTCAGCGCGGTGTGCGCGGCGTTACCCAGCGGATCGAAAATCGCGTATTGCTCCAGCGGAATTTTGGCGCTGCAGTGCCAGACATTGACGGCAGGTACGGCGACGTATTCCGCGAAAGCACCGTCGCGGTTGACACCAACGCCGAGCGTGTGCGCGCAGAGATGGCGGCGGCCAGCCATACAGTTACGGCAGACACCGCAAACGACATGGCCTTCGGCGCTCACCAGATCGCCTACTTTGACGCTGCTGACATTGCTGCCAACGGCCTCGACGCGGCCCACGAATTCGTGGCCGGCGGTCATCGGCACCTTGATGGTTTTCTGCGCCCAACTGTCCCAGTTATAGATGTGGACATCGGTGCCGCAAATACCGGTTTTGAGGACCTTCACCAGAACATCGTTGATGCCATAGGTGGGTTCGGGAACGTCGGCGAGCCATAGCCCTTCCGCTTCCTGAGATTTTACAAGTGCTTTCATAGGCACGGGATTAGCCGGTTTTGGGCTCAATGACAACTATGTTTCGTTATTGCGACAAGGCCCATCAAGCCGACGCGGCAATCCAGCATACGGGGCGGCGCGCTCTACCCACTGGATTGCCGCGTCGCTACGCTCTTCGCAATGACAGCGCTAAACTCTTGGCTTTTACTGAAATCCTGCTAGACAGCGCCCATGAGCACTGTTTTTTCCGACCAAATTCGCCAGTATGACGCCCTGATTGTTGACCTGTGGGGCGTAATCCATGACGGCGACAAACTCTATCCCGGCATCGCCGACACATTGCGTGTGCTGAATGGGATGCATATTCCTGTGCTTTTTCTAAGCAATGCACCACGCATCGCGGCCAAGGCACGGGAAAACCTAGAGCGGCTAAAAATCCCCGCTGCCCACGACCTCGATATCGTCACCTCTGGTCAGGTAGCTTATGATATGCTGGCGCGCGATACCTCTTCACGGCGTTATTACTATCTGGGGCCCTCGAAGGACGAAGACATCCTGACTGGCCTTGACCAGTATGTCCGGGTGGATGATCCGCAACAGGCGGAGTTCACACTCTGCACGGGCTATGAATATGATGGCCAGCCGCATGACGAGGTGCTGCCACTCCTCCCGCAGCTACTGCATCTGCCTATGCTCTGCGTCAATCCAGACATGGAAGTGGTGAAACAGACCGGCACGCAATGGCTTTGCGCCGGAGCAGTGGCCGCAGAATTTACGAAGCTTGGCGGACGCGTTGCCTATGTTGGTAAGCCGTTCCCTGAGGTCTACGCCACCTGTCGCACGATACTGGGAAATGGACGCCTTCTGGCGGTGGGCGACAACCCTGCCACCGACATTAAGGGGGCAAATGATGCAGGCATCGACTCACTGCTGATTACCGGCGGCGTACTGGCGCACCGCTATGGCGCCGATATTAACGAAGCCGATGCCCGTGAAATCTGCCGTATTGCTGGCGTCAACCCAACCTATGTACTGCCTGGCTTTACGCTCTAATCTCGATGCCTCCGGGAGAGTTGCTTGCGCCGCCACCCCAATCCGCTATAACGCTCGCATATACCAATCACCCATGCAGACTACTCACTTTGTAGGATCCACCATGCTGATACGCGTTCCCCTGCTGCTGATGACGACGCTGCTACTTTCGAGCTGCGGCATCCAGCGCCCGTTGATCCCCCCGCGGGACATTCCTGCCTATGAAGCCGAGCGGCAAAAAAGACGTGATCAGCTCGAGCGGGATATGCAGAATTATGAAGAGCGCACGGCACCACAAAATGCAGCCGAAACAGCTGTACCAGAAGCAGATTAAGCATGGATCATTTTTCATATCAGCAGGGCATCCTGCATGCCGAAGGCGTTGACCTGCACCGCATCGCCGCAGAAGTAGGCACCCCGTTTTACTGCTACTCGCAAGCAACGCTGGTACATCATGCCAAGGTCTTTACACAGGCATTGGCGAGCGTTAATCCGCTGGTCTGCTTCGCGGTCAAAGCCAACAGCAACCTCGCCGTGCTCAAGCTGCTTGGCGAAGCGGGTCTGGGTGCAGATGTGGTCTCGGAAGGCGAGCTTCGCCGCGCACTGGCCGCAGGGATTGCTGCGCACAAAATTGTCTTCTCAGGTGTCGGAAAAACCCGCGAGGAAATGGCATTCGCCCTCACCGCCGGGATTCACCAGTTCAACGTAGAATCCGATCGGGAGCTCCTGTTGCTGAATGAAGTCGCACGTGACCTCCAGATGAAAGCCCCTATCGCCCTGCGCGTGAATCCCGATGTTGATGCGGGAACGCATGCAAAAATTTCGACCGGCAAAGCCGAAAATAAATTTGGTATTGCGATTGATGTTGCCCCATCGGTCTATGCGCTGGCACAAACATTGCCACATATCATGGTGCGTGGGGTATCGGTGCATATCGGCTCGCAGCTAACCTCGCTGGAGCCATTCCGTGCCGCCTATGTGCGCGTCAAAGAACTGGTGCAGCAATTACGCGCCAGCGGTGTACCGATTCGCAGCATCGACCTTGGCGGCGGCCTCGGTGTTCCCTATGTCAGCGGCGGCTCAGAGCCACCGCTTCCGCTTGAATATGGTGCCATGGTCAGCGCATTGTTTGCTGACTGGGACGGCGAGCTTATCTTCGAGCCGGGCCGCCTGATTGCAGCCAATGCCGGCATTCTCATCGGCCGCGTGACGTATGTGAAGCAGGCCGCACGTACCTACATCATCACCGATACCGGCATGAATGACCTGATGCGCCCCGCGCTCTACGATGCAATACACGAAACCGTCCTCGTGAAGCAGCGCGATACTGCGCCGACTTCCGTCTCGGTCGTCGGCCCTGTCTGCGAATCAAGCGACGTCTTTGTGAATGATGTAAGCATGCCGTTACCCGCAGAAGGTGACCTGATTGCTTTCCGCTCGGCGGGGGCGTATGGCGCAAGCATGAGCAACAGCTATAACTCGCGCCTGCTGGCACCCGAAGTACTGGTAGATGGCGCGCAATTCAGCATCATTCGCAAACGGCCAACCTATGCTGAAATGCTACAGGACGAGCAAATGCCAGAATGGCATTAAGCACCCTGCAAGCACCGGCTCAGTGAACGTCTAAATATCCAATGAAGGGTAGCTCGCGATAATGGTTCGCGTAGTCGAGGCCGTATCCGACCACGAACTTGTCCGGAATCGAGAAGCCGATGAAGTCGGCCTTCACATCAACCTGCAATTTACCAGGCTTCTCAAGTAGCATGGCAATTTTAATATCGGCGGCGCCGCGTTCTTTCAAAAGGTCGAGCGCAAAATTCAACGTACGCCCTGTTTCCAGAATATCATCCACAATCAGCACCTGCCTGCCTTTGACCTCATCGGTCAGGTCGCGTCCGACTACGACGGAGCCGCTGGATGTGGTGCCCTCGCCATAGCTGGACAGGGTCATGAAATCAATCTGCGGGTGGACACCGATCGCGTAGAACTCACGCACCAGATCTGCCGTGAACATGAACGAACCGCGCAGCAGTGAGACAATCAGAAAATCGCCGGAAATTTTTGCGGCAATTTCGCCAGCCATTGCTTCCACACGCTCACGGATCTCCTGCTCGGTGAACAGGACGGGAATAGTGCGTTTTTCGAGAATGCGTTTTTCGTTCATACTAACGTGCAAACAACTCTAAGCCGTTCCCGAGATCAAGCAGAATCGTCTTTACCTTGTCAGCAAAGCTGGTTTCCACATTCACGATGCGGAACGGGTAAACCTCGCCGGGCTTGAGTGTGATGTTGACGGGATACTCACGTCCCCAGACCTGATCGCCTTCGGCATCGTTGAGGAGCACGCGCACGGTAGGCACGGTGCGTTCTTCAGTGCTGCGGTTGATGATATTACCTGAGAAAATAAACCGAGTCTTGGTGGCCGCATCGTTTTCCTGACGCTCCATTTTAACATCAGCAAAGGCCAGCCCCTCTGTCGCAGTCGCACCAAATATCCGATAGATAGCGCCAAAGACCGGAGCATCAAACCAACTTGGGAAATAGCTCAACATTGCTACGCCAAGCCAGAGACAACATAAAACTGGTGCAGCAATGACAAATGGCCGGAGCGGCAGGTTGCGCAGGTCTGTCAGGGCTGGAACATTGGTGCCAGGAGCCGGCGTAAGTACATCAAACGCCGAAAGATCGACCTCCATCGCAGCTTTTGCCGCAGCCTCGGCGGCGGCCTCTTCTTCGGTGAGTGGCACCTCTGGATTCGATGGATCGTCCATGGAAATCGGCTCAGGCGCATTGGCAGGACGCTCTACAAACCATTCATGCGCGCAGGCACCACAACGCACCGTGCGCCCTGCTTTGGGAATCAGGGCATCGGCCACAAGAAACCGCGATGGACATTGCGGACAATTGAGAATCATGGAGCCACCTTGTTGAATTGGGTCAACTATATTGCGCTTGGGGAGAATGGGCTATATAAAAATGCAAACGCCCGACGACAGGACGCACTGAATGATCCGTTGTAACAACGTCACCCTCGAATACGTAGCCGGAAGGCCTGTGCTGCGAAATGTAAACCTGCATCTGGAGCCGGGCTCGTTCACGTTCGTCTCTGGTGCCAGCGGTGCAGGCAAGTCCTCTCTGCTTGGCTTACTGTCGCTCTCACTCAAGCAATCTGGCGGTTCGCTGCACTTGTTTGGCTCGGATGTGACAGACCTTGCGCGCGCAGATCTGCCGCCCGTTCGCCGGAAAATTGGGACTGTGTTTCAGGATTTCCAACTGCTGAACCACCTCACTGTCGCAGAAAATGTCGCGCTTCCCCTGAAAATTATGGGCGAGCCACGCGACGAAATCGAAGCGAAAGTGCGTGAGCTGATTGCATGGATCGGGCTGGATGGCTTCGGTGATGTGCGTCCACCCTTCCTCTCAGGCGGGCAAAAACAGCGCGTGGCAATTGCCCGTGCCGTGATCAACAAGCCGCTACTGATTCTCGCGGATGAGCCTACCGGCAATCTCGACCATGAGCTGAGCATGAAGCTGATGCATCTGTTCCGCTCGCTCAACAAGGTCGGCACCACCATCGTCTTCGCCACCCATGATGCCGCGCTGATCGAGGCGTTTGATTATCCAACGATCTATCTGCGCGATGGGCAGCTTCACCGCACGCGCTCCTGAATCCCCCTCCTCAAACGCAATCACCCGCCCCAACGGATTGGAGCGGGTGACTGTTTAAGTGTGTTGGTATCACAGGACTATGGATTGATGTCCCAGTAACCATGTGCATGTGGCGAGGAGTGCTCACAGGCATACTGATCCGCAATTGGCCATGAAACCTTTGGGTTACCGCCAGTGTATGGCAGCGCCACCACTGCAGTATTCCAGACCGTCGCATCAATGGTCGGAATGTTGCTCAGGTGACAGTAGCCCATCGACTCCTCTTTGGTGTCACGGTCATCGCCACCTTGTTGCTCGCCTTCACCACCCTGATCGCCCTGATTACCTTTGTCGTCACCCTGATTGCCACGATCATCGCCTTGGCCTTTGGTGGTGTTACCTTCACCTTTGGTAGTATCACCTTGGCCCTTAGTCGTATCGCCCTGACCTTTGGTGGTATCACCTTGGCCCTTGGTAGTGTCGCCCCGGTTGTTGCGGGTGTTCGTTTGATGCCCCCCTGCTACACCGGTGTTGCCGCTTG
>JAUIBB010000144.1 GCA_030427685.1 Alphaproteobacteria bacterium
CACCGGAGATCGCCGACGCGCTGAGCCTCAAGCTGAACACGGTGTACTCGCGGCTGCGCCTCGCGCGGCGCGAGTATCAGCGGCAGCTCACCCGATTGCGCGCCCGAGAAGCGTGGAGGGTCACATGAACGAGCCGGAGCTGGATCGCGCGTTGATCGAGCAGGCGCGCGCGGCGACAGAAAAGCTGCTTAAGAAATTCAAAACCGGCGGTATACATGAGCAGCTGGAGCTGATTCAGCAGGATCACCTGTTCGAACAGCCAAAAATCCGTGAGGTTCTGGGCGAACTTTATAGCGGGAAAGCCGTTGCCGAGGGGACGCTTAAAACCCTTGTCCACGATGCGATTTCCCACAGGGTGCATGAGCATTTGCATTATACCAAAGAAGCGCAGGTGGGGCTTAAAGGTGCGCCGCAGGCGATTCAGGATGTCAGCGCCAACATGACGCAGGAAGAACGCGCCTGGCGGATGGAGCGGCTGTGTAAGGACCCGAATGCGCGCCGGCATGCGGATCAATGTGTCGATGGCATCTGCCATGGCAAAGTGCCGCCGAGCATGGAAGACAAAAAAGATGCTGCCGTTCAGATGGAAATGAAGGCAACGGGGCCGCTGCTGGAGCTGAATGCCGTAGACCAGATTTTTCACCAGATTGAGAAAGATATCCCGCTTGGCATCGAGTCGGCTAAGAGTAATGCGAATATCAAGAATATCAGTGGATTAGTCACGGAGTCTGTCGGGCAGGCGCTTATCACAAAAAGCAAGGGATTTGCCTATGCATCCTTAGAGAAGCGTACGGAATACGCCATGCAGGTACTTAAGAAGAGCGATGCGCTGGCCGGAGTGCAGTGGACAGAGGCAAATGAGCGCGAGCTTCATAAGGTCGCCACTGAATACATTGCGGGGATTGATGATGGTACATTCCAACTGAAAAAGGTTGATCTTAAGCAATCACTCGTTTCAGGGCTTGGCACTATTTATAATGGCGATCAAAAAGGCATGCAAGACTACGCGAATCTGGTTCAGGAAACGATGAATAATATGGGGGCATCCCATATTGTTTCCGGTAGTATCCACGCTGTACTGGTGGGGGTAGGGACAGTCGCGATTAAAGTAGATGGCTTCCTTAAGGAAAACGGAATGGAAAAGACCCGGGAGGTGCTGCATGGCACATTAGAAACAATGGGTGGTGTTGTTAGTAAAGGTGTGTTGCTGGGGGCAGATATTCACCAATCTGTAGCCAAAAAATACAATGACCTTAAAGTTGGATATCATAAGGAAGACGACATTCAGGCCGTGCTGGACAAGGGCCAGATGCATAAAAGCTGGGTGCCGATTCTGGATAAGGATCATAACGGTAAGGCCTCGATGGATGAGGTGATGGGCCTTTTGAAAAATGCCAATGTATCGCTGGGCGATTATGATAAAAACCATGATGGCCATACCAGCGCTGCCGAGCTTGGAAAAGCATTGCAGGCGGCTCTGAAGATCGAACGGGGCAAGGCGTCTTCAGACTATGCGGTGCATGTGAAAACGGGCTCGCACGTGGCTCCCAGTGCAACCCCGGCGGCGAGTATGCCGACCCGGCAGCCTTCCAAGGCCCACTGATAGGGCTTTTCTTTGCGCGGGGGCTGTGCTACCACGCGCCCATGCAACAACATGAACAGGCATCTGAGATTGTAAAGCACGTGGATCTGGTTGCGCCCGAGGGCGCGAACAAGGTGCTGATGCACTCCTGCTGCGCGCCGTGTGCGGGGGAGCTGATGGAGCAGATGGTGGTGAATGGCATCGACCTTACCATTTTCTTCCATAACCCCAATATCCACCCCAAGCGTGAATACGAGATCCGCAAGAACGAGAATATTCGCTTTGCGGAGAAAATGGGGATTCCCTTTGTGGATGCGGACTATGATGTGCAGGACTGGTTCGCCCGTGCCAAAGGCATGGAGCGCGAGCCGGAGCGCGGGGCGCGCTGCACGATGTGCTTTGACATGCGCTTTGCTCGCACGGCGCTGTATGCGTATGAGAACGGGTTTCCGGTCATCACCAGCTCGCTGGGCATTTCGCGCTGGAAGAACATGGCGCAGATCAACGATTGCGGGGTGCGTGCCGCTGCGCCGTATGAGGGCATCACCTATTGGGATTATAACTGGCGCAAAAATGGCGGCGGGGCGCGGATGTACGAGATCGCCAAGCGCGAAGAGTTTTATGCCCAGCAATATTGCGGCTGCATCTACAGCCTGCGCGACACCAACGAATGGCGCGAGAAAAATGGCCGCGAGAAAATCGTAATCGGGGAAACCTGGTACGAGGAGAAGCTGAATTAGGCGTTATCGGCGAATTTCAGAACCGTCTGTCTCTTTAGATTTTAGATGAAAACTGCCATCAGGTCCCCGTGCAGCTCCAATTTTTTCTAGAAATGCATCGCTGAAGAGTTTTTTCTTCGTTTGACCTTCTGGGGGAGCCTCGTGCTCTGTTTGTAATGGTCGCGAGGGTCTGCCGATAGCCTCCATCAGCTCATCGTAATGCCCTTCAACATACTGGCAGATTGCATCGATATAAACCGGGACTTCTGCACGCTGTTTTGGGCTGTCCTTCAGTACCCGATAAAACTGATCTTCTAATTTATAGATGGTGGCGGCATAGGCTTCGTCGGTTTTTACGCCTTCCGTATATTCAATTTGTGCCTGAAGGTAGGTTTTGAGGGACTCCCGTAATTGCGGATCATCAAAGCAGTGTGCTGGCATTTCTTGTCGGCTATCCTCCACGATCAAGGCACAAAGAAAATCAAGGTCGCCAAAGCTTTTGGATACAGCATTTTTGCTGCCGCTTTGTGACTGTAGGGGAGAGGGGGAGATTACATCAAGATTGCGCACAATGCATTCAGACACCCGGCAGGCAATGTCGGCGGAGGTCAACTCGGGGGCTTCTATTTCTTCTTTCTTAAGCACAGGGGTGAGTGCGGCGCCAAGCTGTTCGATCATTTCCGCTGTATTTGAAAAATCCGTACTTCCCTGCTGCATGAGTTGCCCAACGATGCTGC
>JAUIBB010000145.1 GCA_030427685.1 Alphaproteobacteria bacterium
GATACAAATGCTGAAGCAACGAGTTCGAGGCAGCGCGTACCATGCCCTGCTCGGCACAGCTTTTATAGTTGTCGGCAGAGTTTAGGTGGTTATTGATCCCAACATAGATAAGATAGTGATCACGCTGATCCGGAGCGCGTGGATCCGGGTTTGGCACCACACCAATTGCTGATGTCTTCACACCATCGGGATCTTGCGATGGCTTCCGGTATTCCGCAGCGATCAACTGCATCACCGCGAGTCTTTCTTCTTCGGTGAGCACCTTATACCAATTCGCACTGACATTCCCGCTGCCGTCTTTGGCGCGCACTTCTTTTCCCGGAATCACCTCAAGGTGGGTTCCTTTACGAATGAATTCAAAGCTCCGCCCGCACTGCGTATGCTCGATCTTAATCGTAAGTTTCGAGCCGGCGCGCTGCCCCTTCTCTTTGACAGAAGTCGTCACTTTGCTGACTTTAAACGCCCCAAGAGGCTTAAACGGACTCATAAAAAACCCTAATATAGAGATAGAGAGTAGCAGTTTTTGATTAAAAAACCATTACCATAGGCCCAAATAAGACCTGGCGCGGCGTATTACTCGTTCTCAAGCGCTTCTGCTTTCAACTCTGCCAGCATATTAAGTGCATCCCGCGGGGTTAGCCCATCGACGTCTACCGCTGCCAATCGCTCCACCAGCGCCTGAGCATGCGAGGGCGTTTCAATCGCCGCCATGACCGGTGCGGCAAATAGCGGCAGTTCTGGCATGTCTGTCTTTTCGGTCAGGCTATGGCCGGATTCAAGGGTCGTGAGGAGCTGGCGCGCGCGGCTGAGTACGGGCTTGGGCATCCCCGCCAGTGCGGCAACGTGAATCCCATACGATTTATCCGCATAGCCCTCTTTTATCGTATGCAGGAAAACAAGCTGCCCCTGATATTCTTTGGCCGAGGCATGGTAATTACGCAGTCGCGGCAGGCTGTCTGCCAGCGCCGTCAGCTCGTGGTAATGGGTGGCAAACAGCGCGCGGCAGCAGGTCTGGTTGTGCAGATGCTCTGCCACTGCCCATGCAATCGACACCCCGTCATAGGTCGCCGTGCCACGGCCAATTTCATCGAGTACCACCAACGAGCGCTCGGTTGCCTGATGCAGGATGCTCGCAGTTTCGACCATCTCGACCATAAAGGTGGACTGGCCACGCGCCAGATCATCTGCTGCCCCCACACGGCAGAAAAGCTTATCAACCAAGCCAATCGTTGCCGCCTGTGCGGGGACAAAACTCCCCATCTGCGCAAGGATCGTCAGCACAGCCTGCTGACGCAGAAAGGTAGACTTACCGCCCATATTCGGCCCGGTAATCAGCCAAAGATGTGCGCCCTCCCCGTCTCCAAGGGTACAATTATTCGGGATAAACTCCTGATGGCTCCGCCGCAACGCCTCTTCCACCACCGGATGTCGTCCCGCGACCACCTCGAACTGCGTGGAGGATACCATCTGTGGACGTGCCCAGCCGCCCTGTTCGGCGCGCTCGGCCAGTGCGGTTACAACATCCAGCTGGGCCAACGCATCCGCCGCCGCGACGATTGCATCTGCCGCCTGCAATACCATAGCAACCAGCTCTTCATACAGCATCAGCTCAAGCTTCAATGCCTTATCTGCCGCCGATTCAATGGCAAGGGCTGTTTCATTTAGCGCTTCCGTGGTGTAGCGTAAGCTTCCAGCCAGCCCCTGACGATGAATGAAATGCTCGGGCACCTTTTTTTCGTGGATCTGGGTCACTTCGATAAAATAGCCCAGCACGTTGTTATGCTTGATCTTGAGCGACGGAATCCCCGTATCCGACTTTAACTGCTGCTCCATCACCGCAATAACGCGCCGCGATTCATCGCGCAGGCGGCGGTATTCATCCAGATCCGCCCGGTAGCCATCGGCGATAAAGTTTCCATCCCGCACCAGATGCGGCACCTCTGTTTTAAGCGCCGTTGAAAGCTGACCAGCCAGCGCATGATGCCCCATCAGCGCCTCGCGTGCGGCACCGAGTAGTTCTGGCAGTTCTAATGTACGTAACTGTTCGTGCAGCACATTGGCCTGCGTAAGGCTGGTCGCCAGCATCAATAGGTCACGCGGCCCACCACGTCCCAGCGAAAGGCGCGACAATGCACGCTCCATATCCGAGAGATTTCGTAACTTATCCCGCAGCCCTTGCCGCAAAGAGGGCTGATTAAGCCCCCAGGCCACCGCATCATGGCGCTGCGCAATCGTGTGCAGATCGCAGGAAGGAGCACCCAACCAGCGCCCCAGCAACCGTCCACCGGTTGCGGTGACTGTGGTATCAAGCGTTGCCAACAGGCTCCCGCGCCGCTGGCCGGCAAGGGTCAGTGAAAGCTCCAGATTACGCCGCGTGGGCGCATCCATTTGCATCAACGCGCCGGCATGCTCAATTTTCGGTGGGTTGAGGCGTGCCGCAGCAGCCATCTGCGTCAACGCGACATATTCCAGCAGCGCACCGCAGGCCCCCAGCTCCGGGGCGGTGAATTCACCATACACTTCAGGATTGCTCACCTGATAATGCGCGCTGATGCGGCGGCTGGCCGCTTTGCGATCAAACTGTACATCCGGACGAGGTGTGATACGCGCCTTCCACTCCCCAAACCAGGGTTGCGGACTTAGCGATTCGCATAACGCTTGCGTCATCAGCAATTCACGCGGCAAGAGGCGCGCTAAAAGGCTGGGAAGTTGGGCAAGCGCCACCGCACTGGTCATGAATTCCCCGGTCGAAAGATCGAGCCACGCGACAGCCCCCTGCTCGCCCTCAAAACACAATGCGGCAAGGTAATGCGCAGCAGCGGGCGCCAGCAAGCCCTCCTCGGTAACTGTTCCCGGCGTAACAATCCGCACCACATCACGCCGCACGATTGATTTATAGCCGCGTTTTTTAGCTTCTTCCGGGGTTTCGAGCTGCTCGCAAATAGCAATTTTGTGCTCGCTCGCGATCAGTTTTTGTAAATACATCTCGGCAGCATGCACTGGCACACCGCACATCGGAATGTCTGT
>JAUIBB010000034.1 GCA_030427685.1 Alphaproteobacteria bacterium
GCGGAAGCCAGACACTTTGTTGTGAGTGACCAGAAGTTGCCAGGGCTTGGGCGCTTTATTGCCGGTACCGCCGTTAATCATCTGGATGTAGATCGTAGCCTCGACCGGCATGAGGTAAACGCCAGAAAGCTCGTTAGGTAGCTCACTTGCCAGATCAAGCCACTCGGTCAGGGTTGGCGTTTTTGCCAGCGCAATTAGTAGGAAGTTCCATTCTTTTCGACCTGTTTTGTCGCGCCCTAACGGTAGCGATCCCTTCAGGTCTTCGGGTTGGAAATCGCGCTCAAGTCGACGGCTGACCAGTCCTTTTACAGAAAGAGAGCTAACAGGCGGAAAGCCCTGTCGTACATATTGCTGGTCGATGCTGTCGATCAGCAGCGAGAGAGGAACGGTTGGGTGCGAGCGCAGCAGCGACACCATCGCTTCGGTGCTGGAAGGCTGTGCGGATGGGGCAAAAAGGCGACGCACGACCTTATTGCCTTCCATATAGACAAGGATTGCGCCATCGTCGCCGATCAGGATTACAAAGCTGCGGCCTTTGCCGCCCTTTTTTTGTACCGTGCGGCGGCCTTTGGCGCGCGCCTTCGCTTTGCCGGAGGCTTCAGCGGGAGCAGCATCTTTTTTTTGTGTGCGCGCCATGATCCCGCCTAAAATTTCATGTGAGCGAACGACTGGTAAAGCGGCCCGAATACAGCGGCAATTACCCAGAAAATCAATCCACCCATTACGAGGGTCAGGGTTGGCGAAATCATGCCGACCATCGAGTCTACCGAGTCAGAGACCTCGCGATCGTAGAAGAATTTAATGTTCACCAGCGCATCGTTCATATTCCCGGAATCTTCGCCCACCTTGAACATGCGGATGACAAGGGTAGGGAACTGGTTGGAAATGCGCAGCGAATTTGTGAGGTTGTTTCCCTCAACGATACTGCGGTGCACGATGTCGATCGATTCGCGAATCACGCGGTTTTTTACCACATCGCGCGAGGCGAGCAGGGCCTCGGGAATATCAATGCCGCTTTTAAACATAACGGAGAAGAAGTGCGTAAAGCGCGCAAGGTTGATTTTGCGCACGGTTGGCCCCAGCACCGGCAGCTTGAGTAAGTTGTTATCTACCTTGTAGGCAAATGCTTCGTTGAGCCGGTAAATGATGCGAACGATGATAAACAGGCCGATGGGGACGCCAAAGATAACGAACCAGTAATCCTGAAACATCTCGGAGGTGTAGATCAGCGCCCGGGTATGGAAAGGAATGGCGAACCCCTGATCGACAAGGAAGGTCAGCAGTTTGGGGACAACCGCGATCATCAGTACGGCAATAACCAGCGACATGACCACCAACAGGGCAATTGGGTAGGTGGTTGCTTTTTTGACTTTGCGGCGAATGTCGTTTGTCCATTTCAGGTGATCGGACATGTTGACAAAAGACTCGGTCAGGTTTCCGTTTTTCTCGCCCGCCTGAATCAAACCTACGAACACTTCATTGAAGACGCGCGGGTAGGCGGCAAAGGCAGCAGAAAGCGAGCTTCCGCCTTTTACTTTCTCCAGCACGTCGGTCATCAGGTCACGTAGCTTGGTGGATTCGGTAGAGTCACGCACATCCGCCAGTGCTTCGTGAATCGGCACCCCGGCGCGGCAGAGCTGCTCGAGATGGAGGCAGAGGATAATCATGTCCTTCAGCTTAATGCGCGTGCTGCCGCCAGAGCGTTTGGTTTGTTCGTGAAATTTAATGAGGTCGAGGCCAACCTCCTTGAGGCGCGCCTCAAGATCAATCTCGTTTTCAGCAAAAATAGCCCCGCGGATGGTACGTCCGCGCTCTGTTAATGCAGTATAGTTGTATGTGGCCACAATCCCCCATTACATTCCGCGATAGCACGGAACCCTTGTGAAATTATTACAAGCGGTCGGTAAGGTCTACCGTATTGATTAATTCGGGAATGTCGATTTCACCTGCCAACACCTTACTGATGCCATCTTGCACCATCGGGACGAACCCATTTTGCAGCGCGTACTCCATCATGTGGTTGCGGGTGGCCTTGGTGGCGATCAATTCGTCCAGCCCAGGGTCGATCCGCATAATCTCGTGAATGCCCATCCGGCCCTTATAGCCTTTGAAATTACATTTCTCGCAGCCTACAGCCTCGTGCACCGTTGGTGGGTTGGCGGGGTCGATGCGCATAATGCGGCATTCTTCCTCGTTGGCTGGCCGTGGGCGACGGCAGAATTTACAGAGTTTGCGTGCCAGCCGCTGCGCCATAGTGCAGACCAGTGAGCCAGCCAGCAGGTGTGGTGGCACACCAATATCCTCAAGGCGCGGAATGGCGCCCAGCGCATCGTTCGTGTGCAGGGTGGTATAAACCTGGTGACCAGTGAGCGCCGCACGGATTGCCATAATCGCCGTTTCCTGATCGCGCACCTCCCCCACGAAGATGATGTCGGGATCCTGACGCATCAGCGATTTAATGCCGGAAAGGAAGTCGATCGTGCCCTCACGCACGTTGGTCTGGCGAATCATCGGGAGCTGATACTCTACCGGATCCTCGAGGGTCATGATGTTGACTTCAATCGAGTTGATGTAGGAGAGCACCGAGTAGAGTGTCGTGGTTTTACCGGAGCCGGTTGGGCCCGTTACCACGATAATACCCTCTGGGCGCTTGATGCAGCGCTTGAGCAGCTCAAGATTGTGCTCGGAGAGGCCGAGCTGGTCAATCTGCACAAGGGACTTGGATTTATCCAGAATACGCAGCACGACATTCTCGCCATGCACGGTTGGCTGGGTTGCAACACGGAAGTCAACCTCTCGCCCTAGCGCCACCATGTTGATGCGGCCATCTTGCGCGCTACGGGTCTCGGCAATGTTCATCCCGGACATGATCTTCATCCGCACCAGCATGGAGGGCCAGTAGTCGCGGTGGAAGCTGCGAATCTGCTGAAGTGTGCCATCAATCCGGTAGCGCAGGCGAAGGAAGGTGCCTTCTGGCTCAAAGTGAATGTCTGAACAGCCTTGCCGGATTGCATCGATCAGTAGCGAATTGACGAGGCGCACCGTAGGGTTGATATAGCCTTCTTCACGCCCGTCGAGCTGGCTATTTTCTCGGATGCCGGTCTCGATCTCACGGAGGATGCCGTCAATCGAGAGGTCGTAATCGTAGTAGCGCTCAATCAGCTCATTGATTTCGGTTTCCGTACAGTAGACGGGAACAATTTTTGCTGTTTTGTCGAGATGGCGGCGCACCTGGTCGATCGCGAGTACGTTGTAGACGTCGGCCATCGCCAGTTTGATGGTGCCTTGCTTTTGCTCTACCGGGATTACCTTGTTGCGAACACAGATTTCGCGCGGGACAGTGGCGATCAGTGAGGTGTCGAGGATTGTTGATTTCGCATCAAAACGTTCGGAGCCGGAGCTTTCCGCCAGTACTTCACCCAGCGCACTCTCGGTAATAAAGCTCATCTGGATCAGGATTGCGCCGAGGAGCTTTTTGGATTTCTTCTGTTCGCGCAGGGCGATTTCGATCTGATCTTTCGAGACTAGCCCGAGCGCCATTAGCTTTTCGCCAATGCGCATCGGCTTTTTTTCGGCACCGGTTTTGCCAAGCCCGCTTTCGCCGGGAGAGTCCATCGGCGGTGCAGAAGGGGCAGTAGGCACTGCTGGCGGCGCTGCTGCAAACGACGCAGGGGGCGGGTTAGTTGGTGCTTGTGGCGCTGGCGCAAAGGATGCAGGCGGCGGTGCTGCAGGTGTCGGTGTTGGTGCCGGCGCAAAGGATGCTGGAGGTGGTGGCGTGGGAGCGGCGGTTGTTGCTGCGGGCGCTGCGGGTATTGGTGCTGGCAAGGGTGCTGGTGCAGGTGGCGGTGGTGCGGGTTGTGCCGATGGATTGATAACGACGGGCTCTGCCGCAGGTGCGGGCGCCGCAAAGGTAGGACTTTTGCGGCCTTGAGATAAGAAATCGCCTTCCGAAGAATCCATCGTTTTACAGCTGCCTTATGATCGTCATGCGTCCTTCTAACCTTCAGTAAAAAACGTCGTAACGCAAGAAAATAGAAATAATTAACACCCCGGAATGGCATCTTTAGTTGTGCTGTAGTGATGGTGTCGCGTTTTTGATAGCCTAATGATGTTTTTCTGGATACATCGGCGGCATGGATGTTTCGTTGTTTATTCAGATTGCCTACGGAGCAACGGCGCTGCTGCTACTGGCGCTTGTCGTGCGCAGTGTTGTGCGTGCGCGGTCAGTAAAGCGCCGGGCTGCTGCGGTGGATGCCACGCCATGAAAGCCAAGCATCGTCGGCTGTGGATTGTGCTGGCGGCGATGGCCGTCATGGCGCTTGGGGCGGGGGCTATCCTTACGGCCTTTAATGATAGCCTTGTCTTTTTCTATACACCATCGCAGTTGCTCGAACGTCAGGCTGCGGGGCATGTTGCGCCGATGCGGACAATGCGTGTTGGCGGTTTGGTCAAGGTCGGAAGTGTGGAGAATCTTCCGGCAGGTGGTATTCGCTTTGTGATCACGGATTTAACATCTGAGCTCCCTGTTACCTACAATGGTCTGGTTCCCAGTCTTTTTCGCGAGGGGCAGGGGGTCGTTGCGCAAGGTGTGCTGGCTAGCGATGGCGTGCTTTCTGCCCAGACTATTCTGGCTAAACATGATGAAAATTATATGCCCCGTGAAGTGGTGGAGGCATTGAAAGCCTCTGGCCGCTGGGATGCTTACGGTAAACGAGGAATGCAATGATCGCCGAACTCGGACAGCTTTGTTTGGTCCTCGCCTTCTTCACCAGTCTGCTGCAAGGGGTGGTTCCTCTGCTGGTGCGTTGGCATAAGCCTCATCCGTTGCTCTATCTCACAAAGCCAATGGCGATGGCAGTTTTTTTGTTGGTATCGGCGGCATTTGCGGCGTTGATTTATAGCTATGCGCAGTCAGACTTCAGCGTGCTGACCGTGGTGCTCAACTCCAGTTTGGCCAAGCCGATGTTGTATAAGATCGTTGGCGCATGGGGAAATCATGAAGGCTCGATGCTGTTATGGATGTGGGTGCTTACAGGCTGTGGGTTTCTGGTCGCTTTCCTGCGCGCATCTGACACGCAATTGAAGGGGGCAACGCTGGCGGTGCTTGGGTTGGTTTCGGCTGGGTTTCTGGCCTTTATCCTGTTTACTTCGAACCCGTTTTTGCGGGTTTTTCCGCCGCCGCCAGATGGTAACGACCTTAACCCGATTCTACAGGATATTGGTCTCGCCTTCCATCCTCCGACGCTTTATGTTGGTTATGTTGGATTTGGTATTGTCTTTGCCTATGCGATGGCCGGGCTGCTGCGGCAGCGCATTGACAGTGATTGGGCACGTGTCGTGCATCCGTGGATTCTGCTGCCGTGGAGTTTCCTGACGCTTGGTATTGGCGCTGGAAGCTGGTGGGCGTATCGTGAGCTGGGCTGGGGCGGCTGGTGGTTTTGGGATCCGGTCGAGAATGTTTCGTTGTTGCCATGGCTCACCGGCACCGCTTTGCTGCACTCGAATCTTGTATTGATGCGTCGTGGTCAGCTTGGACGTTGGGTCGCATTGCTTGCTATCCTTACTTTTACGATGTCATTGATTGGCACCTTCATTGTGCGCTCGGGCCTGATTACGTCGGTGCATGCCTTTGCTTCGGATCCGTTGCGGGGCTTGTTTATTCTAGGATATATCGGGGTAGTGAGTGGCGTGGCGCTGCTGCTTTATGGCTTCTGCGAGCTGCACAAAACAACGCCTGTCCGGTTGATGTCGCGGAGTGGGTTTATCCTGATCAACAACCTGTTCCTGCTGACGGCAGCGGCCACGATCCTGTTGGCTATTTTCTATCCACTGATCCTCGAACTGCTTGGTTTGCCAAGTATTTCGGTTGGCCCTCCTTACTTTAACCGCACCTTCCTGCCGCTGATGGCAGTGCTGCCATTTCTTGGTGCATTGGCGCCGCTGATGGCGTGGGATCGCACCAGTGCGTCGCAATTTTCGATACTGTTGAAAGCATTGCTGCCAGCGCTGTTGGTGGCAGCGCTGATTGTGCTTGCCTGCTTTGACCGTCAGCTTGCGCTGGCATTTGCCGGTGTTGGGCTGGGTGGTTGGCTGGGTTACGGTGTTTTGCTGTATTTGTTGCGTACGGTGCGTGCGGGTGTTTCGTTTGCCTCGATCATGGGGCTGCGGCATTTGGCGATGGCTGCCGCACATGGTGGGGTTGCCCTCCTGATTCTGGGCATGACCGCCAGCGGATTGCTAAAGCAGACATTTGATGCGCCGCTGGCACCGGGGACATCGCTGGTTATGGGGGATTATACACTATCACTGAAGCGCTCTGAGCGTGTGCAGGAAGATAACTACATTACACGGCGCGCGGTATTTGATGTGGCCCATCATGGGCATGCGGTGACGGTGCTGTCGCCTGAATTGCGTTATTACCCAACCCGCACCATGCAGACGACAGAAGCGGCTCTTTATTCGACGCCAGTACATGATATTTATGTCGTGCTGGGCGAGGCAAATTATGCCATGCAAAAAGAGCAGTCCTCGCTGGGGGTGCGCATGTATGTCACCCCCATGCAGCAATGGGTATGGGCGGGATTTTTACTGGCCGGGGCGGGGGGGCTGCTTGCCTGCCTTCTCGCGTTTTTTCGCCGTAAGGAGGAGTTATGACGCGTTTTGCACCGATTGTGAGCTTTCTATCGGTGATTGCCGTGCTGGTGGTATTGCTGCTGGTGCGCCCTGTATCGCAGGATCAGGATAGCAGTGAAGCCTATGCCTTGCCGTCTCTGCCCCTGACTCCGTATGCATCGAAGCAGGTGTGGCATCAGGATTCATTGCAGGGCAAAGTGACCTTGCTGAATTTTTTCGCCAGCTGGTGTATGCCCTGCGCGGCAGAAATGCCTGGATTGGCATCGCTGGCTAAAAAATACCCATCGCTGCATTTAACCGGTGTGGTGTGGAATGATGACCCCAAGGCAATTGCAGCATTCCTGAAAGATCATGGAAATCCATTCCGTTCCGTATGGATTGATCCAACTGGAGATGCAACTATCGCGCTTGGTATTCGTGGCATTCCTGAAAGCTTTCTTATCGATGCTTCCGGAAAAGTGCGGTTTCGTTTGAAGGGTCCTTTGATGCCAGAATCACGTGTGGCGCTTGAAACGATGATTGCGCAATTGTTGGAGGAGGCCTCGCATGCGCCGTAGCCTCATTACCCTTGGGGTGCTGCTTTGGTCGCTCTCTGCTGCGGCAATCACGCTGGATGTGCCCTTGTCAGATCCCGTGAAGGAAGCGCAGGCCCAGGAGATTTTTCATGCGCTACGCTGTGTGGTGTGTGAAGGGCAGTCGCTGGCAGAATCAAACGCTGTTTTGGCCGTGCAAATGCGTGCGCATGTCCGCACTATGCTTGCCGAACAACAGTCGGAAGAAGCCATCCTTACGTTTTTTCGCAGCCGCTATGGTGACCAGATCGTGATGGAGCCGCCCTTCAGCCTGCGTACGCTGTTGCTGTGGATGGGGCCATTGCTGCTGCTGGGAGTAGGGGGGTGGCTGGTATGGCGGCGTACGGACTCTACAGGAGAAGCCTGATGGCGGAATTCTTTGCAATTGCCACTGTGCTGTGTCTCAGCACTGCTTTTTTAATCGTCTGGCCGCTGCTGGTGCACCCGACCTTGCCGCTGCGTCGACGTATCCTTTTGAGTGCAGCTGTTTTTTTCGTGCTGGTGCCAATGGCGCTGCTACTCTATGCTTGGCTCGGCGTACCGCAGATGGCGGTGGCATAAATTGCCATTTTGTGGTACACTGGCCGCGACTTTTGTAAAAGGTCGATGGCTGGGTTAGTCATACCAATTGCGCACGTATTATCGGAGGCGAACATGGATACCCCACGCGTTCTTTTCGTTGTCACTTCAGCAAACCAGATGGGCTCGCCCCCACAGCCGACAGGTGTGTGGCTGGAAGAGCTGGCGGCACCATACTACACCTTTCTGGACGCGAAATGCGATGTGACGCTGGCCTCGCCCGCGGGCGGTAAGGCGCCAGTGGATGCTACCAGCCTCCGTGCTGAGAATACCAGCCCTTCGACTCGTCGTTTTGAGGCAGATGCTGAGGCGCAGGCCGCGCTGCATGCAACGGTGAAGCTGTCAGACATTGACCCGGCAGCCTATGATGCGGTGTTTTTTCCCGGCGGCCATGGAACGATGGCTGACTTGCCGTTAGATGCAGCAGTGCGTGCGGTGGTGGAGCATTTCTATGCCGCTAGCAAGCCGCTTTCGTCGGTATGCCATGGGCCTGCTTGCCTGGTTGCTGCCACCAAGCCGAATGGTGAACCATTGATTGCCGGGCATCGCTTTACCTGCTTTACGGATGAGGAAGAGCGTGCGGTTGGTCTCGATCAAACAGTGCCGTTCTTGCTTGAGACACGGCTGGCGGAGCTGGGCGGTATTGCGCATTGTGCGAAACCCTTCGTTTCTAATGTGATCGTGGAGGGACCGCTGGTGACCGGACAGAACCCTGCCTCTTCAATTCCGGTGGCAGAAGCGGTGATCCACTACCTACGTCGTCAGGTGCGCGGTCAGCGCGCGGCCTGAGGCAATGTGAATTTTATGAAGTAACCCTCGACTCTGGCCGGTTCGCGCATTACATACGATGGCATGTCGGTCAGAAATCTTGTGTTCAGTCGTCGTTTCGGTGCGGTGTTCGCGTGCATTACCCTCAGTGCGTTTAACGACAACTACTTCAAAAACGCGCTGATTATCCTCCTTACCTATGAGCTTGCTACGAAAATGGGCGTAGATATTGCGGTGCTTATCAGCATCGCGGCGGCATTCTTTATTTTACCATTCTTCTTTTGCTCTGGCTTCGCTGGAGAACTTGCCGATGCGATGCCCAAGCACCAGCTTGTGCGTATCCTCAAGGTCACCGAGGCGATATTGATGGTCGCCGCTGCCGGGGCCTTGCTGATCGAACAGACATGGGCGTTGCTGGCGATACTTTTCTTGATTGGGGTGCAGGCGGCCTTTTTTGGCCCGACGAAATATGCCATCCTTCCGCAGTTATTAGCGCGGGAAGAACTGCTGTTGGGTAACGGGCTGGTCGAGGGCGGCACGTTTATGTCGATTTTGTTGGGCACGTTGTTAGGTGGCGTGCTGATTTTACAGCCCAATGGTGTACTAATAGTGGCTGTTAGCTTGATTTTGGTCAGCTTTTTTGGGGTCTATGCTGCATGGCAGGTGCCGGTGACGGAAACGGCCAATCCGGGCATGAAGGTGAATTACAATATTTTCCAGAGCACCTGGCGCATGGTGTTGCACGCCTTTGAAAACCTGCGGCTGCGGATGCCCATCCTTGGCATTTCATGGTTCTGGGCCATTGGCGCAACGTATCTGACGCAGCTGCCAGTATTTACCAAGGAGGTGATCGGCGGCAATGAGATGGTGGTCACGTTGTTTAACGGGGTCTTCACGGTGGGGGTGGCGCTTGGTTCGTTCCTGTGCCCTTATGTCGTGCACCGCTTCCATGCGCGCGACCTATCGCCGCTGGCGCTGGCCGGAGTGCTGCTCTTTGGCCTCGACCTGTGTTGGGTAGGCTACCATATCAGCCTGTTGCCGGCAGAGGCGCTGGTGGGAATGGGCACCTTTCTGCGTGCTTCGTTTAACCATATCCGTATCACGGCAGATTTGTTTTTCATGGCATTCTGTGGCGGCATTTTTATTGTGCCACTGTATACACAGCTGCAAACCCAGAGTAATGCGGTCGAGCGTGCGCGTACCATTGCCAGTAATAATGTGGTGAATGCGCTGTTTATCTCGTTGGCATCTGTGGTGGCGAGCATTCTGTATGCGCAAAAGCTTAGCGTGCTGCATGTGCTGCTACTGTTCACATTGTGCAATATTCCCGTGATTGCACTGCTTCGTCGATTGACCCATGGCAAGCCACCGGTGATTGATTAGGGCGGTGGCGGGGCGTTGATTCTCCGTTGTTACGAAGATCCCTAATAGACCCCCAGATTATCTGCCACCCTGCATAAATCGCGGGGCTGCCCGAGCGGGAAGCATCTATCTTGTTGAAGTTGATGGTAAGTGGGTATCGGGAAGGTAAGAATCCTTCGTAGGTGGGGCGAGTGACGGGAATTGAACCCGCAACCTTCGGTACCACAAACCGACGCTCTAACCAATTGAGCTACACCCGCCATACGATACGGAGCGACGTTAAACGCTATATGATTAGAAAAATCAAGTGGCGATTATCATGCTGTTCATCACCTGAGCGGCGCGTATGGAAGAGTGTGGCAGCACTGGGGGCTTGTTGCCTGTTGTCGATACACCCTGACAGGGCTTGGGGCCGCACTTCTGCTTATGCGGAGGCCTTTTCGTATTTTGTGGCAAAATGCACGTAATGGCTGGTTTTCATGATTTCAACCAGCATATCCGCAGCCTGCTCAAGATTTTTGGCGACGAGGAGGATATGGGTTTCGTCATCCGCCGAGGAGGTATGGTTGTGCAGCTGTAAAATAACTTTACGGTAGGCTTGCTGCACGGTGGCACCGTGCTCTAGCAGTGCTTTGGCGGTTTCTGGCGTATAGTCTACCAACTGGGTGAGGGCGAGTGGCACCATGCCGCCTACGGCTTTAATGGCAGTGGAAAGTTCGTCCTTCAGGACGGTATCGAGTGGCTGCTGGACGCGCGAGAGGCGCTTGATACAGTTTTTGATTTTGTCTGCCGTGCGCTCTAGTGTGCCAGCGATCTTGATGGTGGCGAGGGTGAAGCGTAAATCCTCGGCCATAATGGTGAATTTATTGATGGCGGCAGCCACGGTTGCATCGACTTTCAGTTCTGCCGCATTGATGATTTTATCGACATTCTTTGCTTGGGCAAAGCTTTCTGCATCCGCAGATTCCAGTGCTTGCGGGAGCATGGCAATGAGCTCTTCCACTCCGGCACCCATCGACTGCAACAGGTCGAACAACTGCTTCAGCGAGTCGTCGAGTCCTTTAAATGCATGGTTGTCGAAGCGGATCATCGTGGGGCCCTAAATGCTAAACATCCAATTTATAAGCTCTGTGCCTGGAAGTAAAGGTCGCTAACCCTAGCATGCGACCCAGACGCGATTCTGTGGTGCGAACGTCACGTAACAGACACAACTACGCCATACGCAGTATGCTGAGCTGCCAGTGATAGAATCGCTTGATACGATAGAAACGCGAAGAAGCCCGACTTTGGTATATTATATGCTGTAGTACATCTGGAATTCGATCGGGTGCGGTGCCATTTCCCACTTCATGATCTCTTCCATCTTCAGGGCGATGAGGGAGTCAATCTGGTCATCGCTGAAGACGTCGCCTTTTTTCAGGAAGGCACGGTCTGCATCGAGGGCTTCGCAGGCTTCACGCAGGCTGATCGCAACGGTTGGGATGTCTTTCAGCTCTTCCGGAGGAAGGTCATACAGATTTTTATCCATGGCTTCGCCTGGGTGAATTTTGTTTTCGATACCGTCCAAGCCAGCCATCAGCAGTGCGGAGAAGGCGAGGTATGGGTTGGCGGTCGAATCCGGGAAGCGGGTTTCAATACGCTTTGCTTTTGGGCTGGCTACATATGGAATGCGGATGCTCGCTGAGCGGTTGCGGCTCGAATAGGCCAGCAATACCGGCGCTTCATAGCCGGGAACCAGACGCTTGTAGCTGTTGGTGCTGGCATTGGTGATCGCATTCAGCGCTTTGGCGTGCTTGATGATACCCCCGATATAGTAGAGGCAGGTTTCTGACAGGTCAGCATAGCCGTTGCCTGCGAAGAGTGGCTTGCCATCTTTCCAGATCGATTGGTGTACATGCATGCCTGACCCGTTGTCGCCATAGACAGGTTTTGGCATGAAGGTAACCGTTTTGCCGTAGGTATGGGCAACGTTCTGGACAACGTATTTGTATTTCTGGACGTTGTCGGCCGTAAAGGTGAGCGTGCTGAAATCAAAGCCCAGCTCGTGCTGGCTGGGGGCTACTTCGTGGTGATGCAGTACCGGTGTAATGCCAACCTCTTTGAGGGTGCTGAGCATCTCGCCGCGAATATCCACGGCAGAGTCTACCGGAGAAACAGGAAAATAGCCGCCTTTGACGCCCGGACGGTGGCCAAGGTTGCCATGCTCGTAATGGCGGGAGGAGTTGCTTGGCAATTCTTCACTATCAACGCGGTAAGAGGAGCCGAACATGCCGTTTTCAAACTTCACGTCGTCGAACATGAAGAATTCCAGCTCGGGGCCGAAATAGGCGGTGTCACCAATGCCCGTATATTTCAGGTAGGCCTCAGCGCGTTTGGCAGTGCTGCGCGGGTCGCGGCTGTAAAGCTGGCCAGAAGATGGTTCTACAATATCACAGGTGATGACCATGGTTGGTTGTGCGGTAAAGGGGTCCAGAAAGGCGCTTTTTGTATCCGGCATGAGGATCATGTCGGATTCATTGATCGACTTCCAGCCAGCGATGGAGGACCCATCGAACATGATGCCATCTTCAAAAGTTGCTTCGTCTACTTTTTCAACGGTGTAGCTGGTGTGCTGCCACTTGCCGCGCGGGTCGGTGAAGCGAAAATCAACAAACTGGACATCGTTTTCTTTGATTAACGCAAGTACATCTTGGGCGGACATGGAAAGCTCCTTCGGTAGCTGGTTTCTACTGCGTCATTAATCGTCGGGACGCATTGTGTAAACAGGCGTTTGTGTGCAGTGCATAAAAAAGTGAAACAACAGAGAATGCCGTTACTAAGCTGCTGCCAGCATGCATGGCCTTACGCCTGAGGAAGGGGTAGCAAAAGAGGGGGTGGGGATCAAGCTTTGTGGGGTTTTTTATTGTATTTTAACGCTAAATCGCATTGGGGCCGCGCTCGCCCGTGCGAATGCGGATGACATCGTCGACCGGGAGGACGAAAATTTTTCCATCGCCGATGCGGCCAGTCTGAGCAGCGGTGACAATGGCTTCAACGGTTTTTTCGACCATTTCATCGGTAACGATGATTTCGAGCTTCACCTTCGGCAGGAAGTCCACCAGGTACTCCGCGCCACGATAGAGCTCGGTATGCCCCTTTTGCCGCCCGAAGCCGCGTGCCTCGACCACCGTGATGCCTTGCACGCCGATCTCTTGCAGGGCTTCTTTTACGTCATCCAGTTTAAACGGTTTGATGATGGCTTCGATTTTTTTCATGGCGATTCTCCAAAACAGGCGCGCCGACAGATTGAAACAAGATTCCTATGAAATCCAGCAGAAAGAGCAGTGCTATCTTTTGTAGGCTATAGATGCTGGTTGAGAAGTCGTGGAATTGGGAGTATATGGTGGGTGCTTTAGCCGGTGTATTGTACACGGGCATTGCCTAACAGGAGTAATGTGATGACCCAAGCTACCTTTCGGATAGCCGCATGCGCGGCTGCGTTCGTGCTGACAAGTGCGTTGACCCCTGCTCACGCGCAGGTAAAGGAAGCACCTGCTCCGACACAAGCGCAGGCAAAAGAAATCCCAACGATTGAGACCGGGCGCACCATTCGCACGGCATCACAAGTTAATTTCGTGACTGGCGGCATTGGCGATGATGAGCGCCAGTTAATTGAGGCCGCTTACGGCGATTATAACGTCCATATTACCAGCGCAAGCGTGAGTGGCGCATTTGTTGAGGATACGCAAGTGGTCATCCGCAATGCGGCGGGAGCGGAAGAGCTGCATGTGGAAGCCGGGCCATTGCTTTATGTTCAGCTGCCTGTTGGCCGTTATACTGTAGAGGCAACCCATGGTGCCGAAGTACAAAAACGCAAACTGACGGTTGCAAAAAATACGAAAGCCGGTCGTGTGCATTTTGGGTGGAAAGTACCGGAAGTGCTTGCTGAGTAGCGTATCGGTGTCGATCACTTCTTGGGTTTGGGACGGTAGGCTGGTTTTTTCGGCTGCGGACGCTTGCCTTTGAGGCGATAGACATACCCGATGATTTTTGCCACAGCCTGATAGTGCTGTGCGGGGATATCCTCGTCCACGTCGGTGGTATCATAAAGCAGGCGCGCCAGCGGGGGATTGCGGATAATCATCACCCGGTGCTCCCGGGCGAGCTCACGAATCCGCGCGGCGACTTCATCGGCCCCTTTAGCCACGACTTTCGGCACGGCCATTTTATCGGCATCGTATTGTAGCGCGACGGCGTAGTGGGTTGGGTTGGTGATGACAACGTCGGCTTTGGGGACGTTGGCCATCATGCGTTTGCGCGCTCGTTGTACACGCATTTGCTTAAGCTTTGCTTTGTGGTGCGGGTCGCCCTCTTGCT
The DNA here is from genome assembly GCA_030427685.1 of Alphaproteobacteria bacterium. GTDB lineage: Bacteria > Pseudomonadota > Alphaproteobacteria > Rickettsiales > UBA3002 > QFOX01. The sequence goes on from JAUIBB010000034.1 coordinate 14,271, forward strand.
GTTTGTATTCGTCTTTCACCTCTTGCTTGGTCATACGCATAGATTTGAGGAAGGAGAAGCGCTGATAGAGATAGTCGATAATCGACAGTACGAAGAGGAAGAGGCACATGGCTGCCAGCATCTTGGCTGCAATGCGGCTGGCAAAGAAGACAGAAAAGTCAGCATCGATGGTAAGGAGTCCGGGCCATTCGTCAATATGTGGGCGCACAATCAAGGCGCAGGTCACCCCAACAAAAGCGATTTTAAAGAGATTCTTGATGAACTCGATCCATGCCTTTTTTCCGTAGATACGTTTGATGCCGGAAAGTGGCGAAATCTTCTGTAGCTTTGGCTTGATCTGTTCCGCTGCAAACACCCATTTTCCCTGCACGATTGCAGGGGCAATAGCCGCAACGATCGTTAGCAGGAGCGTCATCGAGACCAGCATGGCCGTATGTACGGTGAAGGTGCGCAGTGTGCCCGAGATCGAGGCTGCGTCCATCGGAAAAGACTCTGGCCGCGTGATAAGGGGAGAGAGGGTTTCCAGGATCTGCTTGGCCAAATGGGGGCCGATGCCAACTAGAAAGAAAATAAGCGCGCCCATCATAAAGAGATGGTTGAGCTCGCGGGTAGAGATGGTCTGTCCCTTTTTCCGCGCATCCTCGAGTTTTTTATGGGTGGGTTCCTCTGTTTTTGAGGCTTCATCCTGATCGTCGTTTTCAGCCATGTGATGCTCCGATCATATGCCGCCCCCAACAAAATTCATTAGCTGTCCTTGCGCAAATTGAGCAAAAGTCTGGATCAAGGTGGGCAGGATGGCAAAGAATAGCAGCAGCGCCAAGAGGATTTGTAGTGGGATCATCACGAAGAAAATCTGAAAGTTTGGCATGAGGCGCGACATCAGCGCGCCGGAGAGGTAGAACAGGAGCGAATAGGCTAAATGTGGCCCCGAGAGAATCACGCCAAGGCGGAAGCTATCGGCGAGCACCCGGACGTTTAGTTGGCTCATATCGGCGGTGCTGGGAAAGGTGCCGGGCGTAAATACGTCGTAGCTTTGTACAATGGCAGCAATCATCAGGTGATGGAGGTTTAGGGCAAAGAATATCGTTAAGGCCAGCAAGCTGAGCAGATTGCCCAAAATGGCGGACTGGTTGGCGTTTGTTGGATCGAATGCCGCCGCAAC
>JAUIBB010000146.1 GCA_030427685.1 Alphaproteobacteria bacterium
CGAAATGCAGCACAATGCGCGTATCGCTGTTATCAACTTTCAGGCTGGCAGGGCGATCAAACGTAAAGCTGAGTCGCTGGTAGGTGCCATGCGATTGCGCACTGACCTGCGCTGCCTGCGCGGCAATGCCGGAGGCAAAAAACAGGATGGGGACCATCCATGGACGAAGCGTGCGGCGGTGCAGAGTCATACCCTTTACTTATGCCGTGGCTGTTTCGGAAATTCAATGGTTTGAATTGTGTTATCCTGAGCCTAATCATTATGCAGGCGGTTGCACGGAGAAGGGGTTCCTGCCATAGTGGCGCGGTTACCCTAGGAGTTTCTATGCAGTGGCAGGATATATACGCAATCGCAATCGCACTTGAGGAAGCCCATCCCGAGGCAGATAATGTGAATCTTCGTTTCACCGACCTGCGGGATTGGGTGCTAGCGCTTCCCGGATTTACGGGCGCGGCGAATGGGTGCAATGAAAAAATCCTAGAAGCAATCCAGATGGCGTGGCTCGATGAACGTGATTAGGCTGGCAAGCCTTGCCGATACCAAGTCGCTGGCAACCCAGGTTTCTGCCTGCCTGCGTCCGGGCGATGTGGTGACATTAGACGGTGATCTCGGCGCTGGGAAAACAACCTTCTCGCAATACCTGATTGCAGCGCTAAGCCCCGTGCCGGTTGAAGTCACCAGCCCCACCTTTTCACTGCTGCAAACCTATCCGGTAACGCTGGCCAACGGTGTGCAATGTGAACTTTCCCATTATGATCTTTACCGTATCGAGTCTGAATCTGCGTTGATCGAGCTTGGGCTTGAGGATGCATTGCTTGGGGTCAGCTTGATTGAATGGCCCGGGCGGCTTGGTAGCTACCGCCTGCCTATTGCGCTCAGCTTGTCTTTTGTACTTGCGGAGGATGGTGGTCGGACGGTACGGCTGGAGCCATTCGTTGACCATTGTAAGGAACTCCTGTCATGATTGCCCCTTCGTTGAAACGCCCGGATCGTAGTGTGGAAATGGATCGCTTCCTTGCCCGGATCGGTTGGGAAGGCGCAACGCGGCGCATGTTGGCGGGGGATGCCTCGTTTCGCCGTTATGAGCGTGTACAGCATGGCGATGTTATTGCCGTGTTGATGGATGCTCCGCCACCTTGGGAAGACGTGCGGCCCTTTACAGCAGTTACCAGACAATTGGCGCAGTTTGGGATGAGCGTCCCCAGGATTCTGGCGGCTGATGCAGATGAAGGATTCCTGCTGCTGGAAGATCTGGGGGATGCATCTTTCAGCCGATTGCTCCAACAGCATCCGACGCGTGAGCGCGAAATCTATCTCGAAGCGACAGAGGCGCTTGTCACACTCTATCACGCCAGCAAGGAGAGTGGCTCCGCATTGGCAGCAGTGCTGCCACCTTATGATCGTGCGGTGTATCTACGTGAGGCGGCACTGCTTGCTGAGTGGTTTTTACCTCAGGTCGTAGGGATGGATACAGCACAGACACTACGTACAGACTATCTGGCGCGCTGGGAAGCCGTGCTGGATGCTACGCTACTTGAGCAGGACTGTTTTGTGCATCGCGATTACCATGCGGATAATTTGTTCTGGCTGGCAGAGCGCACGGGGCATCAAGCAGTGGGGATGATTGATTATCAGGACGCGTTGCTGGGCGATTCGGCCTATGACCTTGCTTCGTTGCTGGAAGATGCACGCCGCGATGTCAGCGCTGCTACCGTTGCGGACTGCTTTGCCCATTACACCACGGCAACCGGGCAGGATGCACACAGGTTCGCGAGCCGTTATGCTGTTTTGGCTGCACAGCGCAACGCAAAGATTATCGGGATTTTTACTCGCCTTGCGGTGCGCGACGGGAAGGCGCATTATCTGGAATACCTGCCTCGGGTCTGGGGGCATTTCCTGCACGATCTGAGCCATGAGGCTTTGGCGCCAATTCGCGATTTTGTGGCAGAGCATGTGCCGCCTGCGTATCGCGGCGTATTTATCGCGGATGCATCGATAGGCGGGATTGCTCCATGAAGTTGACCCATGCGATGGTGCTTGCTGCCGGGCTGGGAACGCGCATGCGTCCGCTGACGGAAACCATGCCAAAACCCCTGATCCCCGTAGCGGGGAAGCCGCTCATTGACTGGTGCCTTGACTGGGTTGCCGATGCTGGAATCGAACAGGTGGTGGTGAATACATCGTACCGTGCGCAGCAACTTGAAGATCATTTGTCTGGCCGGGCGGCTCCGCATATCACCACCTCGCGTGAGGAGGGGGCGCCGCTGGAGACAGGCGGTGGGATTGCCCGGGCCTTGCCATTTTTGGGAGAGACACCCTTTGTCTCACTAAACAGTGATGCTATTTTTCCACCAGCAATGCCGCATCCGATCGCAGCATTAGCTGAGGCATGGGATGACTCACTCGACTTTCTGATGCTGCTGGTACCGACGACACGTGCCCTCGGTTGGAAAGGGAATGGAGATTTTATCGTTGGTGAGGGAGGAAAGATTCGCCGCCCGCACGAGGGTGAGCAGGCGCCCTATCTTTTTACCGGGGTTGAAGTGATGCATCCGCGAGTATTCCTTGATTGCCCGACCGGCGCCTTTTCGCTTTCAGCCTTGTGGCGTCAGCGGGTGGGAGCAGATGGTTGGTACACGCGTATCCGTGCTATCATCCACGAGGGCGATTGGCTGAATGTTGGCGACCTTCCCGGGTTGGAAGCGGCAAATCATTATTTTTCGAGTGGGGCCTGAACGTAAGGCGTTGGCTGTGTCGGCACAAGAAAGCCGGGAGGGACTCCCATGCTACGACGCACACTCAGTCGCAGGGGTAGGAGTGCTGCCGTTGGGTTAAAGGTTGCCCCGTTTGGCAATTGTTCGATCAGTGTACCACCTGCCGTTTGGTGTTGTCCTCCAGCGCTTAGCGTTACCGTATTGGTTGGAAGGTCGATGGTGGCAGGGCCAAACAGCAATAGCTTGGAATTATCCGCAAGGAAGATCGTTCCCCCTTCAGGCAATG
>JAUIBB010000035.1 GCA_030427685.1 Alphaproteobacteria bacterium
TTTTCTTTGCACCGCCCTTCCTTGGACTCTATGTGCCGCTGGTCTTTATCGCCGCACTGCGTGATACGCCGCGCCGCATCGGCAATGCCATGCTACTGCTGATGCTGGTCAGTTATTTGGGCTATGTTGCCTTTGCCGGGGGAGACTGGATGCCCATGCAGCGCTTCCTCGTCCCGGCCATTGCACTGCTGGTGCTCATGCTGGTACGCGCAGCACTTGCCTGCGCACGCCCGTTGCAGCAGCATCCCTCCCTGCAGTGGCTGCCGCTGCTTGCCTTCCTGCTCAGCGGCATGCAGGCGTTGCGACATTACGAGGATCCCTACCCCAAATACCCGCTCTACCTTGAGGCCGTTGCCAACTATATGGAGCAGCATTTCCCACCTGGCGCGACCGTGGCCATCAATATGGCAGGAATCATCCCAACACACACACCACAACTGCGCTACATCGACATGCTCGGGCTGAATGACCGCACGATCGGCCACCGCATCCTGCCTGCCGACTCCCCCATGCACGGCCCCGGCCACGAGAAAGGCGACGGCGCCTACATTCTTGCGCGCAAGCCGGATTATATCATCCTCGGTGATGCGATCTCAGAGGGCAATACCATCGACCACCCCCACTATGTCTCCGAGCGCGAGATGCAGGCCCTGCCAGAATTTTACCGCCACTATCGCCTGCAACGTGCCGACGTGCCCGTACACCACCCCGCCCTCGCGGTCGATAGTGTTCCGTTCCTGTATTACATACGGCGTGATTAAGGTTAACGCCCGGGAGCTCGCACCGCTCCTACATCATCAGGGGGGCTTGGCGGCACTACATCCGGGATGCCTTTGGCGCGCTGCTCCTGTTTGTAGCGCTTGATTTGCTCGAGCTCTTTTTCCACTGCTTCCAGACGGCCAAGGCGCTCATCGACGAAATAGCGCATGAAGTTCAACTCGCCCTCGCTGTATTCATCGGGATGCTTCAGGATGCTCTCGATAATCGCCGCTGCATCGTCGAACTCGCCGCGCTGCTCGTGGATAAAGGCAGGCATTTGCTGCGCCCAGATGGGAATACCGCGCACTCCCTGCAACCGATTGGCAAGCTCCTGCGCACGCGAAAGATCGTGTAGTTTATGCTGCGCCAGATAGACTGCCTGCACGACCCACCACCATTTCTCCTGCGCACGGCCTTGCGTGTAATCGCTCAGATAGTCAACAATGTAGCCAACATCGTGCGGATTCTGGGTCTGGCTGAAATAATAGCTCGCCATCGCCGGCAGGTAGTTTGATGTATTGTTCAGGTGATCAAGCAGCGTGAACCACTCGTACAGCTTTTTGAAATCGTATTTATAAAGCGCCGTAAATCGACCGAAGGTATCCCCTGCGTTTTGAATGCCCAGCGCATACAGTCGGAAAAACACCTCTTCATCACCAAACGATAAGGCACGTACCGTGCGCTCGCCGGGCACTGCGGGAACAATCTCCATCTCCGGCTGGATAGCGCGTGTATGCCACCAGAAGGCAAGCTGCAGCAGGGTAAACACCGCCAACCACGCCATGGCCATGCGCATGGCACGGCTGCGCATCAATGCGCGATCTGCCAGGGTACGTTTCTGGAAACGCATGGCCACGCCTAAAACTGCTTACGCTTAAAGTCGATCACTGACGCCGCTACCAGCAGCGGAATAAAGATCGCCGACTGCGCAAGGAAAAGGGTCAGGTCTTCATACGACTTCGGGCCATAGATCAGCCATTGGCTCTTGGCATAAAAATCGAGCCGGGGGACAATGGCCGAAACGCCTGCCAGCAACCATTTGGCGCCGATATTGACCTCATTCGCCTGAAACAACATGCCAGCCTTGGTGGTGATGAGGAAAAACCCCATCATGCGTGAAAGCGTATACATTGCCAGCGATGCCAGCACGGTTGCCACGCCACTCCGCAAAGTCAACGCCGTAAACAGGGCGAGCGAAATAACCAGCAGTGCCTCCAGCATAAGGCTGACCGACCAGAGCAGAAACCCGGTCTGGTTGATAATCCCAAGCAGCGCCACCAATGCGACCGTGGGGATCACCAATAGCGCGGCAACAACCGCAAAGCCCAGCCAATAGGAAAGCACCAGCGAAGTCCGTGAAATGGGCCGCGAAAGCAATACATCAATTTCGCGCGCCTCGAAGGCGTTCTTCATGTGGAACCCGATAAAAACAATCAGCCCCACCATAATAATCACCCGCGCCGAAGCAGCGGTGAAGGAAAGGGTCATCTGCTCGGGCTCAAGCAGTGCGGTCGAGCCAAGCACACTCGAAACATACGCAGCAGCAAGCACCGCAATCAGCAACCCAAAAAACAGGCGGTCGCGCGTCGCCGTTAGCAGAACGTACCGGATATTACTGAACATAAATCACCACCCGTGTTATTCTTCAAAGATTGGCCGTGGGTCAGTGGTGTATTTTTTATAAATCACCTTATCCGCCGGCGCTGCGCTGCCATCGGTGTTGATAATTGTCGCTTTGATGAAAATAATCAACTCGCGTTTCAGTGAATCTTCGTTCCGACTTTTAAAGAGGTTACCAAAGATAGGAATCTCCTGTGCGCCGGGAACACCAGTGCTCTGGTTGCGCGTGCTGTCTTCCATCAACCCGCCAATGACCATCACGCCGCCACTTTTGACTTTCATGACCGAGTCCAGCTCGCGCACTTCAATCACGGGCACGTCTGAGTTAATGGTCACGCCCGTTGGCAGGTCAACCACCGCAGCAGCCAACACGTTGCCGGGATTCTGCACGGTTGCCACCTGACGCGTCAGGGTCGGGCGAACATTCAGCGTAATCTCCTGCGTGTTGAGGTTGATGCTTGGCAGGATCGTCATGATAATCCCAATTGGCACCGTAGACTGGGTGCAGCTAACCGTTGGCTGGGTCGCCGTGGAGCCGCTGGTGCCGGTATTGGCAATCACCGTTCCCTGCTGCGCCGTACAGTTAAAGAAGATCTGGTTACGCGCGAATGTCAGCACCGCCTGCTGGTTATTGATTGCAGAAAGGCGTGGGCTCGACAAGGTCCGCGTCGTGCCGAATTGTTGTGTCAGCGCGATGGCTGCATTCAGATCGCCATTCTGCAGACCAAAGGTAAAGGATCCCAGGCCACCGGCCTTCATGTTGCTAAGGTCACTAGCGCTCGGCAGGCCCAAGGCACCGTTACCCGCCGGAAGATAGGTCCCCGGATTCACCACCGGCCCCTTGCCACCACCGATCACACTGCTCCAGTTCACCCCTGAGAGGAACTGATCGGCCAGCGATACTTCGACAATTTTTGCTTCAATCAGCACCTGCGCCGATGAATTGCGGGATAAGAGCGTCAGGAACCGCTGGATCATCGCGTGCTGGGCTTCATTTGCATTCACCGTCAACACGTTGCTCTGGCGGTTGACCACAAAACTTCCCTGCATGTCCGAAGCATTGTTGTTATTATTTCTCGAGCGCGCATTCCCCTGCGTGCTGCCACCGCTGGTGCCATCGGGGCGGTAGTTGATAATTTCCTGCAACGATGCTTCCAGCGAGGAGAACAGATCGCTCTCGCCCTGGCTGGTGATATTGCTGGTTGAACCGGTCGTGCCGAACCCGCTGCTGCTGCCACCGCTGCTACCGCCGCCGCCACCGCTGCCACTGCTACCACCACCGCTCGCCAGAATATTGGTGCTCAGGTTGTAGGTGGAGTTGCTGGAGCGCACGACATTCAAAAAGTCGAGCGAGTAGTTTTTAATATACGGAAGGTCACGCTCGACGCGGATCGAATTCCCATCAACGCTGTAGCGCAGATTGGCCAGATGCGCGATTTTCTCGATCACCTCGTTAAAGGGGCGATCGGTAGCACGCAGGTTAATACCGCTGGTATCCAGCCCGGCACCCACTTCAATATCCACATTCGCCAGACGGCCAAGTTCAAACAGCACATCACGCAGCGGCACGTCATCGGTGACTGAGAGCGTCACCAGTTTAGTATTCGCAACTTTGGGTGCGTGTGGCGCAGCCAGCACCTGTGCGAGGTCAGGAAGCGGCGGGGCACCAAGGGAGGCCGTCGGCGTCAGCTCCTTGTCGGCATCTTCTTCTTTCAGCGCATCAATATGATTGAGATTGCGGAAATCATCGACCGTCAGGTGTTGCTGACGATCAATCACGTCGCTGGTGGCACCCGCATTCGGGGCAAATGAATCAAGGAAGGTGCAGGCGGTCATCGGTGCCGTTGCGAGGACGAAAACCATTGCTAATGCCACGTTTTTACCGCGGCTGTTCTTACAAAAATGCATGCGATCGCACCTGCTGTTTAATTCCGTTATAACCGCAAGATTTGGTGCAGAGCGATGTCCCCGATCACCAGATGTTTGAAGTTACCCACAGTTGTTTTAACATCGGTTCAATACAAAAGAGTACTCCCATGCAGCGGTTTCTTACGAAACAGGCGAAGATAGTGGGGGGCTGTAATGTCAGCGCAACAGTCCGTAAAGTTGCCAGAACCCATTTGCCACGTCCGGCTGGACAATACAAAGCAGCAATGCCAAGGCCAGTGAAGGGCCGAATGGAAAGCGCTCGCCATGCCCCAGCGCACGCCAGAGCAATCCCGATGCAATACCAAGCACACCCGAGAAAAACAGAAATGGTACAAAATTCGCGGCATCGGCCAGCCATATCCCGGCGACCGCCAGGAATTTAACGTCCCCCATGCCCAACCCATCTTTGTTACGAAAATAGAGAAACCCATATTTCAAGGCGAATCCAATCGCAGCGCCGGCCACTGCGCCGCGCACCATTCCCTCAATCGCAACACCGCCTGCCACCCCGTAGAGCACACCCAGCAGCCCCACAGCGATCTGCACTTCATCCAGAATAATCGTGTGCTCGAGATCCGTGAGGATGATAGCCACCATCGACCACCATAGCCCAGCGATGGCCACCGCCTGCCAGCTGGTCCCATAATAAAAAAATGCCAGCGCCGCCCCGATGGCACATGCCAGCTCGGTCAACGGGTAGCGCATACTGACGCCCACACCACATTGCCCGCACCGGCCACGCTGCCAGCACCAGGAAAGCACGGGCACCAGATCCCGGATCCGCAGCGTCGCACGGCAGGCCGGGCAGCGCGAGCGCGTCATGCCGATGGGCTCCTCACGCGGCAACCGATACGTCACCAGCGTCAGGAACGAGCCAATACACGCACCAAGCGCCGCCGCCCCTACGAGGTAAATCAAAAAAGACAGCTCAAGACCGGTCACAGAACTCCCCACCCAAGGGCTAAAGGTTAATTGTTGCGTTATCCACAGGTTCGTGGCATGAATCGCCTACCACATACTACATATTGTGGTGCCATGCTACCAACAAGGTAGCAGGCTGAAAAACAGAATGCATCGGAAGTCCTATCGAATGAACCCTGTGGTTGCTATTGCAAACGATCATGCGGGCGTCGCCCTGAAAGAGGCGCTGCTGCCCGACATTGAGGCTTGTGGCTTTACGCCGCTGGACCTTGGCACCGACAGTGCCGACTCAGTCGACTATCCCGATTACGGCACCCTTGCCGCCCTCGCCGTGACCCAGAACCGTGCACAATATGCGGTGATTATCTGCGGCTCAGGTATTGGCATCTCGATTGCCGCCAATCGCATTCCCGGCGCACGGGCTGCCCTCTGCACCACGCCGGAAATGGCAACCCTCGCGCGCGAGCATAACGACGCCAACATCCTCGCCCTCGGCGCGCGCATCACGGATGACACCACCGCGCGCGACTGCCTGAAGCGCTTCCTCACCACCCCCTTTGAAGGCGGCGAACGCCACACTCGTCGCATCGAAAAGCTAGGATAATGACCCAACCGCTAACACTGACCGCTCTGGAGACGCCTAAATGACCCAAGCCGCACGTAAACCTGAGGATACCATGCACCCTGATTTTTTTCACGCCGACCTTGCTGCTGCCGACCCTGAAATTGCTGCCGCGGTACGCAGCGAATGCCAACGCCAGCAATCGCAGATCGAACTGATTGCGTCCGAAAATATCGTCAGCCGTGCCGTGCTGGAAGCACAAGGGTCTGTGCTGACCAACAAATACGCCGAAGGCTATCCCGGCAAGCGCTATTATGGCGGCTGCGAGTTCGTCGATATTGCCGAGAACCTCGCCATCGAGCGCGCCCAGAAGCTCTTTAACTGTAGCTATGCCAACGTCCAGCCAAACTCGGGATCACAAGCGAATCAGGGCGTATTCAACGCCCTTCTCAGCCCCGGCGATACCATCCTCGGCCACTCGCTGGCAGCAGGCGGTCACCTCACCCATGGTGCATCGGTCAACCAATCCGGCAAATGGTTTAATGCCATACAGTATGGTGTCTGCGAAGACACCCACCTGATTGACTATGAGCAACTGGAAACCCTCGCCCGCGAGCACAAACCCAAATTGATTATTGCCGGATTCTCAGCCTATCCACGCGTCATCGACTGGGCGCGCTTCCGCCGCATTGCAGATGAAGTAGGCGCCTACCTGATGGCCGACATGGCCCATGTCTCCGGTCTCGTCGCCACCGGCGCCTATCCATCGCCGCTACCGCATGCGCATGTGGTAACCACCACCACCCATAAAACCCTGCGTGGCCCACGCGGCGGGATGATCCTGTCGAACGTCCCCCAACTGGTCGTCGGCCAAACACCGCAAGGGAAAGAGCGGACATTAGCAATGGCACTCAACAGCGCCATCTTCCCCGGCATTCAGGGCGGCCCGCTCATGCATGTGATTGCCGCCAAGGCCGTTGCATTTGGAGAAGCGCTGCAACCCGCCTTCACCGACTACATGAACGCCGTCGTCGCTAACGCCAAAGTGCTGGCTGAGACGCTGAAAAAGCGTGGACTGAGCATTGTCTCCGGCGGCACCGACAACCATTTGATGCTGGTCGACCTGCGCCCGAAGAATGTCACCGGCAAGGATGCCGAAGCAGCGCTGGAGCGTGCAGGACTAACCTGCAATAAAAACTCCATTCCATTTGACCCGGCCTCGCCATTTATCACCTCTGGCCTGCGCCTCGGCACCCCGGCTGGCACCACGCGTGGCTTCGGGACTGCCGAGTTTGAAGAGATCGGCAATTTGATTGGCGACGTACTGGATGGCCTCAGCGCAAATCCAACCGACAACCATGCGGTAGAGCAAGCAACGCTGGCACGTGTAAAAACCCTAACCGATCGTTTCCCGATTTATGGCTAAAAAAATCCCTGAGAAACCAGATGTCTTTGCGAACATCATGATCGCGTATACGATCGTCTGGCCGATTGTTGCGGCCGCCATGCTGTCGATGGCCATGCGGGCAGCCTTCCCGTTGCTTCGGCAGTTCTGGTACGACATCAACATGTTCTTCGGGCTTTGCGTGTTTGAGTTCCTTCCGGCGCTGTTTTCCGGGATGTACCTGGCACGCCGCGCCGCAAAAGGGATGGAGATCCATCGTGCACAATATTACCGCTATGCGTTGATTGGTGCGCTGATCCTACCGATCGTGATCTTCGATGCGCTACGCATCATGCATCGCACGAACAGCTACAATACTCCTTACGGGTCCCTTGGCTTTGCCGCCAGCTTTGGCCTTGTCTCGCTGGTGATGGTCGTGCTGGCCTGCATCTGCTCGACGCTCTTTCTGGCCATTGCCGAACGATGGCTTGAGGGCACCCCCTTCGCCTTGAAATTCCAGAAACGCCCATCTCACCCAACCGGGAGCTAATCCTATGCGCTGTCCCTTCTGTAACCACGAAGATACTCAGGTCAAAGACTCACGACCCAGCGAAGATGGCTCCTCCATCCGCCGCCGGCGCTTTTGTCCGTCCTGCAATTCGCGCTTCACGACGTTTGAGCGCGTGCAACTACGCGAGCTGACCGTCATCAAAGGCAATGGAGACAAACGCCCGTTCGACCGCGATAAAATCGCCCGGTCGATGGCGATTGCCCTGCGCAAGCGCCCAGTCGATGGCGATGTCGTCGAAATGGCCATCAACCGCATCGTACAGAAGCTTGAGTCGCAAGGTGAGAGCGATATCGCCACCCACCATATTGGCTTGCTGGTAATGGACGAGCTGAAAAAACTCGATGACATTGCCTATATCCGCTACGCTAGCGTGTACCGTGACTTCACCGAGCCACGCGACTTCGGAAGCTTCGTTGACGAACTCTAACATGCGCGAAGACCAGCATTTCCTCGACCATGCGATCCGAATGGGCGCGCAAGGGATGGGCCGCACCTGGCCGAACCCCAGCGTGGGCTGTGTGCTGGTAAAAGATGGCCAGCTCCTTGCCGCCGCACGTTCTGCCGATGGCGGTCGCCCTCACGCCGAAACGCAAGCACTCGCCATCGCAGGTGCCGCCGCACGTGGCGCTACCGCCTATGTCTCACTTGAGCCCTGCGCCCATCACGGCGGTACACCACCTTGTGCGCAAGCGCTGATTGATGCCGGCATCGCCCGGGTTGTCATCGCTACCACCGACCCCGACCCGCGCGTCAGCGGCAAGGGCATGGCCATGCTCGACGATGCAGGCATCGCTGTCACCACCCTCACCTCACCCACCGCCACCCACGACCTGCGCGGCTTCTTTCGGCGGGTGACAGAGGGCATTCCCCATACCGCGATGAAACTCGCCACCTCACTGGATGGCCGCATTACCGATGCGCAGGGTGCCAGTCAATGGATCACCGGCGCCCCGGCGCGTGCACATACGCACCGGCTGCGCGCCCGGTTCGATGCCATCCTCACGGGCATTGGTACGGCACTGGCTGATGATCCGGAACTCACCGTGCGCCTCCCCGGCCTGCACCATACCCATGGGGTGCGCATCGTTTGCGACCGCAAGCTTCGGCTTCCCTTGAACAGCAAGTTGTTAAGGGTAATTGACGTACAGCCGCTCTGGCTTGTCACCTCGGCACTGGCCGTTGAGCAAGCCGCCAGCCACGCGACCGATCTACGCGAAGCAGGGGTGATCCTCCATGTCGTCGAAGACGAAGCACTTGCCCCAGCAACCATCCTGCGCACCCTCGGTGCCGAGGGTATCAGCCGCGTGCTGGTCGAAGCGGGCAGCACCCTTTCCACGGCCTTCTGGGCAAGCGGGCTGGTCGAGACACTCCACTGGTACCGCGCGCCGATAGTGCTGGGCGACGGCGGGAAGCCTGCCATCGCCGGGCTGGATACCACGCTGGGCGACGCACAACGCCTCATCCCCGCCGCACAAATGGCGCTTGGGGTAGACCATTACACCTGCTATGAGTCAGCACCATGTTTACAGGATTAATCAAAACCACCGGAGAAATCCGCCAGATCGAGCAGCGGGGCGACCGGATCATCACCGTTGCCATGCACACGCCGTTCCCTGCTGCTATCGGTGACTCCATCGCCGTAAATGGGATTTGCCTCACCGTTACCCGCATCACGGATGGCGTGTTTGATGCATCGCTCTCTGCCGAGACCCTTAACTGCACCACCGCCAACGACTGGGTGATTGGCACCCGCGTGAATCTGGAGCCCTCGCTGCGCGTGGGCGATAGTCTTGGCGGTCATTTTGTCTCTGGCCATGTCGATGGCATGGGCCGCGCCATCAGCGCTACCCCCAGCGGCGACTCCACGGTCTGGGAGTTTGAGTTGCCGCCTGCCCTCGCCCGCTTCGTGGCCGCCAAAGGATCCATCACCATCAACGGCGTCTCGCTGACGGTGAATCAGGTCATCGCCAATCCGCTGACTACCACCTTCACCGTGAACATCATCCCCCATACGGCAGAAGTCACCGGCTTCGGCACGATGGTCGCAGGCGACGCGGTAAATCTTGAAATCGACCTGCTGGCGCGCTACGTCGCACGGCTGAAGGAGTGTGCATGACCACCATTTCCCCAATCGAAGACATCATTGCCGACGCACGCGCCGGGAAGATGGTCATCCTCGTCGATGATGAAAACCGCGAAAACGAAGGCGACCTGATTATCCCTGCCGAATGCGCCGATGCTTCCATCGTCAACTTCATGGCAAAATACGGGCGGGGGCTGATCTGCCTTGCGCTGGAAAAAACGCAGGTAGAGCAGCTTGGCCTACCGCCAATGGCACGCCACAACTCCTCGCGCCATTCGACGGCCTTCACCATTTCGATCGAGGCGCGCGAGGGCGTGACCACCGGCATCAGTGCCGCCGACCGTGCCCGAACCATCGCAGTAGCCTGTGATCCCAAGACCGTCGCCACGGATATTGCCTCACCCGGCCACATCTTCCCGCTGGAAGCACGCGATGGCGGGGTGCTGGTACGCGCCGGGCATACCGAAGCCGCCGTTGATATCGCCCGCCTTGCCGGCCGCCATCCTTCCGGCGTTATTTGTGAGATCATGAATGACGACGGCACCATGGCACGCCTGCCAGACCTGCTACCCTTTGCCGCTGAGCATGGGCTGAAAATCGGCACCATCGCCGACCTCATCGCCTATCGCCGCCGTGCGGAGAAGCTGGTCACGCGTCTGGTCGAGAGCACCATCACCACGGATTTCGCCGGAAGTTTCCGCTGCATCGCCTATGCCCAAAGTCCCGGCTATGCCGAGCATCTGGCGCTGGTTAAAAACACCATCAGCGACCAATCGCCCACCCTCGTGCGCATGCATACCCTCGATATATTGCACGACGTGCTGGGCGATAACGGACAAGATCGCGGCGGCCTGTTGCAAGAGGCAATGCGCCTGATTGATAGTGAGGGTGCCGGCGTGCTGGTGCTCCTGCGGGAACCTCGCCGTACCGCCGCCTCCGACAGCCTCAAGCTGCAACGCGGCGAAGCACCTGCCACGCCAATCCTGCGCGATTATGGCATCGGCGCGCAAATCTTACTCGATCTCGGCGTCCGCGAAATGACCCTCCTCTCCAACACCCCGAAAATGATTGTCGGATTAGAGGGCTACGGGTTGCATATTTCCGGCCACCGGCCTATTAAGGCGGCATGAACATGACAGCACCCAATACAAAACCCTTCCTGATCGTAACGGCGCCCTATTACACAGAGATCAGCGCCATGCTGCTCGCGGGGGCACAGGATGCATTCACCAAGGCTGGCGTCGCGTTCGAGACGCTGGAAGTTCCCGGCGCGTTGGAAATCCCGGCAGCGATCAACCTTGCCATCGCGAGTAATCGCTATCAGGGCTTTGTTGCACTGGGTTGCGTTATCCGTGGCGACACCTCGCATTACGACATCGTGATCAACGAGTCTGCACGTGGCCTGCAAACACTGGCGCTACGCACTCAGGCAGCCATCGGCAACGGTATTCTCACCTGCGAGACAATGGAACAAGCCATCCTCCGTGCCGATAAAGCACAAGGAGACAAAGGTGGCGAAGCAGCACATGCTGCACTGCGTATTGCAGAAATTCGGCAAATGTTTGGATTAAGCGCATGAGCACCCCACGTACCTCCCTTATGCGCAAACGCGCCTCGCGCCTTGCCGCAGCACAGGCACTTTATTCCGAAGCGCTGATCGAGAAATCGACCTTACCCGCCCTGCTGGTTGCACAAATCCTGCAAGCATGGGTCGATAGCAAAGACAACGATACGATCGACCTGCCACACGCGACCCAGCCCGAGGCGGCGCTCCTGAACCGACTGATCGAGACCGCACAGGAAAAAGCAGACGTCATCGAACCCGCCATCGATGCGTTGATTCTCCCCGGCTGGAGCAAAGAGCGCACCAGCCTGCCGCTGCTTGCAATCCTGCGCACCTTCGCGGCAGAAGCGATCGCCTATCCCGCGCGTGACCCGGCAATGATGGTCGATGAATACACCAAAGTCGCGGCGCAACTGGTGACAGACGACGAACTCTCCTACGCCCATAAGGCGTTTAACCTGTTGTTGGATGCCTTACGCGCGACACCTGCCGACCATGGCTGAGCATGCACGCATCGCACGGTTTTTTGCCCCGCTTGCGCAGAAAGAACCCGGCAGCTTTTCCCTTACTGATGACGCCGCACTCCTGACCCCTCCACCCGGTCAATCGCTGGTGATAACAACAGACAGTGTCATCGAAGGTATCCACGTACTACAACATGCAACCCCCGCCCAATTTGCACAAAAGTTGCTGCGCCGGAATCTCTCCGACCTCGCCGCAATGGGGGCGGCACCCTGGCGCTATACGTTGAACCTGCACACACCTGCAGGGCTTGCCGACGCATGGTTTGCAGCATTTGCCACCACGCTGGCCGGGGAGCAGGAACAATTCGGCTGCACCCTCATCGGGGGTGACTCGACCAGCGGCCCTGCCGATGCGCCGATCCATACCACCCTCACCTGCTTTGGATTGCTTGAAGGCCCGGCATTGCACCGCAGCACAGCGCAAGCTGGCGAGGATATCTATATCAGCGGCACCATTGGCGATGCAGCGCTAGGGCTACAATTGCTGCAACATAACCCGCAACATAACGACACACTGACTGATCGCTACCACCTTCCAAAACCACGTTTGGCACTAGGCAAAGCACTGCATGGCATCGCTACTGCTGCCCTCGATATTTCGGATGGCCTGCTGGCAGATATCCATCAGCTCTGCGCAGCCAGCGGCGTAGGCGCCTGCATTCAGCGCGAAGCCATTTTGTGCTCCGCTGCCCTGCAGGAACGGCTCGAACACGACCCCGCTATCTGGCAGCTGGTGCTGAGTGGCGGGGATGATTATGAGCTGTGCTTTACGGCACCAACTGCCCTGCGCAACCACATCGCAGCCCTCAGCCAACAGCTTGGATTACCCCTCACGCGCATCGGTGAAACCCGTGCGATATCGGGCGTTGCCCTATTGGATGCAACGGGGGCATTGCTGCCCCTCACGCATCTGGGATTTGAACACCGCTAGCGCCCTAAATCGCGAGGGCTGATACCACGTCCCGGCGCATTGAAGCGCCCAACATTGCCAAGCAGCTGCTCCATCGCGCCAAGCTCGTGCCCTTCGGTAGGAGTCGTCTTATCGACAATCACCACCGGCACACCTTTATCTTTTGTGTAATCTTCAATGCTGCGCACCACATGGTCTGCATCGAAGGTAATGGCCGTGACATTCTGCTCGGTCAGCTCCGAAGGGAATGGCCCCAGCGTTTCTTTCCGCTCGGTGATATAATACCAGGTGTTCGTACTGTAATCGGAGCGCGCACTCGGGCTGCCAAATAGCGCGTATACATCCTCATCCCGGCTTTGGCCAACGACCAACTGCTTCAGGTCATTGGGGTCAATGCCATGGCCTCGGGCATCGACAATCGGGGAGCAGCCTGCTATCGCTACCGCCAGTCCTACTAATGCCAACCCTGTACGCAGAAAGTGCTTCATTCATGCTTGCCTTATTTCGTCGGTTCTTCGCCGCACCGGATCCCGGGACTGCGCTGCCAACCTATATAGCACTGGTCGAACGCGCACGAAAACCCTTTTTCTATGAGACGCTAGGCGTGCCTGATACCCTGGATGGCCGCTTCGAGCTGATCGTGCTGCACCTGTTCCTTCTCCAGCACCGGCTGAGGGCAGAGGCCCCGGCGACAGAAGACTTCGCGCGCCGTCTCGCGGAACTATTCTTTGCGGACATGGATCGCTCCGTGCGCGAGCTGGGCGTAGCAGATACCGGCGTGCGCTACCGTATCAAGGCGATGGCAAAAGCCTATCATGGACGTCTGCAGGCCTATACCGCCAGCCTTGAGGACACCGAGGCATTACGCACCGCACTGGCGCGCAACCTTTACGGCACCGTAACCGAAGGCGACGTCCAGATGCTGGTACAGGCGGCAGACTATGTGCGCGATACGGCAGCTGCATTGCAAGCAGTTCCGATAGAAGCACTCACATCGGGTATGTTACAATGGCCTGCGATACCTATGACACCGCCTCTACGCGCGCATGGTTAGGTAACGTCGCATTGCGCTCTAACGTCAGCGCATAAGCACTCGACCCACGTGCCTGCGCAATACCGGGCTTTTTCCCACCAATCCCCTGTTGCAACAGGATTGGCTTCTCTCGTACATTGCGCACATCTGCATCACCCGTATGCGCCGTCGGCAAAGCGGCTTGCTGTAGTGAGAGGGTGATAGCCTGCCCATTGGTATTGCTAGGCTTGGGCAATGCCGCCGCTACCGGAACCGGCACCTCTTCTGCTGCCACTTCCGCAGGAGGCGCCTGCCATGCATTCACCGCATCGACTTCGGCACCCTCCGGCTGCGCAGCCAATAACCGTGGCGTAAAAACCGCCAGCGCCTCTTCGCTCAACTCTGGCGTCTGCGCCAATAGCTGTGCTGCCAATGCACTGGATGGTTGGGCCTGCGGAGGTGTCCGTAAGGTCGGCTTTAACTGTTTCGGCTGTTCTGGCGCATAAGGCGGCACCATGGCACTGGCAATGACCGCCGTCTGCAGCAACTGCTGCGCGGTCGGCCCCACGCCTGCCGCTCCAGCGGCCTGCACCGTGGCCTGCGGTACCGTATTCGGTAACGGGCCACTGGCAGCACCGGCGGGCGGTACACTGCTGATTAACACCATCGACATGCCTAGCTCCGGCATTTGTATATTGTTGTTATTTTCGGATAGTTTAGCATAAAACGCCCGGAATCCCTAGTGGAAAATCATTATAAATCCGTGATATGTGTTGAGCATCCACCGTCATAAAAGCTTCATTTTACTTGTACCCGGGGGAGGGCTAGACCAATAGCCATGAAGAAAGTCGTACTCTCGTGGATTCTTTGCGTGCTTGGCCTGGTTGCCCTGCTTGCCTTTCTGGGTGGGCATAGCACACCTGGTGATCAGCAAAATGGCAGCGGCAGCAGCCTGATCGATGGCCGCTTCACACTACAGACCACCAAGGGGAAAACCGTCACCGAGAAAGACTTTAAGGGCAAGTATTTACTGGTCTATTTCGGCTATACCCACTGCCCGGATATCTGTCCTGCCTCCCTGCTGTTGATGCAAAACGCCATCCACCGGG
>JAUIBB010000147.1 GCA_030427685.1 Alphaproteobacteria bacterium
ACAACTGAATGAGAAATATGACATTTCCATGAAATTTCACACTAATAATAATGCAAATCAATTGGATAGGCGGACACCCATCTTCTTTGTACGAAAGTCATTTGCACCCCTCCCCGTCCCCTGCTACAGATGCCTAAAAAATAGGCAAGCGCATGATTCCAGAATCCATCCCGACCTCGATTGAGAGCTACCTGCAGTTGCAGTTACGCGAGTATTTTGCCGCACATGGTCATGGGCTTCCGGCACCGGGGCTTTATAGCCGCCTGCTCTCAAAAATTGAGCGCCCATTGATTGAACAGACATTAGAGGCCACTGGGGGTAACCAGATCAAGGCAGCGGAGATTCTGGGACTGAACCGCAATACGCTGCGCAAGAAAATCCACACGCTTGGCATCCCTACTCGTCCCCGCCGGGAGCGTCGCGTATGACCACTACACCAACCTCTCAAGGACTTGACTCCTCCTTCATGAAAGCGCCCCGGGCGCATTACCGGCTGCCGGGCGGAAAGCTCTTTGGCATCCTCGCAGGGCTCCTGCTCCTGCTCCTGTTTGGCCTTGTACTGCAAATGGACACAGGCATGCTGGGGCAGCTCTCGCCCTGGCACGCCGCACTGCTCATTGTTTTTGACCTCGGGCTGCTGCTGATTATCACGGCCTATGCGGTCATGCACCGTGCCACCCGTCTATGGCGCCGCGCACATGACGGCATCATCGGGACACGCCTGCAATCACGTATTATTGTCATGTTTAGCGGCATTGCGATTTTACCCACGGTCGTGGTCGCAAGCTTCTCGATTCTGTTTTTTAATGTCGGCATCAAGTCGTGGTTCGATACACAAGTGGCCGAGGCGCTGGGGAACTCTGTCAGCATTGCCACCGCCTATATCGAGGAGCACAAAGACGCCATCCGCAACGATGCGCTGGGCATCGGACAAGCGCTGCACGACAAACTACCGCTTGCGTATAATGACCCCACACTCTTCAACCATGTGCTGGAAGAAATCAGCGCAGAACACCACCTCTCAGAAGCAATCGTCCTTGACCGACAACATGTCATTTCGCGCAGCGCCCTTAGCTTCTCTCTGATGTTTGAGCGACTACCAGAAGCGGTATTGCAGCGCGCGGATACCGGGCAGATTGCTGTCTTCGGGGATGACCGTGAAAAGATGCAGGCCGTCATCAAGATTTCGCAACTGCCGGAAGTCTACCTCATGGTCGTGCGGATGGTCGATCCGCAAGTGCTGAACCATATGCAGGCCGCGCTTGAGACCGTGAATGAATACCACGAGCTACAAGCCGAGCTGGTGACCCTGCAAAATCAGTTTTTCCTTGTCTTCAGCATGGTTGCATTGCTGGTATTGCTCGCCTCGTTATGGGCGGGGATGCTGCTGGCAGTGCGCCTGATCGAGCCTCTACGCGCGCTGATGGGAGCGACCGAGCGCGTACGTGCAGGTGACTACGGCATCAAGGTTCCCGAAGGCCGTGCAGATGATGAGATCGGCAATCTGGGGCGTACCTTCAACCGTATGACCGAGCAGCTGGAAACCCAGCGCCGTGACCTGATGGAGGCCAACCAGTTGGGCGATGAGCGACGGCGTTTTATCGAGGCAGTACTCGCTGGCGTCAGCGCAGGGATTATTGCGCTTGATCGTGATACCTCCATCACGCTGCACAACACGGCAGCGCTGGATCTGCTTGCCTGCGAAGACAGCCTGATTGGCCAGCCGATCGTTAATATCCTGAAAGACATCACACCGTTGATGGAGCTGGTGCAGCAAAAGCCAGAGCGCGTTGCCAGCGCCAATATGGCGATCCTGCAGGAGGAAAGCCGCCGCACCCTACATGTTCAGGTCTCAGCAGAGCATCTTGGAGAAATGATCGAAGGCTATATCGTTACATTCGACGACATCACCGCCCTTGTCGCCGCACAACGAAGCGCCGCCTGGACGGATGTGGCGCGCCGGATTGCACATGAAATTAAAAACCCACTTACACCGATTACGCTCTCTGCAGAGCGGCTCCGCAAAAAATTTGGGCCGGAAATCGGCAGCGAAGAGCGGGAGTCCTTTGAGCGCTATCTCGATACTATCGCCCGTCACACCAATGATATTGGTCGAATGGTAGAAGAATTCGTTACCTATGCGCGGATGCCAACCAGCGTTTATGCCGAAGGGAATCTGGTTGCCATTGTGCGCAAAGCGGTATTCTCATCACAGACGGCCTATCCGCAGGTGACCTTTAAACAGCATCTACCGCAAACGGCCATCACCCTGCTCTGCGATGAAGCCCAATTGGGACAAGCGCTGCTGAACCTGCTCAAAAATGCAGCTGAGGCACTGGAGGATGCTGGGCCAGACAAAATGATTACCCTGAACCTCTCGGCAGATGAACAGGCTATCACCCTGACCATCGAGGATAACGGCCCCGGCTTCCCGGCAGATAAAATAAGCACCCTCACCGAGCCTTATGTCACCACGCGCCCCAAAGGCACCGGGCTAGGCCTCGCCATTGTAAAGCGTACGGTCGAAGAACATAAGGGCACCCTTAGCCTCAGCAACCGCGAAGAGGGTGGCGCACGGGTGACCATCACCTTCTCCGCATCCTAGCTTCCGTGGCAAATCCGTCACAACCCAAGGGTTTCCGCGGCCTAGATGTAGTGTTCAAAAAAATCACACCCACTATAAAAATTAGTGCTTGCCAAAGTTCGGCAGCGCCTGTAACTTTTGGGCAACAGCAAGAAATAACCAGCTCCGCAAGCATAAAAGAAACAAAATAACGCGAGAAGGTTGCTACTCATGGCTGCAGATATCCTTGTCATTGACGACGAATCCGACATCACCTCCCTTATTTCTGATATCCTGACGGACGAGAAGTATAACGTCCGCGTTGCCAACAACTCTGACCGCGCACTCAAATCGCTTGCGGAACGGG
>JAUIBB010000036.1 GCA_030427685.1 Alphaproteobacteria bacterium
AGCGGATTGACGAGTGGAAATCAAAAATTGCCTATAACATAGAAACGCCCCAGCCGCGCACAGTGCGCACCAACAGCAGTGATGCACGCGGCATGAGCCCGATCAAGAATGTCGTCTTCATCACCGACGGTGGCATTATGGAAGAGCCTGCCGGGAAGCATACGACCAAGTTTGGTCCCGATGCATACGACGCAGCGGTAGCAGAAGCATGCCCAGACAGAGATTTGTTTGATGCTCCATGTTTCGAGGTGTTCATAGATGCCTGCGATATGGTGAAAAGCGCGGCAGGTGCAGATGACAGCATCCATTTGTTCGTCATTGATTATATGGAGCCCCCAACAGCCGCTGCCGAAGATGCCATGCGCAAATGTGCCTCGGTCAAAAGCAAGCCAAGTCCGGGCGGGGCAACGGATTACTATTTTGCCCAATCACCTGCTGAGCTGATGGAAATACTCCAGAACGTTACCAAGCAGGTAAAATCCGTCCGCATCATCAAATAGCGGCGCTTAGGCAATCACATTCTTTGGTGCCTGTGCGGTCGTCGTGTGGCCATGCAGTGAGGCCGCATCAATCTTAGCAAGCGGCTGACTGCGTTGCAGTTGGCTATCTGCCTGCGGCACCGCCGCATCAATCTGTGTGCTCGAACCTTTGGCAATCACACCATTGACGTCGTTGCTCATTTCTTGCCGCGCTGGCGTTGGAATCGCAATGGGGTAGCGTTTGGTCACTGCGTCCAGCGTCTTGCCTTCAGCGAGCATTTTTTGCATGTCCTTCACCGCATGGATGCCGTGGCTATTGGCAATCTCAACGGTAATCAGGGTCTTCTGTGGGTCATACACATCAATCAGGTCATGGCCGAGCAGGTACATGAATTTCGGTAGCGCAAAGTCTGCCTGAAGCGCCGTCAAGCCCGTATCTTTGTCAACAATCGACGTGTGTTTATAGGCATAGGTTTTATTCAGAAGCTCGGTCATACGCTGGAAGATAAGCTGATTATCTGCCCAGCGTGCACCCTCGCTCTGCTCATGTTCAATCACGCCAACAAATGCTCGCTGCGGCGCATAGGCGCGCTCATAATGCTGGTAGAGGTCGAACACCTCACCCATATTCACCGGCTGGCCCAGCCCGTTCACCGGGTTAATTTTATTGTTCACGAAGGTAATAAGATCCTCAAACACCGTGGGGGTACGATGCTGGGTATCACGGAACATCTGCCACCCTTTTAAGCCGAGCAGCGCATCCGTAATATGCATGGATTTTAGCGGCGCCGTAAGCAGGAAGGCCGAGTCAGACACCAACCGCCAATTCCGCTTCGACTGGTAATTCTCAATCGTATGGCGGATAATTTTATTCTCGCTGCGCGCGATGTCGCTAAAGCGTACGTCTTCCGGCGCGATGCCCTTCTCCAGCGCCACTGTTTCACTAAACAGGTTTTTGATGTCTTCGCGCACCAATGCGCTGTATTTGAGCGTCAGCGTCGTGCTGCCAATGAACAGGGCCGTGCTGTAGCACATATCGTACAAGCGCCGCCGGATCGTTTTGCGCAGCATGTCTTCGGAACGTCGGCTGATCTCCAGGACGCCATCTTTGCCCTCTTTGAGTCCCTTGATAATAAACGGCACCTGTTCCGATGCATCGCCGCGCCAGTGATCCGTCGCTGCGCGCATTTTCTCATACAATGTCTGGCCGCTTTTGCCCTTCTCAAGCAGCGTCTCATCGGCACGCACGGCCTGCACCAGCTCCTTGTTCTCGGCGATTACTTTACCGATGCGCTCCAGATGACGCTTCAGAAAATTATTGCCGATAAATTCATTCATCGGCTCTTTGATACGGCGGAAGGTGCCGGAGTCAAAAAGCTCACCAAGCACACCGCGCGGGATATAGCGCACCGCCCAGGCAAGCAGGAAGATCCGGATATACGGCTCCGGCGAGGAGATCGTCGAAAGCCCCGCCTTCGTGTGGGGTGCCGTTACCGGATGGGCCTGCGTATGCGAACGCCGCGGCTCAACCGTGCCTTGTGGCATAGCAGCGTCCTGATTTTCCGGCGCATTCTGGGTATTCATCTCCATCCCTTGAGTATACGGGACGTAACCCGCCAAAACACGCAATGTTTGGTGAAGATTTGATGACAGAAACATGGCTCCGGCAAAAGCCATGTGCTGAGCGCATAGCCCTGAAATTATCTAACTAACCAATAATATTCAATAGATTAGAGAAAACACCGCTTCCCAGAAGCAGCAAGAGCATCACGGTCGCCACAACCTCTAGTAGCAGCCAGCGCGCCAGATGCTCTGGCAGGGCGCGCGGCGTCCCCTCGCCAACCCAAGGCAAAGAGCGCGTTGGCAGGGCCCCGCCTAAAGCGCTGTCGGTGAGGTAAGCAAGGCCACTATAGTAGCTACGCGCCTTGCGCACATGCAGCGGCTTGGCGCCGGGGACAAAGAACCCCGCAAGGGTCAACAGCACCAGCGTCACGGTGCGGGGGACCGTATCGAGCAGGCGAAACAAGGCATTCGCCCCCCAGCCAAACACCGCGCCCTGATGGTGCTGTGCTAGCTCCGCCACCATCACATACACCAGCATCAGCACCACACCTCCAACACTATAAGCGAGGCTCACCCCCACCACATAGACGGCAAATCGCTCGCTCCCCGTCAGGATCAGGTAGCGTAGTACAGCGTGACTATCAGCAAACAAGAACGTAAGGCGCGGTAGTTCCAGTGGCATCTTTCCTGCCTTCGCCTGCCGCCAGTAGCGCCATTGCCGTACCGGCGAGAACCCATGCCCAAACAGCGCAATCAGCAATACAAGCGGTGCCCAGTGGCGAAGCGGGATGTTGTAGGTCAGTAAAAGACCAACCGCTACGGTGGGCACCAGCATCATGCAAAGCGCAATAATGCCTCGATATACACGCGTCGCAATACTCCGGTTAGGCCGGTTCAGCTTGCGCTCCAGCTTGGTGGCAACCCGACCCACCTGCAGCACCAGCCATTCAACCCCGGTCACCTTTGCCACCAGCTCTCCCACAAGAAACCCGGCAACAAGCAACGGTACTAACAATTCAGCACGTTGGAAAAGCGGCGTCAGGATGGATTCAAGAATGGCCATAAGGCAGCCATAGCCGTTTTGAACCTATATGTCATGCATTTGCCGAACAGGTACAAAGGGCAGGCACGCCCCACGCTATTCGATAAAGATTTCTACCCGGCGATTGCGTGGCTCACGCACATCGTCTTCTGTCCGAATCGCCGGGTCAGACTCACCAAAGGCAAAATAATGCAGAACATTCGGCGAGACCCCGGCGGCCTCCAGCGCATGCTCTACCATCCGGGCGCGCCGCTCCGAAAGATCAAGGTTATATTGCTCCGTCCCCGCACGATCCGCATGGCCGTTGATGGTCACGGTCACATTCCCAGCAGCCAGCACATCATGCACCATTTGCGCAAGCGCCGCTTGTGCTGAATCACCAAGCCGGTCACTATCGAACGGGAAATAAAGGATCGTTGAGGTGCTCTCCACCGGTCTCTCTGTCGGCGGCTCGCTTGATGGCGCACCATAAGGGGCCTCCTGCACACGCTGGAGCTGGCCCAGCGCTTCAAAGAAGGCCTCGCTGCGCACTTCCATTTTTGCAACATCCCAGCCTTTATATTCGGCTTCGATCCAGCGATCATACGCCACCACCGCAGCGGCCGAGCGAATGGGTTGCGCCCCCTCATTCGCACGCAGGGCGAGCATTAGTTGCATCCGCGCATCCTGAAATTCCGCCATGCGGGTCTGTGGCAAATCCCAATTCTCTGGGTTCTCCGGCTGGATATCCCGACCATAGGCCGCCATCAGCCCTTTATCGGCGAAATATTTCGAGGTCCACCAATCGTATTCCCCGACTTTTTCTTCTGCGAAGTTTTTATATCCTTCAGCCAGTGCGGCCTGATAGGGGTCAGAAGCAGGCGCAACCATGCGCAGCTCCTTGAGCGACAGGGTCGTGTCGCAGGCAGTGAGCAGCACCAAAGAAACGAGCGCGAGCAACAATGTGCGCATGATTTGCCGACCTCTGTTTTTTATTATTACCCGATGATTTAACGGATCCTGCGAGGGCTTTCAACCCGATTGCCCAAACGCTCCACAAATGCCTTTGCCACCCGCCAAGAGCATAGCGTAACACCGCCCAATGTCATTTCCTGCTTGCGCTGCGGCGCAGCATCGCTTACAAGGCGCGCGAATTGTGAGCCATTGACTTGTATTTAAAGGAGAACCCCCATGACTGTTCAACGTACCCTCTCGATCCTGAAGCCTGACGCAACCGAGCGTAACCTGACCGGCGCCATCAACGCCATGTTCGAGAAGAACGGCTTCCGCATCGTCGCGCAAAAGCGCCTGCGCCTGACCAAAGAACAAGCAGAAGGTTTCTACGCCGTGCACAAAGAGCGCCCTTTCTACGGTGAGCTGGTCAGCTACATGATGAGCGGCCCGGTTGTCGTTCAAGTGCTGGAGAAGGAAAACGCCGTACAGGCAAACCGCGACCTGATGGGCGCTACCAACCCAGCCAACGCCGACGAAGGCACCATCCGCAAAACCTTTGCAGAGTCCATCGAGCGCAACAGCGTCCACGGTTCGGACAGCCTCGAGAACGCAGCAACCGAAATCAAATTCTTCTTCACCGACGCCGAAATCGTTGGTTAGTTGAATCGCGATAGAATCGAGAAAGGGAGCCACTGGCTCCCTTTTTTAATGGTGCGCACCTTGCTGCCTTAAAGTGCCGCCGCTACTTTTTGCAGCGCCGCCGGGTACAGCCGCCGCTCTACCTCACCCGTGCGTGCCTGCAAGGTTTCAACGGTATCCGTTGCGACAAGATCGAACGCCTCCTGTGCAATAATAGCGCCCGAATCCAGCTCCGACGTCACCCAATGCACCGTCGCACCATGCTGTTTTTCACCGGCCTCAAGCACACGCGCATGCGTGTTAAGCCCCTTATAGGCAGGTAACAGTGACGGGTGGATGTTCACCAGCCGTCCACTCCACTCTCCCACAAATCCATCCGAGAGGATGCGCATAAAGCCAGCAAGACAGACCAGCTCAATCCCATGCGCGACCAGAATATCATCGAGCGCTGCGTCGAACGCCTCACGGCTGGCATACTGCGTATGGTCGAGTACCTGCACCGGGATCCCCGCATCCGTGGCGCGCACAATACCATACGCATCCGGGCGGTTGCTGATGACCAACGCAATGACAGCCGGGAATTCGGAGCTGCGCGCCGCTTCGATCAGGGCTTGCAGGTTGCTGCCCTGACCAGAAATTAAAACCGCGGTGGGGATGCGCCGCGCCATTCGTTACTCCGTGCGAAGATCGCCGCGATAGACCACGCGAGCGTCCTGTTGAGTGGTAAGTTCACCAATTCTGAAAACGGTTTCACCAGCAACCTCAAGCGCGGCCACAACCGCTGCTTCCTGAGAAGCTGGCACCACGGCGATCATCCCGATCCCACAGTTGAACGTGCGCAGCAATTCTTCCGTTGCCATGTCACCGACCTGCTGCATCCAGCCAAATACCGGCGGTAGTTTCCAGCTGGAAAGGTCAATGGCAGCGCTCACCCCTTCGGGTAGCACACGCGGCAGGTTCTCTGTCAACCCACCGCCAGTGATATGCGCCAGCGCTTTGATTTCACCGCGCGCAAGAATCGGCAGCAGCGACTTCACATAAATTCGTGTTGGGGCAAGCAGCGCATCGCCCAGTGTGGCAAACGGCGTGGCAAACGGTGCCGCCGCATCCAGCGTCGCACCGCTCTCGCGCACCAGCTTACGCACCAACGAATAGCCATTGCTATGGACGCCCGAAGAGCCAATGCCCAACAGCACATCACCCGCAGCCACATCGGCATGCGGCAACAATTGGGTACGCGCGACAGCGCCCACCGAGAATCCAGCAAGATCATATTCCTCACCCGTGTACATGCCGGGCATCTCTGCCGTCTCTCCGCCCGTCAGGGCGCAGCCTGCCTGCTGGCAGCCTTCCGCAATCCCGGCCACAACATCGGCAGCCGTCGCAACATTGAGTTTCCCCGTCGCGTAATAATCAAGGAAGAAGAGTGGCGTAGCGCCTTGTACAATCAGGTCGTTCACGCACATTGCCACCAGATCAATACCGATGGTGCGGTGATTGTTCAGCTCATCCGCCAGCTTCAACTTCGTGCCGACCCCATCGGTGGTCGAAACCAGCAATGGGTCTTCAAATCCGGCTGCTTTGAGATCGAACAATGCCCCAAACCCGCCGATGCCGCCCATCACACCACTGCGGGTGGTAGATTTGGCGAGCGGTTTGATACGCTCGACCAGTGCGTTCCCGGCATCGATATCGACGCCGGCCTGTTTATATAGTGCGTTGCTAGATGTGCTCATTTCGGATAGCCTATGCAGATGATTGCTCGCAACATACGCTATTTCCAGCGCCTTTGGCAATTAAGGAAAGCACGCAGCCTGCGCCTGCCGCTCCTGCTTGCTGCTGCGTTCATTGCAACACTGGCGCCACTGTCGGCTCAGGCCGGGCTGCAGGAATATACCATTCTCGCACTGGGCGTCAGTCGCAGCTCCGAAACTGCCAGCGCGCTGGCGCTCGATTATGCGCGCAAGCGGGCGCTTTACCTTGCCGTACGCAAGCTTGGGCTCACGGATCCAGGTGCCGTTGCGGCCAAAATATCCGAGGCCGACATGGCCCATATCATTCGCGGGGCAACGGTGCTGAAAACCCGCCGCGATGGAGAAAAAACCTATGCACAGGTCTCCGTCAGCATTGCCGACGATATTTTGCGCAAAACACTGAACGTAGCGCCTGCCGACGAGCAAGCGCAGGCAGCGGCCACAACAATCCGTAATGTGCTCATCCTCCCTGCACTGGTGCTTCCGGACAAAACATTCATCTGGCAAAAAGACAGTCCCCTGCGCCCCCCTCTCTCCAGCGCATTATTGCAACAAGGGCACGGATTGGTGATTCTTCCCGGCGGCGACCTTGCTGATCTACGCCTGATCGACGAAGAGAATATCGCCACAGTCATGCCCGAAGAATTAACCCCCATGTTCACACGCTACGGGGCAGATGAAATCGTCATTGCCATTATCACGCCGGGGGCAGACACAAGCCCTGATGCCACCGCCATAAAATTACGCCGTCTCAGCGCAACCGGTGTCCGTAATGAAACGCTGGGGCTTATCCCAGAAAGCGCCGATGCCACCATAACAAACCGGATCGCACAGGCGGCACAAGCGCTGGCGGGCGTCGCGATAGAAATCGCCACCTCAAGCGCAGACGATGAGCGCGCAAAATTGGCGAACGCCAAACAGATTCACGTGCAGTTTATCTACACCATTCCCAGCGAACTGGCACGGATGCAAGACCTCGTCCGCAACGCACCGGGAGTATTACAGCTGGCACTGCCCACCATCGGGCTGAACCATATCACCGGCACCATCTATCTCGATGGCGACAAAACAGCCCTACATCATTACCTTTCTAAAAAGGCGGTTGTGATCCGCGAGAAGGAGGGTACATGGATGATCTCAACTCGCTAACCCCAAACATGAGCACAACAATGGTTCTTTCGCAAAAAACCTGGCAGGCACGGTGGTTTAACTTTGTTTTATGGGCCGTTATTCTCGCGCTCTTTGTACTCTTTCTGCGTGCGGTTGAGCCAATCCTGCTTCCCTTTGTACTCGGCATGCTGGTCGCTTACCTGATGGATCCACTCGCCGGCAGACTACAGCGGCTGGGGTTAAGCCGCAGCGTTGCAACCGCCATCATCACGCTGGGACTGTTTACCTTGCTGGCCATGCTGGTGACCTGGTTAGCGCCGATCCTTTCGCATCAGGTGGCGATGTTGATTGCCCATGCGCCAGAGCAGTTACAGGCCATCGAGCGCAGTCTGCATGAGCAGGCCTCGCCCTTGCTTCAGAACCTGAATAACCTCACCGGTGGCGACCGGCCTGACGCCATTCCAAGTGATGTAAGCGCACTGGTGCAGCGTGTACTGGATGGGTCTGGTCAGGTAATGAAGCGCCTGTTTACTTCGGGCGCAGCGCTTATTAATCTGGTAGCGCTGCTGCTCATCACGCCCATCGTATGCTTCTACCTTATTCGTGACTGGCCGGGCATGGTGCGCCGGGTAGATGAACTGCTACCACGTGCGTATGCCCCCACGATTCGTGAACAGCTTGCCCTGATTAACCGTACACTGGCTTCGTACCTGCGGGGACAGCTGGTTGTTATGATGGTGATGTCTGTATTCTATGTCGGGGGGTTGGCCCTGGCCGGCCTTCATTATGCCCTGCTGTTAGGGCTACTGGCTGGCTGCATTGTGATTATCCCCTATATTGGCTCGATCCTTTCCGTGACGCTGGGCCTTTTCCTCGCCTATTCGCAGTTTGGCGTAGAGGGTGGATTCTGGGGCGTTGTCGGCGTCTATGCCGCCGGGCAGATTCTGGAATCCCAGATCCTGACTCCCAAAATTATTGGTGATCGCGTAGGGCTGCACCCGCTCTGGATGCTATTTGGAATGCTGGCCGGAGCCGTGCTGCTGGGCTTTGTCGGAGTGTTGCTCGCCGTACCGCTGACCGCAGTCATCGGGGTGCTCGCCAAATTTACCGTCGAGCGCTACTTGCAATCCGGGCTGTATCAGGAATAACACGATTCGCGAATTTACCCCGCCGCTACTTTGCGTTATCCTTGCGGCACATTCGCTTCCTCGTAGCGCCATAGGCCTTCATGCAACTTGTTATGCCATTCGCTGTCCAGCAAAGTTACCACACCGCTGATTTTATTCGCGGTGAGGCAAACGCGGCTGCCCTGACATGGATTGAGCGCTGGCCCGACTGGCCCTACTCCCTGCTCTATATGCACGGGCCGCAAGGCAGTGGCAAAACCCATCTGGCACATCTATTTGCCGCACGGGCCGCCGCCAGTTTTATTGACCTGACACGGATCGGCCAGTCCCCCGCAGACCAGATTCTCACCGGTAATCATAGCTGGATTTTGGATAATCTCGATAGCGTCACCGACGAAGCCGCCCTTGCCCAGCTCATCAACCATGCACGTGCGCGCGGCGACTATTTGCTCCTTACGGCCACAGAATCAGCGGCCAACCGTGCATTCTTATTGCCAGACCTGCGCTCGCGGCTACGGGCCCTGCCCAGCGTCTCCATCGATGCACCAGACGACGCCCTGCTCACCGGCGTGCTGGCCAAGGCCTTTGCGGACCTGCAACTGCGGATTGCCCCGGAAGTGCTGAGCTATGCCATTGGGCAGCTTGAGCGCAGCTATGCTGCCGTTCAGAAATTCGCCGCAACCATGGATCATCTTTCCCTTACCCGGGGGCGCGCCATTACCATCCCGCTGGTGCGCGAAGCGTTGCGCGGAAACGCTGCCTAGAAAAAATCGCCGCCAATTCGCTGTCAATGCGCATTCCCCGCTACAATCTGCGCACTAGCCTATGTTATAAACGGCCGATGATGCCACAACCCAAACATCGCTTGTCGATCGTCAACCGCGAGACTGACCGCGAGGTACGCGACGAAGTGTCGCGCCTGCGGATCCTATTGGTGGATAGCGATCCACGCCCTGCTGCCCTGTTGCGCCACATTCTCTTCTCGCTGGGCATTCGCCACATCACCCACTCGGCCAATGCGTCGATGACGCTCGACCTGTTGCGCACGCAACGCTACGATTTCATCATCACGGAATGGGACATGGTGCCCTTCGATGGGATCATGCTGACCCGCCTGATCCGCACCGCGTACGAAGATGGGATGATCCACCGCGAAACCCCCATCATCATGCTGACCGGCTATACGGATCCCCAGAATATCAGCGCCGCACGGGATGCCGGCGTGACTGAGTTCCTGTGCCGTCCTTTCTCAGCGGGGGCACTGTCGCAATGCCTTCTGGATACGCTGCACAAGCCGCGTCAGTTTATTGAAACCGACCTGTATGTAGGCCCCTGCCGCCGCCGCCAGGTAGAGCTGCCCGCAGGGATGAGTGACCGCCGCATTCGTCCCTATGTCCCACCAGACAGTAGCTTCCGACCAAAGATTGCGGCATTGCCACTGCTACGGCTGCATGAGGATATCGTCGTGCCGACCCTGATTACTCCGGCGACGGAGGTTCCACCCGAGCACCAGCTTACCTCGCAGGGCGATTGTGTCCCATGGGCGCGCGCAGAGATTGCTGCCCTGAAAGACGCATTCCGTGCGCTGGAGGCTATCATTATTGCCTTACGGCCTAAGCCGGAAACAGACCCCGATCTGGAAGAAGACCAGCAGGAGGGCGTCGAAGAAGACATGGAAGCTCAGATAGAGGAAGAGGAGCAAGAAGCCCCCGATCCCGAAGCCGCACATCAACATCTGCTGGACATGGCCGAGGCCGTTCGCCTCAAAGCACTGGAATTCGACTACGCGTTGGGGGCAGAAATTACCACGCTGCTCTTAGATTATGCAAAAAACCCATACCATTGCCCACCCACTGAAAACCACTTACTGGTAATTCATAAGCATATTGAGGCGATTGCCGTCGCCTTCAACCACAATGTCGAGCAACATGGTCGATCCATTGCGCAAGACCTGATTCGCTCGCTGCATCGGCTGGTTGAAAAGCTGGAGTAGGTTGCCGTTTAAGCTTTGATTCTATAGAGTTAAAGTCAGCCAATTTTTTGCTATGGGCCTTTTATGACTTCCGATGGCTTCGTCAAACCCGATCAGCGCTACCGACTGGGAAAGCTGCAAGTGCTTGTAGCCGACGGGAACCATCGCTCAGCACGGCTGGTGCATAACGTCCTGCAATCCTTCGGGATCAAGTCGATCGAAACCGCAAGCACCGCCGAAGACGTGCTGGAGTCCATGCGCAAGCGCCGCACCGATCTGCTCATCACCGAACAGGTGCTCGAACCAACCGATGGCAAGGAGCTGGTGCGCACCCTGCGTTCTTCAAAAGGCGACCGCCGACTGCGGCATGACATTCCGATTATCATGCTCACCGCCCATTCCGGGCGTAACGATGTAAAAACCGCTCGCGATGCAGGCATCACGGAGTTTGTGGCCAAGCCCTTCTCCGCCGCCACGCTGGCCTCCCGCCTGATCGAGATCATTGATAATCCGCGTGCGTTTGTAGAGACGAACACCTATGCAGGCCCAAGCCGCCGCCGCAAGCAGGCCCAACCGCCTGGGGAAGTCGATCGCCGTGCACCGCTTCGTCCGCGCGCCCCCAATTCACCCACGGTGAACATCAGCCGTCCGAACCGCGATATCCGCCAGATGGTGGAGATGTTCCCCGGCAACCAGATCCTGACCACAGAAGTCATCGAAGAAGCACAGGTGGAACTGCTGAAATCCGAAGCAGAATTCGTCAAATGGGTGAAGGACGATCTCGCCACGCTGGAGAGGGCTTATGAGGGGCTGGCCGCCGCCCCAGGAGATGTACTGCGCCGCAAACACCTGCTGATGGCGGCCTATACCATCAAGTCACAAGCCGGAATTTTTGGATACGACCTCGCCACTACGGTTGCGGATCAGCTCATCCTCTATTTACTGGATCAGGAGAATCTCTCCACCAACAGCCTGATCGTGGTGCGCAAACAGATCGACATCATTCAAGCCGTCTTCACCTATGCAATTAAAGATATCGACAGCGTGGTGGCCAAAGAGCTGGTGACGTCGCTGAATGCCCTCATCGCGAAATTTACATAATAGTGTGCATAAATTCTGCAACCCGTGGATTATGCAGAAAACTAAACGGCGATTAACCCTGTTTGTGGGCTACTTGCACTGGCAGAAATGCGTTTCGGCATGCGCCCGGCAAGGTAGGCAAGCCGCCCCGCTTCAACGGCCAGTTTCATTGCCTGCGCCATCCGGACAGGGTCTTGCGCTTCGGCAATGGCCGTGTTCATCAGCACCCCGTCGCATCCAAGCTCCATAGCGATGGCCGCGTCCGAGGCGGTGCCCACGCCAGCATCCACCAGCACCGGCACTGTCGATTGCGCGACAATCAGCTCGATATTCAGCGGGTTCTGAATGCCAAGGCCCGAGCCAATAGGTGCCGCTAACGGCATAATGGCGGCAACCCCCAGCGCCTCGAACTTGCGAGCGGCGATAGGGTCGTCATTGGTGTAGACCATTACCTCAAACCCCTCTTTTACCAGCGTCTGCGCCGCTTTCAGGGTTTCTTCAACATCCGGGAACAGGCTCTTCGGGTCGCCAATGACTTCCAACTTCACCAGCGTCCATCCGCCCAGCTCGCGTGCCAGCCGCAGCGTGCGCACGGCCTCTTCCGCCGTATAGCACCCGGCAGAGTTCGGCAGGTAGGTATAGTGTTCGGGCGGAATCGCCGTTTGCAGACTCTCTCCCTCTGGCGCCGAGAGGTCGATGCGGCGCAGGGCAACCGTCACAATTTCCGCGCCACTTGCCGCGATCGCCGCCTTGGTTTGCGGCATATCTTTATATTTTCCCGTACCCACCAGCAAACGTGACGAGAATGTGCGTCCTGCAATTATCAGGGGATCCCGCATCAGCCACCTCCGATAAAACGTACCACTTCCACCGCATCCCCCGAATGCACGGCAGTGGTATCATACTGGCTGCGGGGAATAATGACCCGGTTCAGCTCCACCGCCACTTGCCGCGGATCGAGCGCTAGCTCTGCCACCAGCTCACGCACCGACATTGCCGTGCGCAGTGCATGAGGCTGGCCATTAACGGTGATTTGCGAACTATTCGAGACTGTGCTAGACATGCAGCTGATGTAGAAGAAAACAACCGGTGGCGCAAGAATTCCCGTCATATCCGCGAGGCTTGGCCACAACGGCCCGGCACCCTGGAAATACGGGGGAAGGGCACCACCCACAGGGTAAACACCGCATGTCCCAGACCATTACCATCCTCAACGGCCCCAACCTGAACCTGCTTGGCCAGCGGGAGCCCGATATTTATGGCATCACGACACTGGCAGACATCAAGGACATGTGTAAATCTGCTGCAGAAAAACAAGGGCTTAACATAAACTTTGTGCAGACCAATCACGAGGGTGAGCTGGTTGATCTCGTGCAACAGTCTGCGGACTCAGTAGGACTGATTATCAATGCCGGAGCCTATACGCACACGTCCGTTGCCCTGCATGATGCGCTGAAATCGCTCACGATCCCGATTATCGAAGTGCATCTCAGCAACATTTACGCGCGGGAACCTTTCCGCCACCACTCGTATATTTCGCCGCTGGCGCGGGGCATTATCTGTGGCCTTGGCGCACAAGGATACGTACTGGCGATCGAGGCCATCACCGCCGGTCGCTAGAATCGGGTGGTCGTCGGCTTACCAACGGTAGGGGTATGAAGGGCTGCCAGCTTGCCGCGCACCTGCGCCCCCGCCCCTTCAATCTGGTTTTGCGCGGCAGCCTTTTCGGCAGCACGCGTAAACAGGCTCTCACCGTCATAGTCCGTCAATACATACCGTAGCACAGCATCCGGCTGTTCTACCGGCGCCGCGGATTGCGGGGAAAAACTGGCCCCGGTAGTCCATAGCACCTGATGCAGCCGTTCCTGCAATTGATTGGCAGGGCACTCAAAACAGACCTGTTTCTTGTCTTCAAAAAACGACATGCCGTCACTCAGCACATTCAATGCCCAGATGATCTTCTCGTTTTTTGCATGCCGTTTTGACATAGGTTATCCACCCGAAGAGCTACGCCGCCAATCGCGCCGCCACCGCATCAATGAAGTCTTTGGTGTTCACATGCTTCTGACCTTCACCCACCAGCAGCGCCAGATCCTTGGTCATGGTGCCAGCTTCCACCGTACCAATCACCGCCGCTTCCAGCTTCTCGCAGAAGGCGTGCAGGTCGGGCGTTGCATCAAACTTGGCACGGTATTTCAGCCCAGCCGTCCATGCAAAAATCGAGGCAATCGGGTTGGTGCTGGTCTCGTTGCCCTTCTGATGTTCGCGGTAATGGCGCGTCACGGTACCGTGCGCCGCTTCCGTCTCAACGGTTTTGCCATCCGGCGTCAGCAGTACGGACGTCATCAGCCCCAGCGAGCCGAAGCCCTGTGCCACCACATCAGACTGTACATCGCCATCGTAGTTTTTACAGGCCCAGACAAACCCGCCATTGCTCTTGATCGCGTAAGCGACCAGATCGTCGATCAGCCGATGCTCATACCACAGCTTCGCCGCCTCGAACTTCTCCTTAAACTCGGTATCGAACACGCGCTGGAAAACATCCTTAAAGCGGCCATCATATTTCTTCATGATGGTGTTCTTGGTCGAGAGGTAGACCGGGTAATTCACGCTCAAGCCATAGTTGAAGCAGGCCCGTGCAAAGCCCTCGATCGAGGCATCGAGATTGTACATCGACATCGCCACGCCAGCGCCCGGGAACTTGAACACTTCATGCTCAATCGGTGCGGAGCCATCGTCCGGCACGAACGACATGCGCAAAGTGCCGGGACGGTCAATCAGCATATCCGTCGCGCGGTATTGATCGCCATACGCATGACGGCCAACGATGATGGGCGCTTGCCAACCGGGCACATAGCGCGGCACGTTTTTGCAGATAATCGGCGCACGGAAAATGGTGCCATCGAGAATATTACGGATCGTTCCGTTCGGTGAGCGCCACATCTGCTTCAGGCCGAATTCTGCAACACGTGCTTCGTCTGGCGTGATGGTCGCACATTTAATGCCCACCCCATACTGCTTGATCGCCTTCGCCGCATCGACCGTGATCTGGTCATCGCTGGCATCGCGCGACTCGATACCAAGGTCGAAATATTTCAGGTCAATATCCAGGAAGGGGAGGATGAGTTTTTCTTTAATCATCGCCCAGATGATGCGGGTCATTTCATCGCCATCGAGTTCAACAACCGGGGTGGCTACCTTAATTTTC
>JAUIBB010000037.1 GCA_030427685.1 Alphaproteobacteria bacterium
AGCTGTCTCAGGCGGTTCAGCGTGCGCGTCTGAATACCAATAACGACATTGCCAATACCGTCACTAGCATCAATGCGAGTTTGACGCGGATCGCTACCTTAAACAAAGAGATCTCGGTGGCGCGTAACAATGGCGGCAACCCGGCTGATATCAGTGATCTTCGGAATAACGAATTGCTCAGCCTTTCCCAGCAGATTGGCATCCAATATTTTGTTGATTCCAACGATCAGGTGCAGGTCTATACGACGACAGGGCAAACACTGGTAAGCTACGACAATCACAATAGCTACGCCTACACACCAGCCGGCGGGGTGTCGGCAAGTACGGTTTACCCTGGTGGTTTTTCAGCCATTACCCTGAATGGTGCCGATGTCACCACGACGACAACCAGCGGCAATCTCGGCGCGCTGATTAAATTGCGCGATACTACCTTCACGAATGAGCAGGCAAAGCTTGATGCTTTTGCCGATAACATGCAACAGACGGTAAATAACGTACTCAATAGCGGTGCGGCCTATCCTCCGCTGACAACACTGACCGGGACAACGGCAGTCACCAGCGGGACATCCCTTGCCGGAGCCACAGGCAACCTGCGTGTGGCCGTTGTGGATCAGACGGGGTTTGTTCAGGCCGTCAGCGATATTGACCTGTCCGGCACAGCAACGGTGGGCGACCTTGTTACCGCCTTAAATGGTATCACAGGGGTAAGTGCGGCAGTAGATTCTAATGGGCATTTGACCATTACATCGACAAATGCCTCTTATGGCATCTCAACAAACCCAATGGATTCAGACATTGGGGGCAGTAGTGCCACGCAGTATTTTGGGTT
This sequence comes from Alphaproteobacteria bacterium, assembly GCA_030427685.1. Lineage (GTDB taxonomy): Bacteria > Pseudomonadota > Alphaproteobacteria > Rickettsiales > UBA3002 > QFOX01. The sequence goes on from JAUIBB010000037.1 coordinate 830, forward strand.
CAACAACCTGTTCACCAATACGGGCAGCGGTGCGACGACGATCACGGTCAATACCAATCTGGTTTCCAATAATAACGGTTTGGCTATCGGGACGTTGAGTGCGAGCGGGTCATTGGCTGCCGGTAATCGAGGGCTTTCCAGCGGCGATGCCTCCACCACCACCGCCTTGATCGACGCCATTAATACGCCACAATCATTTGCAGCAGCCGGCAACTTTGGTTCGCGGACGACGACAATTCCAGGGTATATTGGCGCAATCATTTCCGATGCGGCACTGCAAGCCAGTAACGCGCAGCTGTCAGCCGATGCCTCCAGCACCTCGTTTAATTACCTGAAAACAAGCATGGAAAATGCCACGGGCGTGAACATCGATCAGGAAACTGCAAACTTAACCGTGCTACAGACCAATTATCAGGCCAGCGCTCAGCTGATTGCAACCGTGCGAGAGTTGTTCCAGAGCCTGCTGCAGGCCGTACGTTAGGAGTAAAAAATGGGTTTTCGCGTTGCTACATATACTACGACCAATGGGTTGTTCGATCAATCGCAGCGTTTGCAAGGACGCTATGCTCAGGTCAATGAGCAGTCTGCATCCGGGCTGAAATCATCGAATTTTCAAGGCATCGCCGCAGACACGCAGCAGTTGCTGGCAGTACAATCCCAATTAGCAGGCCTGAACGCTCAGGCGCAGGTAATTCAATCTGCTAAAATTCGTGTGAATGCCCTTAAAAGCATTACTAATACGATTAACACAACCCTCTCTAAGGTCAGCAGCCTGCTGACCAGTGTGCAGGGTGGGCTGGATATTACGGGGGGTGCTGCCGCAAATGCCGAGCAGGCACGTACCTTGCGTGAAGAATTGGTGAGCCTGTTGAACTCAAAAAGTGGCGGTGATTACCTGTTTTCCGGCAGCAATTATGATGCACCACCAGTGAACCTCTCTTCGGGAAGCTATAACCCTGCCGCGGCACCCGGAACACCAGATACAAACTACTATCAGGGAAACGGAGTGGTCGATACGGTCAGGGCCGCCGTAGGGCTGCAAATTGATTATGGGGTTCTTGCAACGGACAGTGCCTTTGAAAAAGCGTTCCGTGCCTTAACGATTTTTATCGCAGACCCAACAAACCCTACCACGATTAACCAATCATATGATTTGATCCAGCAGTCCATTGTTGGGGTGGCTGGTTTAAATGGTACGCTTATAGCCAAAGCAAATGTTATTGATAATCAGGCATCGCTCAATCTGGCATCTACCGATTACTACAAGAGCGTTGTCTCGGGCCTGCGTGACGCAGATGTTGCCGAGGCAGCCGTTCGTACTTCGCAGATTGAGTCGCAGCTACAGGCATCTTTCAGCGCGCTATCCAAGCTCCTTCAGCTTCGATTAACAGACTTCTTGCGGTAGCTTCACGCTTGCGGCTTTGCGTTGGATTGAATAGACCAACTCGCATGAGCCTTTACACCGCCTTTCGTCCAGCCCTGTTTCTCCTGCCGCCTGAACGCGCGCATCGTGCGGCAATCTGCGCATTGCAGCGTGGAATGGTGCCCACATCCAGTTATCGCAACCCGTCGTTGGAAACTACCGTCGCCGGGCTGAATTTTCCAAATCCGGTCGGCCTTTCAGCGGGATTCGATAAGAATGCAGAATGTTATGCAGAGGCTTTGGCCGCAGGTTTTGGCCATGTCGAAGTTGGCACGGTGACACCTCGCGCACAGCCTGGAAATCCTCAGCCACGCTTGTTTCGGCTTGTTGAGTCACGTGCGGTGATTAATCGGCTTGGCTTTAATAATGAAGGGGCCGCCGCCGCCGCAGGGCGGTTAGAAAACCGTCAGGCAGGCATTGTTGGTGGTAATATCGGCAAAAACAAAGAAAGCAGCGATGCTGTGGCCGACTATGTCAGCGCGATGCAGATACTGTATCCGGTTGTTGATTACATTACGGCGAATATTTCATCACCCAACACGCCAGGCCTGCGCGCACTTCAGGCTGCAGATGAGCTGGGCACCTTAATCGATGCATTGCATCATACGCGACGTGAGTTGGTAGCAAAAGGTCAGCCAGCCAAGCCCATTTTTGTGAAAATTGCGCCGGATTGTTCGGAGGAAATGCTGGAGGCTATTGCCAGTACGGCCATGGCACGGCAACTGGATGGGTTAATTGTCAGCAATACGACAATCGCACGTGACGCTGTTACAGGGCAGATGCATGCGAATGAATCGGGTGGCCTGAGTGGTGCTCCGCTATTTGTTAAGGCAACCGAAACGCTACGTGCGGTATATCGCCTCACGGGAGGCGCTATCCCATTAATTGGTGTCGGTGGCATCAGCAACGCAGAGGATGCCTATACAAAGATCCGTGCGGGTGCGAGCCTCGTGCAGCTTTATACGGCGCTGATCTATGAAGGGATGGGCCTTGCTGAACGTATCAATCGTGGATTAAGCGAGCGGCTTTCACGCGATGGATTTAAGACCATCGCTGAAGCTGTCGGCAGCGAATCACGCTAAGCCAAACTGCTGTTTCAAAAATGTGGTGGCAGTGTTGAGCGCTACTTCATCGATGCCATGGCCGAGGCCTGGGCGAGGGTGCGCTTCTACACGGAACCCATGCGTAGTGAGGGCGGTTTGCGCCATTTCCATGGCCGCGAAGGGCACCACTTCATCCTCTACTCCGTGAATCAGGCAAATGGGTGGGCGTGATTGGAGTTCATCGGCCAGAGACTCTGCTCCCAGCATGGCCCCGGAGAGGGCGACAACGGCCGCCAATGGTTCTGTTCGGCGCGGTGCTGTATAAAGCGACATCATCGAGCCTTGCGAAAATCCAACCAGCGCAACTTGCGATGCTGTCAGCGAGAAACGTTCCATCTGTGCATCAATATAATGATCGAGGATCGGTGCAGCGACTTGAATGCCTGCCAGCATACGGGCGGGATCCCGATCCATCAGTGAGAACCATTGATGGCCAAACGGCGCCATATCGAAACGAAACGGCGCATGCGGAGAAAGAAATTGCGTGTCGGGCAAGTCCATCATGTCGGCAAGGCCAATCAAGTCGTTTCCGTCGGCGCCAACCCCATGTAAAAACAGGACGAGCCGCTTGACATTGCCGCTTGCGGGTGAGGATTCTGGGCCTTGGAGCGTTGTGGGTGACATGGTGGTTTTGCTTTCTAATGGTGGCATGGCCAGTATGCTAGAGGCATTCTTCGGATTTGCACCAGCAAATTTTTAAATAGCCCATACGAAAGGTGCCTCGTGACCTCAGTAACCGCTCTCTCACCAACGGCTTCATCGCAGCGTCTCGTGCTGGTCGATGGTTCGGGATATATTTTTCGTGCCTACCATGCGCTGCCACCATTGACACGGCGTGATGGTACGCCGGTAGGGGCTGTCTACGGATTCACAACCATGCTGCTGAAGCTGCGAGAGACTTATAAAAACGACCTGCTAGTCGTTATTTTTGATGCTTCCCGCAAAAGCTTCCGCACCGACATTTATCCAGACTATAAAGCGAACCGGACAGAGACACCGGAAGACCTTATTCCGCAATTCCCACTCGTGCGAGAGGCTACTATAGCGCTGGCACTTCCTGCTATTGAGCTGGAAAATTACGAAGCAGATGACCTGATCGCAAGCTATGCCGAAGCTGCACGTGCCGAAGGTCAGGAAGTCGTGATCGTCTCTTCCGATAAGGATCTGATGCAGCTGGTCTGCGACGGTGTCATGATGATGGACCCCATGAAGCAGAAAACCATTGGCCGGGCAGAAGTCATCGAAAAATTTGGTGTGCCGCCTGAGAAGGTGGTCGAAGTGCAGTCACTGATTGGTGATGCGGTCGATAATGTTCCCGGCGTACCAAGTATCGGCCCTAAAACTGCGGCAGAGCTGATCCAGACCTTTGGTACGCTAGAAAGCGTGCTCGCCAGCCTCGATCAAATTCGCCAGCCGAAGCGCCGTGAAGCGTTGACCATGCATGCAGATAATGCTCGCCTTTCGCGTCAGCTGGTCGAGTTGAAGCGTGATATTCCGTTGCCGGCGCCGTTAAGCTCCTTCCTTACGCAACCCATCGACGAAGTGGTGCTCGCAGATTTTCTGCAGCAGCAGAACTTCACTGCGCTGTCTAAAAAGCTGGGATTCACCGCAAGCGCTGCGCCTCTGAACTCGTCGCCAGCCAGCAGCGGCGAGGCGGCTGCGCCTGCGATCCAGACGGACTACGAGATGGTGACCGATGAAGCACAGCTGGCGCGCTGGATTGCAGACGCTACGCGCATCGGTGTCGTTGCTGTTGATACAGAAACTACCTCGTTAAGCGCGGTGGATGCTGAGCTGGTTGGCATATCGCTCAGCACGGCGGCAGGCAAGGCCTGCTACATTCCTGTCGGGCATGTAAGTGAGCTTGCTGCAGAGGTATCTTCGCAGTCGAATCTCTTTGATGCCCCGGCGGCGAGTGCAAAAAAACTGATCCCCGGTCAGCTGCCGCTAGCACGCGTATTCGCACTGTTGAACCCGCTTTTTACCCATCCGGGTGTGCTTAAAATCGGGCATAATCTAAAATACGACCTTGTGGTGCTGGCGAAGTATGACGTTACTATCGCCCCGCTAGCCGATACGATGCTGCTTTCTTATTGTCTTGGCGGAGGGCTGCATGCGCATGGGCTTGATTTCCTTGCCGACCGTTACTTTGGTCACAAAATGATTGCCTTTAGCGAGGTGGTCGGCACGGGGAAACAACAAAAGAATTTCTCGGAAATTGATCTCGACCGTGCAACTGGTTACGCGGCAGAAGATGCAGACTTCACCTTGAGGCTTTACCATACGCTACAGCCTCAGCTTGTGAGCAATCATCTCGCTACTGTCTATGAAACGATCGAGCGTCCGTTGGTACCAGTGATCGCGCGGATGGAAGAGGCGGGCATTGCGATCGACAAAGCAATGCTGGCGCAACTCTCTTCGCAATTTGCAACGAAGCTGGCCGAGCTGGAAAAAGAAATCCATGCGCTGGCGGGTATGGAGTTTTCGGTTGGCTCCCCCAAGCAGTTGGGCGAGGTGTTGTATGGTAAGCTGCAAATATCCGGCGGCAAGAAATCCAGCAAAAGCGGGGCGTATACAACGGATGCGGCAACGCTGGATGCCCTGGCAGAAGAGGGGCATGAAATTGCACGGAAAGTGCTGGAATGGCGACAATATGCGAAGCTAAAAAGCACTTACACGGATGCGCTTCCCAAGGCAATTTCGCCGCGCGATGGGCGAGTGCATACCAGCTTCTCCATGGCGGCAACGACGACGGGGCGGCTTTCATCAAGTGATCCCAATCTGCAGAATATCCCAATCCGTTCAGAAGAGGGGCGGCGTATCCGCACGGCCTTTATTGCGCCACCGGGATGCAAGCTTATTTCCGCAGATTACTCGCAGATTGAATTACGCTTGCTAGCGGATATGGCTGGTATTGAGGTGCTGCGTGAAGCATTCCGCAATGGCACAGATATTCATGCGGTGACGGCCAGCCAGATGTTTGGTGTGCCGCTCGATCAAATGACTTCCGAGCTTCGTCGCCGCGCAAAATCGATCAACTTTGGCATTATCTACGGTATCAGTGCGCATGGTTTAAGTGTGCAGTTGGGTATTAGCCGTGCCGAGGCCGCCACCTATATCGAAAAATATTTCGCGCAATATCCCGGTATTCGTGAATATATGGATCGCACGATCGCTTTCGCGCGTGAGCATCAATATGTGGAGACCCTCTTTGGCCGCCGCATTCATGTCAAAGACATTAACGCAAAAAATCCAAACTTCCGCAATTTCTCAGAGCGCGCAGCAATCAATGCGCCATTGCAAGGCACGGCGGCGGATATCATCAAGCGTGCCATGGTAACTGTCGATGCCATGCTTGGGGACCGTGCACGGTTATTGCTGCAGGTGCATGATGAACTCATCGTTGAAGTGCCGTCAGAGCAAGCAGTGCCTATCGCGCAGGAGGTCAAACAGGCGATGGAGCGGGTGGCAACCCTCTCTGTGCCGCTGACGGTCGAGACCGGTATAGGCGATCACTGGGGCGCAGCGCATTAAGGAATGGAAGTTGTACGACTTTTTCATGGTATTTCCTGAAAAAGCAAGTATATTGCCGACTCATTGGAGTCATACGTCGCATGTCAAAAAAGATCCTGATTGTTGAGGATAACGATCTGAACTTAAAGCTTTTTCGCGATTTGTTGGAAGCGAACGGCTATGAGACCTATGAAACGAAGGAAGGGATTGAGGCCATCAGCCTGACCCGTAATGTGCAGCCGGATCTCATTATTATGGATATCCAGCTGCCGGAAATCAGCGGTCTTGATATTACCCGGAAAATTAAGGCGGATCGTGACATTTCCCATATCCCCGTCGTGGCAGTTACCGCCTTTGCGATGAAGGATGACGAAGAGAAAATATTGGCGGCTGGATGCGAGGCGTATTTGTCGAAGCCAATTGCAATCGACGATTTCCTGTCTACCATCCGGCGCTTCCTGGAGCCACATCTGGCCGTAGTGTAACAAGGATTAAATCGTGACTGGACTGATATTAGTAGTCGATGACGTTCCCGCGAACGTGAAGTTGCTTGAGGCAAAGCTCACCAACGAATATTACGACGTTATCACGGCCAAAGATGGTTACGAGGCCATTGAGCAAACCAAAGCTAAAAAGCCTGACCTCATCCTCTTGGATGTTATGATGCCCGGTATTGATGGGTTTGAGACCTGCCGCCAAATCAAGCAGGATCCAGAAGTGTCGCATATTCCGATCGTCATGGTCACTGCACTGTCTGAGCCGTCTGACCGTGTGGCCGGGCTGGAAGCAGGGGCAGATGATTTTATTACCAAACCTATCGTAGATACTGCCCTGTTTGCGCGGGTGCGCTCATTGGTGCGCATCAAAGTGCTGATTGATGAATTGCGGTTGCGCGATAAATCCGGTGCGCAATTGGGGATGAGTGCGAGCGACTTCTCGCTAAACCTTGATGTATCTGGCTCACGCCTGCTGTTGATTGATGATGATGTCGTTCAATCGCGGCGCATCAACGAAAAACTGGTCGCGGGTGGTTACCAGCTTTCACATTACAGCGACCATAAACAGGCGCTTGATGAGATGCGCAATGTAACAGATCTCGACCTCATCATGATTTCAACTCAATTGGCAGATATCGATGGTCTGCGTCTCGCTACGCAGTTTAAGGCCGTCGAGCAGCTGCGCCATGTGCCGATTATTATGCTGGTCGATGAAGATGACCAGAATGTAATGCTGAAGGCGCTGGAGCTGGGCGTAAACGATTACCTCATCACACCGGTTGATTTTAACGAGATGCTGGCGCGTGTAAAAACCCAGATCCGCCGGAAAAAATATCAGGAAGCACTGAAGTCCAATTATCAGGAATCCGTTTCGATGGCGGTTACCGATGGCCTGACGCGCCTTTACAATCGTCACTATCTTGACACGCACCTGAAAAACCTTGTGCGGCAGGCGGCAGAGCAAAACCGTCCGCTTTCTGTGGTGTTGATGGATATGGATCACTTTAAAAGCGTCAACGATACCTACGGCCATAATGTCGGGGATGAAGTGCTCAAAGCATTGGCCGATGTCATCATCAACAGCATTCGGAGCGCCGATTTGGCCGCACGCTATGGTGGTGAGGAGTTCGTGGTGCTGATGCCAGAGACCGATGCCGCACGCGCATATGAGGCGGCAGAGCGTCTTCGTAAGGGTGTAGAGAATCGGCCTTTTGTGGTCTCCCATCCAGAAAGCCCTCTCCGTAAAACCGTTAGTATTGGCTACGCGACGTTAGAGCCAAACGATACGCCGGAGTCACTGCTTAAGCGCGCAGATGTGGCGCTGTACGAAGTGAAAAACTCCGGGCGAAACAATGTGCTTCCGCTTGCGCCAACCAGTTACGAGCTTCCACCAAGCCGTCAGGCGGCACGTGAAGAGTTAGGCTATACCCAAATTATGAGTGGCGGCGCTTCGTTGAAATTGGCTATCCCTGGTGCTAGCGCCACAGGCACACCAGCCGCTCAGGGCACGCCCTATGCGCCCATTCCTCCAGATACGGCAACGTCCGGTGCGCCAACGCTGGCGCCTGCCGCACCTGCAACGCCTGTTGCACCACCGCCGGCTGCACCAGCTGCGCCAACAAGCTTTGGTTATGGTGCTCCGACGCCGCCTGCAGCACCGACACCGACAGCGCCAGTAACTCCGCCTGCCGCACCTGTCGCACCTGCCGCGCCAACAAGCTTTGGTTATGGTGCGCCCACGCCACCCGCTAACACCCCGGCACCAGCAGCTCAGCCAGCGCCTACAGGCTTCGGCCATGCGGCACCCGCTTCGGTGCAGGGATCGGCAACCACCCCCGTCGCGCCGCCACCTGCTGCACCAGCAGGATTTGGGCAAGCGGCGCCTACGGCACCTGCAGTTCCCCCGGCGTCGTTTGGACAGGCAGCCCCGCCGCCAACTACCACGCCTTCGTTTGGACAGGCACCGCCTGCGGCACCTGCATCATTTGGGCAGGCTAGCCAGTCGGTGCCAGCTGCGCCTTCTTTCGGTGCTGCGCCACCAGCTGCGCCGTCGCAGCCTGTGCCGCCAGCACCTGCTACGCCCGCTACCTTTGGACAAACGCTTCAGGCGCCAACAGAGAAAAAAGAATTCGTCGTTAAGTTCAAAGATTCACAATAGCACAGGCATCTTTATGCTCTCTCTCGTCATCGCTCCGGATCCTATTTATAAGGCCATTTGCACACCTGTTGCGACTGTTGACGATCGCGTGCGCGCCCAGTTGTCTGAAATGATGGACATCCTCCGGGAAGAGCATGCGATGGGGCTTGGCGCACCAATGGTGGGTCTAACCCAGCGTTTAGTTGTCGTAGAGCTAAAGGATGAAGATGGGGTGGTTCACAGCTATCAGATGGTGAACCCCGTTATTACACGCTACTCTGACGAAAAACGCACGACCATGGAGGCCTCCATTACTTTTCTGGGGGTTTCAGCAGAGGTAACGCGCCCTACAGAGATTACGGTTGCCTACCTGGATGAAAACGGGGCCAGCCAAACACTGGATGCCAGCGGAATGTTGGCCACCTGTTTGCAGCATGAGATTGACTATCTTGATGGCCGCACCTTCCTTGATCATCAGCCCCCTGTGAAACGCGATATGCTGAAACGTAAGGTCGAAAAAGGCAAGCGTATGGGGTTGCGCCCACATATCCACGGTCCGCATTGCGCACACGGATAGGCTAAACGTTAAGAACGCAGATCACTGGGGCGTGATCGGAAGGCTTTTCTTGCTGGCGCGGCACTTCGTCAATTACGCAGGATTGCAGGCCATCAACTGCCATGGCCGAGAGTAGCAGGTGATCAATGCGCAGGCCATGCCCACGCTCATAGCCGTTTGCGCGGTAATCCCACCAGCTGAACTGCTGTTTATCTGGGTGCATTACCCGGAACGCATCGTAAAGCCCAAGGTTCAGGAGGGCGCGCAGTCGCTCCCGCTCAGCCGGGTGGTAACAGACGCTGCCATCCAGCTGTGCCGGATCGTACACATCAATAGGGTCGGGTGCATTGTTGAAATCCCCGCCTAATACAGCGATCTCATGTAGGGAAAGCTGCCTGCGCCAATGATCTTGAAGACGCTCTAAAAACCGGAGCTTGTAGGGAAATTTATCTGAATCCACGCTCTGCCCATTGGGCACATAGGCCGAGGCGATCCGGACCGCGCCACCAGGGATGCTCGCGACGGCCTCGATATAGCGTGCCTGCTCGTCACTATCGTCGCCGGGCAGCCCTCGCAATATATCATCAAGCGGGAATTTCGAGAGAATAGCGACGCCATTATAAGTTTTCTGGCCATGGATGGCGAGGTTATAGCCGCGCTCTTCAATCTCCATAGCGGGGAAGGCCTCTTCCATGCATTTCAGTTCTTGTAGCAAGACAATGTCTGGCTTTGCTTCATCAAGCCACACCAATAGGTTGGAGAGGCGAGCCTTGACAGAGTTGACGTTGAAAGTCGCGATGGAGATCGATTGCATTCCGCCGTTTTAGCGGAGGCTATGCGCCCGTGCCAGCAAAGAATGTAAAATCTGAGGGGAAGTGAAGAGGAGGGTGCTATAGCGCAACGCTGAAGCTATTCCCACACCCGCAGCCACTTTTTGCATTAGGGTTTTTAATTTCGAAGGCGGCGGCACCGAGTGTTTCGACATAATCCAGCATGGCGCCATCAATGAACTGTAAGGAGACTTCATCTACGACAACCGGAGCGGCATCGGTGCCAAAGAGGCGATCTTCTGCTGCCGGCGCTGCGGACTCAAAATCAAATTTATATTGAAAGCCAGAGCAGCCTCCGCCCTCTACCGCTACGCGTAGATGCGTGCCCACGGGCTCATCGGCCAATAGATGCGCGATGCGGGTCGCGGCGTTTTCAGAAATGCTAAAGCCTGTATCCATCCCCTCAATGTAAGGCAGGGGCGGGGAAATTACAATGGCGCTTGTCGTAGCTTGGGACAGAAAAATGACAATAAGCGGCTGTTGCGTCCGGCTTTCTGCTCCTCTATACCCGTCGTATGCAGTCTTACCCCACTATGAATCTCGCGCCATATGCCACCGATCCCGCAAAAACTCGCGGACGGCTGATGCCTGAGGGCGAATGTACCATGCGCACGCCGCATCAGCGTGATCGTGATCGGATCATCCATTCTGTGGCGTTCCGCCGGCTGGAGTACAAAACGCAAGTCTTTGTAAATCATGAGGGCGACCATTATCGCACGCGCCTGACCCATTCGCTTGAAGTGGCGCAGCTTGCCCGAGGCATCGCACGCTGCCTTGGTTTGAATGAGGATTTAACTGAGGCGTTGGCATTGGCGCATGATCTCGGTCATCCACCCTTTGGCCATGCAGGTGAGGATGGGATAAACTTGGCGATGGCTAAATTCGGCGGGTTCGATCACAATGCTCAGACGATTCGGATATTAACCCATCTGGAGCATCGCTACGCGGATTTTGATGGCCTGAACCTGACATGGGAAGTGCTCGAAGGCATTGCCAAGCACAATGGCCCGCTGATTGGCAAGCCCGACTCGAAGCCATTGCCGCGTGCGTTGAAATACTACCTGCAACAGCAAGATCTTGCACTTGAGAGCTATGCCAGTGCCGAGGCGCAAGTTGCGGCGATTGCCGATGACATCGCGTACAATAACCACGATATTGATGATGGCCTGCGTGCAGGATTCTTTACGCTTTCCGACCTTGAGGGGCTGCCGCTGTTGGGAGAATTGATCCAGCAGGTGCGCCATGCCAACCCGATGCTGTCCGAACAGCGCCAGACCCATGAAGTGATCCGGCGGATGATTAACCGTATGGTCGGCGATGTGCTGGAAAACACCCGCGCACGTATCGCTGCGCTGAACATCAAGACCGCCGAAGATGTCCGCCAGGTGGGAGCAACGCTGGTGCAATTTTCAGCGGAAATGGAAGTCGTTAATAAGTCCATCAAGACCTTCCTCTTCAAGCACATGTACCGCCATTACAAGGTCAACCGCATGACCAGCAAGGCGCGCCGTGTGGTGGTTGATTTGTTTGAGTTCTTCCTTGCGGAGCCGAATTGCCTGCCATCCGTATGGTATGCCCAGACCGATGGGGCAGGGACACAGGCAACGGCCGAAGTCATCGCTGATTTTATCGCCGGGATGACCGATCGCTTTGCCCTCGACGAGCATGCACGAATTTTTGATCCGGGAATGCGCACTTAACCATCGTCATGCTGAACTTGTTTCCGCACCCATCTTTTTGCTAAGAGGATGGATCCCGAAACAAGTTCGGGATGACATATCAAGTAACGGAACTGAGTATGAATCTCTTTGAAACCTACCGTAACCACGTCCTCGCCGCTATTCAGTCCATTGATCCGGCTGCGAAGACCGATGCAGTCGCGCTGGAGCCGCCACGTGATCCGTCGCATGGCGACCTCTCCACCAACGCCGCGATGGTGCTGGCGGGGCAACTGAAAGCCAAGCCCCGCGACATCGCCGAAAAAATCGCGGCCAGCCTGCGCGAGGTAGCGGACGTGGAGTCCGTGGAGATCGCCGGTCCCGGCTTCATCAACATCCGGCTCGCACCCAGCGCGTGGCAGGCGGTTATTCCTGCGATCCTGTCGGATGGTACAAGCTTTGGCAATTCCACCATCGGTGCCAATGCGCATATCAATGTCGAGTATGTCTCTGCAAACCCAACAGGGCCGCTGCATATTGGGCACGCGCGCGGTGCGGTATATGGCGATGCGCTCGCGACCTTGCTGCTGAAAGCCGGGTATCGCGTTACCAAGGAATATTATATTAACGATGCAGGGGCACAGGTCGTTGTATTAGGGCGTTCTGCTTTATTGCGTTACCGTGAGGCGTTGGGTGAAGATATTGGCGAGATTCCCGAAGGCCTGTATCCGGGGGAGTACCTGAAATCCGTTGGTGAGGCGCTGAAGCAGCAATTCGGAAACAGCCTGCTCGAAGAGCCGGAAGAAAAGCAGTTGGAGCAAGCGCAGCAGGCCGCTGTGGAATGCATGATGGCGCTGATCAAGTCTGACCTTGCAGACATGGGCATCTATCATGATGTCTTCACTTCTGAGGCTGCACTGCGAGGCAAAATCCCCGAGGCGATTGCCCTGCTTGAAGCCAAGGGGCACGTTTATCGTGGCACGCTTGAGCCGCCGAAAGGTGTCGAGGCAGAAGACTGGGAGGCAGAAGAACAGCTGCTCTTTCGCTCCAGCGCATTCGGCGACGACATGGATCGCACCGTCGCGAAGGCCAACGGCGCGTATACCTATTTTGCCGGAGATCTGGCGCTTACCATGGATAAAGTGCGGCGGGGATTTTCCGCGCTGATCTATATGTTCGGTGCCGACCATGGTGGCTATGTAAAGCGTATGGAAGCAAGCGCAGCAGCGCTCTCGGACAGTAAGGTTTCCGTCGATATCAAGCTCTGCCAGTTGGTGCATCTGTTTAAAAATGGCGAGCCCGTGCGCATGAGCAAGCGTGCTGGTAACTTTGTCACCGTGCGTGATGTGCTGGATGAGGTGGGTAAAGACATCCTTCGGTTTGTCATGCTGATGCGTAAGACCAATCAGGATATGGAATTTGATCTTGATAAAGTAAAAGAGCAGTCGCGTGATAATCCGGTGTTTTATGTGCAGTACGCGCATGCCCGCTCCAAATCTGTCTTACGCATGGCCGCCAGCCAGATGCCAGAGGCGCACGCGGCGCACGAGCAGGTAACGGCAGCGCAGGCCTCCCTGCTGAATCACCCTGCCGAATTAACCCTCATCAAGCTGCTGGCCGGGTGGCCGCGTTTGGTGGAGCAGGCCGCCGTGGCGCATGAGCCGCACCGGATTATTTATTTCCTTCAGGAAGTCGCCGCTGCCTTCCACGGCCTGTGGAATGTTGGCACAAAAGACGCGGAAATCCGTATGATTCAGGAGAATGATCCAGCGCTTACCACCGCACGATTAGCGCTTGCGCGTGCCACGGCGGTTGTTGTAGCTTCCGGCTTGGATGTGTGCGGGGTAAAACCCGTTGAGGAATTGCGCTAACATAAGGGAGATGCGCATGCGGCCAGATATCGAAGATTATGATGAGTTGGGCATTGCAGCCGATGATGCGCCACGTTCGCGCGCCATGTCGTGGCTGGTATTGGTCATTGCGGTTACGGGCTTTGCGGCGCTGGCTTATTATGCCTACCATGCCGGGACGCATTCTGGGCGCGATGGCGAAATGCTGATCGTGCAGGCCGATGAGGCGCCTATTAAAGAGATCCCAGAAGATCCAGAAGGTGAGCAATTCGCCAACAAAGACAAAACAATTTACGATGTGATTTCGCCTTCAGCCGCTTCTGCTGAAAAGCCCGAAAAGCTACTTCCAGATCCAGAGAAACCAGATCTCGCAGCTCGTGAAGAATACATGGCAAGTGAGGAAGACGCCGCAGACGCAGCCGCCTCTGCCACGACTTATGTGAATAAGGAGCTTAATAAGTCCA
>JAUIBB010000038.1 GCA_030427685.1 Alphaproteobacteria bacterium
ATTCATGGATGGTAAAACCTCTTTGAATCGTTGTGCCTGATACGCATTGAAGGGACCAAACCAGCATTCTGAGGACTGTTTTATCTGTGATATGCCTGCGGACTTTGGGGGAGCAACCTCTTTGCACAACGACTTCACCTCAGCAAAATCTTTTTTTAGCTGGTCGAAGTTGATCGTTTTACCTTCCGGCAGCACAATATAAACACTGGCTTTTCCCTCATACCGCGTCAGGGCGCATTCAAAGTTTTTACCCATCTGCACGTCTTCCTCTGCCTCCGGAACATCCATGGAGTTAAAGATGTCCATCAACGCATCAAGGCGCATGGATGGAGCGTGATGCCGGATAGATTGCCAATATTGCCCTGGTGCCAACTGCTTATGCAGCAGGGAAGTCATCACACCGGCAATCCCTGATAACCGGAAACATTCTCTTTCTCCTTCCTCAAGGCCGATGCCGTAAGGAGAAGCAATCTGGCCGGTGTTCTGCTGTGGGCTGTCCGGAACCGTCGCTGTTTTCCATGTACCATCTTCCAACCCAACCACCATCATTTCGATTCGGTCAAAATAGCTGTCTTTATCTAATATCCGAGGCTTTATGTGCATTCTTCCCCTACCACATCTACTGTATCATACGCCAACGTTAGCCACATTCAATTCCTCTTAATCTCAGAATCATTTTGAATCCACCGCCTATTTCCTCTACTTATGGAGCCCATATGCGCCCAAGATACCTTATATTGCATCTGTGGATGGCAATGGTCTGCACCCTCCCCCTTGCCGCCAATGCGGGGCTGATTCGTGATGCGGAAATTGAGGCAACCCTTGCCGCCTATAGCCACCCGATCTTCGATGCCGCCGGGATACCGCCCTCTTCGGTACGGATTTTTGTAGTGGGTAATCCGCAAATCAACGCCTATGTCGCGGGTGGGCTGAACCTGTTCCTGAATACCGGACTGATCCTGCATACAGATAGTCCGGGCATGTTGATCGGTGTCATCGCGCACGAGACCGGCCATATTGCGGGAGCACACCTCTCGCAATTCCGCGAAAAATCCACCCGTGCCATGATTGGTGGTATCCTTGGTGCGGTAGCCGGCGCCGCTGCCGCTGCTGGTGGCGCAGGACAGGCAGGCATCGGCAGTGTCGCTGGCACACAAAGCAGGGCACAGCGCAATTTCCTTGGCGAAATCCGCCTGAATGAGGCCTCAGCAGATCAGGCAGCCCTGTCCTACCTTGATGCCTGCGATATCTCGGCGACGGGTGCGCTCGACATGTTCCAGATGCTACGGCGGATGGAATTAGGTGGCCGCAAGCATGACCCCTTCCTCAGCGATCACCCACTCACCTCCGAGCGCATCGCAGCTATGCGCCACCATATCGAGCTATCCAGCATCCCTGCAGGACAAGTACCCGAAGGGTTCGCCGCCATGCATGCGCGGATGCGTGCAAAACTGACTGCCTTTCTTGAGCCTTACGCAGCTACCTTGCGACTTTACCCAGAGAGCGATCATTCTGTTGCAGCACGCTATGCCCGTGCGATTGCAGAATTTCAACGAAGCAACCTCAGTGCTGCCCTCAGCGGCATAGACGGGTTGATTCACGAATACCCCAACGACCCCTATTTCTACGATACACGCGGCCAGATTCTCTTTGAAAATGGTAAGATTGAAGAAGCTGGGGCATCATACGCCAAAGCGGCATCTTTGGCACCGGGTGCGGCTCTTATCCTTACAGAATATGCCAAGACGCTGATTGCACAGGATCAGGCTGACGAGCTGCCACATGCACTGATGCTGCTTGAGCGCTCGAAAAATCTGGACGATAGTTATAGCACTACCTGGCGACAGCTGGCGCTTGCCTACAGCAAACAGGGGAAAATGGGTCTCTCGTACGAAGCGCTCGCAGAAGAAGCCGCACTGGGCGGAGATTACCGCATGGTGTTACAACATGTTGCCCGTGCACGCGTCGATGCAGCGAAGGATCCATCGCTAGCATTGGCGCTGGATGACCTCGAACGTGACGCGAAAGCCCAACTGACAGAAGAGAAGGAAAAGGATTCCCTTTTCTAACGCGCTTTTCACTTGCCAATCCGGCGTAACTTCAGAGAATAACGGTTCACTCACAGGGGGCATGCATGAAATACGCACAAATCATTATGGGACTACTGATCGGCACCGCGCTCGGCGGCACTGCTGTTGCGATCAACGGCAAAAACAACCTGATGCCCGGCAATAATGCAATGAACGCAGATGCCATCAAAAAGATCGTTCGCGAAACCATTAGTGAAGAGCCCAAACTGATTCTTGATTCCGTGCAGAAATTTCAGGAAGCGCAGCGTGCACAGGGGATGGCCTCTGCTTCACAAGCACTGAAAGATCCGGCGGTACATGCGCTGGTTTATGATACCAAAAACGTTGGCATCTACGGCCCCAAAGATGGCAAGCGTGTCGTTGTGCAGTTCTTTGATTACAACTGCCCGGCCTGCAAAGCACAACATCAGGCATTAGCGCAGCTGGTAGCAAAGGATAAGGACATTACGATCCTGTTCCGCGAATATCCAATTTTTGGCCCAACGTCTGAGCGCAACTCGCATCTCGGGCTGGCTGTGGCGCATCTCGCACCAGAAAAATACTATGCGTTCTACGAGAAGATGATGTCGCATAAGGGGCATGCAGAAGAGAAGGACACGCTCAACTATATTAAAGAGCTTGGCCTTGATGTTGAAAAAGTCAAAGCAGAAGCAGACAAGCCTTCGGTAGCAGCAGCGCTTGCAGCGAACCGTATGGCTGGTGAAAAAATCCATATTCAGGGCACCCCAACGCTCGTTATCGGGGATGAAGTCATCCCACATGCAATGGGGCCTGAAGATCTCGAACAGAAGCTTGCTACCGGCAAGTAATAACGCCCCCTCCGTTGGAAGAGGCATGCACGATTCACTGAGAGCCTCCTTCGGGAGGCTCTTTCTTTATGCAGCCAGTCTGGTGGCACGCACCCACCAATGCGGATGACGCGCGGCAATCTTAATTGCCTTCGCCTCTGCCTCCTCCGCTGTTAGGTAAAGCGCATAGCAGCAGGCGCCACTTCCTGTCATCCGCACCAGTGGCGGCGCATCTTCAGCCAGCGCTGCCAGTAGCTCTGCCACCTGTGGCGAAACCGTCCGCGCTGCCACCTCCAGATCGTTCTCCATGGTTGCCAACCAGCGAATGAAGTCTGTTGCCGCCAACGGTGTCGTCGGCATCGCAAGCGGTGGAGTCGGTCTATCAGGAACGACAAGCGCCTGATACACCTCTGCCGTCAGCAATGGTACGCATGGGTGAACCAATACCGCATGCAGTGTTGGCAGGCCCTCTGGCAGCAGCGAGATATGCGCGCCAATTCCCTCTGCGAGCAAGGGCCGGGCGACCAGGCACATTGCCACATCTGCTCCAAGTTGCGGAGCTAGCGCAGCCAATGCTTCGGGCGAAAGGCCACAGTCCCAAAGACGGTTGAGCGCCTGCAACACCGCGGCGGCATCGGCGGATCCTCCGCCCAGCCCAGCCCCAACCGGAATATGTTTGGTAAGGTGTATCTGCGCACCATACATGCGACCTGTTGCCTCTTGCAGCAAGCGAGCCGCCTTCAGGACAAGGTTCCCCTCACCGGCTCCGGCAGCATCTGCAAACAGGCCATCTACCGTGAGGCTCAACCTGTCTGAGGCATGCACCTCCAGCATGTCGCCAATATCGGCGAACATCGCCACGCTGCGAATATCATGATAACCGTTAGCACGCCGCCCAAGCACTTGCAGGGTAAGGTTGACCTTCGCCGGCGCCTGCGTGCGGATCACCAGACTATCCATCGTTACTGAAGCCGCGTTTTGGGAAAGCGGTGCTCATCGGCGCTGGACTCAATACTGGTCGGATTCTGCGCCTGCGATGCAGGTTTTACAAAAGGGGGGAGCCCTTTGCTGAGCTTTGTCCGTAGCACCTCTGCCGTGTCACCATTGCTAGCACCAAGCGCACGCTCCCACTGATAGCGCGCCTCGGTTACGCGCCCTATGCGGAAATAGGCATCGCCCAGATGCTCATTGAGGGTGGCATCGTCGGGCATCAGCTGGATTGCTTTTTCAAACATGGTGGCAGCGTAGGCAAAGTCACCGGAGAGATAGTATGCCCAGCCCACCGAGTCGATGATGTGCGGATCATCCGGACGGGCGGCAGCGGCAATGTCCAGATAGTCACGCGCCTTGGTCATATTTTTACGCATCACCAGCCAGCTATAGCCAAGATAGTTCAAAACGTCTGGCTGGTTGGGTGCCAGAGCAAGGGCCTGCAAAAAGTCGCCCTCTGCATGATCCCAATCGCCATTGCGCTCATAGCTGACGCCACGCGCATAAAGCAATGGCCAGTCCGTAGCGCTCAGGGGGGCGCTACGATCAATAGCGCCACTGTAGGCACTAATTGCCTCTGCGTAATCGCCCTTGTCGCGCAGCAAGTCACCTTTGGTAATCAGCGCTGTAGCATCATCCGGGTAGCGCTTACTTAATGTATCCAGTAGCTCTAATGCCGTGTCGCGATCGCCTAATGCTTCATAGTTCAATGCTTTGCGCACCTGTGCCCGCCGCGAGAAGACCGTGCCACGTTCCATGCTGTCGTAAATTCTAATGGCTTGCGGGTAATCTTCCACCTGCTCATAGAGATTGGCAAGCATCAGCTGGCCAGGAGGAAGGTTGGGCCGCAGCTCCAGTGCAATGCGGAGATAAAGAAAGGTATCCTGTGCGGTATCATCGGCAAATAGCAGGCTCGCCGTTGTGAAGAAAACCTCTGCTAACCCCGCACGCGCATTGGCAACCAAGGGCTTGGGAGTAGTGCCCGGCACAAGCTTCTCGGGAATCAGGCTTGAGTTCGGATTGGCACTGGCATAGCGGTCATAAATATGCTGCGCCTCCGCCCATTTACCATTTCGGGCGTAGAAATTGGCAAGCGCTTGTACCACACGATATGGCGTCGCTGCCGCATCAGCATCGGCCTTCAGGTAGGCAGATTCGGCATCTTTCGTACGTCCGAGCAAATCGTTCATCAGAGCGCTATGATAGGTCAGGAAGGGCGCAAAGAAGCCAGATTTATCAATCGCCGCCTGCATGCTGATCGGGCTTTTCACATCACCTGCACCAATGGCCAGCCATTGAAGAATGACTGGACGGATCAACCCAAAGAGCCCGATCGCCGGAGCCTGGGAGACCACCTCCTTCGCAGCACCATAATCACCAGCTTTGACGAAATCGAGCATCAATAATGAAGCGATAAGGGGGTCATTCTCTTTTTCGGCCGCAAGCTGCTTGGCCAGCTCTGTTGCTTTGGGGATATTCCCGGCCAAAAGGTTCAGGCGGAGTGCGTCCTCACGCAGCACCCTGTTTTCAGGATCATGCGCCAGCGACTCATTGATATATTTTGCCGCCATGGTGATATCCTGATTCTGACGCGCAAAACGGCCAGAAAGGAAGCTGCCAGCGATCCCGGTTTGCACTTTCTTTTTCGACGGCTTAGAGGATGATTCGCTGCCTTTCTCAGGTGGAACCAGCTGCACCGCCCCGGTTTTTGCCCATACCGCCTGCCCCGGCACCATTGATGAGGCCGAAAATACCAGCAGAAATCCTAACAAAACTGAGGGTTGCGCTGTCTGCGCCATGGCAAAATCTCTTTTTCGTTCTTTTTTTAGGTGAAAATTGCTTGCACTACGACAGCGTTACATTATATTGCCGCGCCTATCAAATGAATTGCGCGCAAGAATGCGCGGGAAGAGGATGCCATGAGCAGTAAGAACAACCCAGAACTACGTGGTAAAGTAACCGAGCTGCGTAAATTCGACGGCAAACCCGTTAAGCCTTGCCGCGTGATCGACAGCGCGCGTGGGATCGACTTCATCGGCGCGGCGTTTGAAAACGGCGAAATCGTAATGGATGCTGTGACCAAGCGTCCTATCCCCTACGGTCAGATCTACGGCTAGTCCGTCGTTTAAGTCCTGAATATCAAAGCCCCGCCTTCACCGGCGGGGCTTTTTGTTTTAGTGCTCAGTAACCGCCAGTTTCGGACGACGGATGGTGATAATAGCCACGCCTACCAGCGTCAGCGCACTGCCAAGAATCACCTGAAGTGTAAGCGCCTCACCGAACAGCACCATGCCTGAAGTGACCCCAAAGACCGGCATGAGCAGCCCAAACGGCATCACACGGCTGATGGGGAAACGTGTCATCAGCCAGTTCCACAAGCCATAGCCGAGGATCGAGGCAAACAGGGTGCCATAGGCGATCCCGAGCCAACTGCTCCAGTGCGCATCGCCCAGATGCTGCATCGGGGCATCCTCCATCAATAGACTCAACACCGCCAGTTGGGGAGCGGCAAACAGGCAGGGCCAAAACAGCAGCGCCATAGAATGCGGCACCTTGATAGTCTTCAGATATAGATTCGCCATACTCCAGGCCAGACAGCCGCCCACAGCAAGCAAGAATGCCAACCAGTGGGATGAGGCATCCGGTGTCCCCGCCACGACAACCACGCCGAGAAAGGCCACCAGTAATCCAAATGAGCGCCACGGCCCCAGATAGTCCTTAAAGAAAATCGCCGCCATCACGCAAGAGAACGGCACCCCCAGCTGGGTAGCAATGACAGCAGAGGTAATTGATAGCCCAAGACTCAGGGCTGTAAACATCAGCCCGAACTGTACCACAATTAACAACATTGAGATGCAGAGCATCTGGCGCAATACGGGGCGCGGATGGCGCAAGGCAAACGGTGCCAGCAGTGCACTGACAAGAGAAAAGCGTACCGCCAGCATCAGAAAGGGTGGAAAATCCGCGAGCGCATATTTCGCCGCAGAAAAATTCCCGCCCCAGCACATCGCAACAGTGATCGCGGCAATAATGGCATAAAATGGCATAGGGGTCCTGCTCCAACAAATGGTGGCTCGCATGTAGGCGAGTCTGGCAATGGTGGCAAGGGGTATCAACCTGATGCAGCACATTAGCTTCTGATTTTAATCAGCTGAAACAATGATCTGTATGCGACAGATGGCAACAAATGCTGGCAACCAACCCTGCGCATCTAAAACTTCACTGGATTTTTTACGCATGTTGTGGCATAGTCACGTTTCCTCAGCGACCAGCCACTTAAACGTCTACATGAACTTCATGCAGACGCGGCACAAAAAAAGAGGGCTTTAAGACGAATCTTAAAGCCCCAAGTCGCTCGGCAAGCAACTGAATCCGGCTTTCACCGGGATTTGTAGAAGGCGTCAGGTCGATGAGACCTTGGCGCCTTTTGCATTTCGGCGCGACCACCAGGCCGAGGAACCGGTGGATCGCGAGGACTTCTTGGCGCGTAGCACCTGCACCGCCCGATAGGCAGCATTCACAGAGGCGAGTTGGTCGGTGAGCATCGCTATCGTCTCAGCACTCGCCCCTGCCGCGTGGTAACGATCCGGATGAAGCATCTGCACACGAGCCATATACTGGTCGCGCAGTTCCTGATCGCTCACCTGTGGCGAAAGGCCGAGGATGTCGTATGGCGATGCTCCGACCGGCACCAATGTTTTTGCAATCAGGCTGCGGAAGGTTTCGCGGCTGATGGCAAAAATGTCGGCAACTGCACGCAACAGCTCGAGTTCTGCTGCATTCAGCGCCGCATCGGCTGCAGCGACCTGAATCAGGCGCTGCAGTAGATCCCGGTGCAACGCCACGTCACCAACAGTCGCAGCTGCGATCTGGCGAGCGTATTGTAGCGCCGGGCTGGTATCTGTCACCCGTTTGACGAACAGGCTACGCAGCTGCGCAGCATCTCCCTCTCCCTGTGCAACAAATAACGCATGGAAGGCCGCGTATTCCGCTTTGTTCGGAACACCGTCCACGCTGGCAAGTTTTGCTGCCAGCGCTACCAGAGCATGGGTAAATGAGGCCGACTCGATCCGCAGTACCGAAGCGATGTCACGCGAGGCAGTCGATGGTGACTGCGAGCGGCTTCCCAACGGCATTGTGAACTGTGCGAATCCGGCCATCAATTTTGTCCGTCCCTGGTGAATTTCGTCTTACCCACTATATATAGACCCCAGCCGGGATTGACAACAAGATTTTGTGTTAAAACCGCAAGTTCCCGCCCATCCGCAGCTATGCTTTACGAGGCGATTCTATCCACAAGGGATACCCACAGACGCATCGCAAAAGGGCGATCATTTTTTGCATTTTCTTCCAAAAAAATCCCCCTCTTCACCAATTCTTCATTTATTTCCTGCTATACTTCTGAGCGTAGGGATGAGGAGAAAATGCCTAAGAAGCGCCCCATATTGCAGCTCGGCAGTCACGATACAGCAACCGACCATTCTGTCTCGGAGCTGCAAACACTTTTGGGCATACCCCAAACCGGAGTCTTTGATCGTACAACAAATGCGCTGGTACACGCCTTCCAAATGAAGCATGCGCTGAATGCTACGGGCATCGTTGATCCCGCGACCTGGGAAGCGCTTGACCAGTCCTATGCCCAGAGCCATCCTCAGCCGGGCCTCCCCGGCCTGCCAACACGCAGGCCGTCGTCCCACGCCACCGTCACTACACCAACGCAGCCCCCTGTAATACCCGGCATGCCTTCGCGTAAACCGCATTCCCGGCCTCACGCCAAGCCGCATCTGGCAGGGGAGCCGCAGGATCTTGGGGCCACCTTATTGTCCCTTGCAAGCGCAGAGCTTGGACATGGCGAAACCACCCGTGACAATTACGGCCCCGATGTCAGGCACTACAAAACCGTGACACACCATACTGGCAACGGTGGCCCATGGTGCGCCGACTTTGTCAGCTATATCTTCCATCAGGCCGCCCCGGGGCTGATACGCCCCACATCGCTGGCAAAAGGCGTCATGAAACAGTTCAAGCATCTCCATGCCTTCCAAAAAATCACCAGCGATTACCAGCCCCAACCGGGCGATGTGGTGTTCTTTGACCGACGCTTCAGCCACGGCCCTTCCTCGCACATGAAGGGGCATATCGGCTTTCTCGTGGGCATCGACCCTGATGGCACCATGCATACGATTGAAGCCAACAAAGCTGCACCCCAATTCGTCGGGATGGAAGAAGGACGTGATTATGAATGGAGCGCCGAATTTCCAGATCTGGTGCGAAACGTCACCTATACGGCGCAGGAGTACAAAGAGGCAAAAATCCTAGGGTATGGCTCCATCGCACAAATCGTACATAACTCCCCCCTCTATCGTCATGCGGCTTCGCTGTCGGAACAGTCATCCACCGTCACCAAGATGCAACAGGACTCCTCCGCACCGGGTAGCCCCCCACTACACCCCAGTGGCATCCCTCCCCAGCCAGGCCGTGCACAGCACATGGCTGGCAAATAATCCAATTGCACTAATTGCCCCAACTTGACCCTAGACCTTTTCTGCAAAGGGCTTTAATACGGGGGTATTCCCATTGTTAAACTCTACCCCAAGGATGGAACATGAGCCCGAAAACCCCGATCTACGAAGGCAAAGCGAAGAAACTGTTCGAGGGGCCAGAGCCAGGCACGCTGATCGCCCATTACAAGGATGATGCAACCGCCTTTAACAATAAGAAAAAAGGCACCATTCAGGGCAAAGGGATTATCAACAACAAGATCTCTGAATTCCTGATGTCGCGCCTGAACGACATGGGCATCCCGACGCATTTCATTCGTGGCATCAACATGCGCGAGCAGCTGGTTCGTGCCGTTGATATCATCCCGCTCGAAGTAATCGTGCGCAACTATGCTGCCGGCTCGTTTGCTGAGCGTTTCGGCGCATTTGAGGGTGAATCGCTGGGTTCGCCGATGACCGAGTTCTGCCTCAAGGATGACCGCCTTGGCGACCCGTTCGTTGGCGAAGACCATATCTTTGCTTTCGGCCTTGCCCAGCCAGAAGAAATTGATGAGATCCGCCATTACGCGCTGCGCATCAACGACTTCCTTTCCGGCCTGTTCTACGCGCATGGCATTCGCCTGATTGACCTGAAACTGGAATTTGGCCGCTTCTATGAAGGGGATATCGAGCTCATCGTGCTGGCTGATGAAATCTCGCCCGACACCTGTCGCCTGTGGGATCTCAACACCAACGACAAAATGGATAAGGATCGCTTCCGTCGTGACCTCGGCAAAACCGAGGAAGCCTACCGCGAAGTAGCACGCCGCCTCGGTGTTCTCCCGAATGTAAGCGTTGTGGAAACAGCTAGCTTTGGTGAGACGGCCACTGCGTCTGCCAAGCCAGTAAAAAAGGCTGTAAAAGCGAAAGCTCCTGCAAAAGCTAAGGCAAAGGCAAAAGCTCCTGCCAAGGCTCCGGCGAAGGCGAAAGCCCCCGCAAAAGCAGCGGCGAAAGCGAAGCCAAAAGCCGCCCCCAAAAAACGGAAGTAGTGATAAGCGACACCCCCGGCAACTCGCGTGGCACGCGGGGTGGAAAGAGGACTTATGAAAGCTAAAATCCACATTACCCTGAAGAATGGCGTGCTCGACCCGCAAGGGGCGGCGATTGAATCCGCGCTTTCTCACTTAGGGTTTACGGGTGCCGGCAATGTACGTGTCGGGAAATATATTGAACTCGAGCTACCAGCCAAACATACGGATGACGCTAAAAATATCGTTACAGAGATGTGCGATAAGTTGCTCGCCAACACGGTGATCGAAACCTATAAAATCGAACTGGCGGAATAACGCTATGCGCTCTGCCGTCATCGTTTTTCCCGGCTCCAACTGCGACCGAGATGTCTTCACCGTAATGGAAGCGCAGGGTCTTAATCCCAGCTATGTCTGGCATTCCGATGCGACGCTGCCTGAGGGTCTTGACCTTGTCGTACTGCCCGGCGGCTTCTCGTATGGCGATTACCTGCGTTGCGGCGCGATGGCGGCACGCTCGCCGATCATGCAGGATATCGTGCGCTTTGCAGAAAAAGGGGGCCATGTGCTTGGCATCTGCAACGGGTTCCAGACTCTGTGCGAATCAGGCCTGCTACCGGGCACGCTGATGCGTAATACCCACCTCTCCTTCACCTGTGCCGATGCGACCTTGCGAGTTGAAGGAACAGAGAACGCCTTTACCAGTAATTACCGTAAGGGAGCAGTCATCCATCTGCCAATCGCCCATGCGGAGGGGAATTATTTTGCTGATGCAGACACCCTGAAAGCCATGAACGATAACCAACAAATTGCCCTGCGCTACGTGAATGCCGAGGGTATGGTAACAACGGCGGCAAACCCCAATGGTACCTGCGAAAATATTGCGGGGATTGCCAACAAGAAGAAGAATGTCCTGGGCCTCATGCCACATCCCGAGCGTTATAGCGAGGCGGCCTTAGGGGGCGTTGATGGCGTTACCATGTTCCAATCGCTGCATGCGCACTTTGCGTAACCAAGGCCACACCGCAGAGCCACCCAGCACTTCGCAATATCACTAAAATTCTAGGCATTTTTGCTTAAAATTCAGCGTGCAGCGCAGCATCATTTTTTTGCTAAAAATACCTGTTCTGTTAACCTTGCATTAACTTCTCTTTGCTATGTTGTCTAAGGAAACGGCGATCAACAGCCAGCACAGAGATGGGTACTAAAATGACGACAAAGATGGTGGCAAGTACGATCGACCCAACATGTCTTGCCATGTTTGTCGGCGCGAGTGCTAAGGCAGCCAAGGACATGCTGCCTTCGGATATCGCTGCCAAAGTGAATAATGCCGCCAATGCGATGATTGAAGACATCGTTTTCGGCTTTCAGGGTGCCAGTGCTGCGGTCGCGCGCTCGACATCCATCGCCTACAACCCGATGGGCAGCAGCGCAGGAGAATCGCTGGTACCCGGCGGACGAAATATCAGCGGAGGCGCTGCCCTCGGCTAAACGAGTTTTACGTGGTTTGCCAACTAGCGCCGGGTCCCTCAAAAGACCCGGCTTTTTTCATGCCTGCGCTGGCACTAGGGCTTGGCAACCGTTACCACCGCCAAAGCGTGTAGCGTTGTACCCAGATCACTGCCGAAGGCCGCATTTACCATCCGGTGCTGAGCTACCCGCGACAGGCCAGCGAATGCAGCGCTGGTCACGGTGACTTTCCAATGGTCATTATCTCCGGCCAGATCTTCAAGCTGGATGTCGGCATCTGGCAGGGCCGCCTGAATACGGCGGGTGATTTCATCGGCGGTCATGGGCATCGGAACCTCTTTTCTAAATGGCTGCCTTGCCTATAGCAGTCCCTCGCCCACCCCGAAAGCAGAATAAGCATTTGTTTTCTCAAGGGTTGAATCTTCATCAAACCGTCATACAAAAACTCATTAAAATTATCTAATCTGGAAGCATGAAGCTTGATCCCAAAGAAGCATCCCGCGTCTGGTGGGGTGGCACGATTAAAGGAGCGGTCCGCGGTCTACTTGCCGGGCTGGTCATTGGTGCGGCCTCAGCCCTGCTGCTTCAATTCGCCCTTATCCCAGTGCTCCCTGCCATTGGTGAAGCATTCGCGAGCTTCCTGACGCTAACGCCGGGGCTTGCATCGGGCTGGGCAGGTGGTGTGGTTCCTGCGGCTTCATTCTCAACCATTCCACTGGCGATTTTCAGTGGTGTCACCGGGTTGATTGCCAATGCATTTGCCAGCGGTAAGGCCGCCGTCAACGATTACCGCGAACAAAAACTCCACCAGTTCCAGGAATCCAAGCTTCGTGAGCTCGAAGGACGCGAGCAGATGGTCGAGCAAGTCCTGACGACTTCCTCCCCCTCCGTACAGGCATTGCTGGAGCAAGGGCCGCGCAATCACAGCTCGTTTGTAGATGCGGAAACACAACGGGCGCAAAACAGCCCTTCCAGCCCAAGCATTCACTAATTAGTGCGTATTAGCCTTAGCCTGCCATGTAGTTAGGCAGCCACTCTGCATACAGCGATTGCAGGTGGGAAACCGGCACGCGCAAATGATCCTCAACCAGCAAAAGATCCGGAATGGTTGTCCCAAGGTCTGCGAAGCGAACATCCGCATAGTTGAGCTTCATCATCACCGCATCTTTGTGCTCGGCTGGCACGGCCAGCACATAGCGCGCCTGATCTTCACCAAAAGCATAGGCATGCAGCGGCAGGTCAGTGGTAAAACGCACCTGCGCGCCGATCCCTTTGGGTAGGCACATTTCTGCCAGTGCTACCAGCAAGCCACCGTCAGAAAGGTCATGGCAAGCCGAGAGGTGGCCGTCTGCAATCAATTGACGAACGAGATCGCCATATTTTTTCTCAGTCGCAAGGTTCACCGGCGGCGGTGCCCCCTCCTCGCTACCGAGAATTTCCCGTAGATAGAGCGATGCGCCGAGATGGCCGCGGGTTTCACCGACCAACAAGATAGCATCCCCCACCTGCGTGAAGGCACTACCAACGCGCTTGTTATAATCTGCCAACAGCCCGATTCCGCCCACGGCAGGGGTTGGCTGTACGCCTTTGCCCTGTGTTTCGTTGTAGAGCGATACATTCCCTGAAACGACAGGATATTCAAGCTCACGGCAAGCTTCGGCCATTCCCTCGATGGCGCCCACAATCTGCCCCATAATCTCGGGCTTTTGTGGGTTGCCGAAATTGAGACAGTCCGTAATCGCAAGCGGGGTGGCTCCCACGGCGGTCAGGTTCCGCCAGCTTTCGACGACGGCTTGCTTGCCGCCTTCGCTGGGGTCTGCATAGACATAACGCGGCGTACAATCGGTCGTGATGGCGAGGGCCTTCCCGGTTCCGTGGACACGCACAACGGCAGCATCGCCACCGGGACGGGCCAGCGTGTCATTCATCACCATGTGGTCATATTGCGTCCAGATCCAGCGCTTGCTGGCAATATCGGGGCACGCCAGCAATGTTGCCAGCACGGGGCCGATGGGGCGCGCCTCAATGGCGTTCGGGCTAAGCATCGGCTGTTTCATGGTGGGGGTGTGGGGACGGTCATAGACCGGTGCTTCTTCGGAGAGCGGGTCTACAGGAATATCACAGACGACGTCGCCCTTCATGGTCAGCACCATGCGGCCCGTATCGGTCAGCGTGCCGATGGTCGCGTAGGAAAGTCCCCATTTTTTAAAGATCGCAAATGCCTCGGCCTCGCGCTCAGGCTTCACCACTACCAGCATCCGCTCCTGCGATTCGGAGAGCATGATTTCATACGGCGACATCCCCTCTTCGCGCATGGGGACATCCTCTAATGCCAGCTCGATGCCAAGGCCGCCCTTGCTGGCCATTTCCAGCGACGAGCAGGTCAATCCTGCCGCGCCCATATCCTGAATCGAGACCACAACGTCCGTGGACATCAGCTCCAGCGATGCTTCGATCAGCAGTTTTTCCATGAACGGATCGCCAACCTGCACGGTTGGGCGTTTCTCTTCGGATTTCTCATCGAATTCGGTGCTGGCCATGGTTGCACCATGGATGCCATCGCGCCCGGTTTTTGCCCCGAAATAGATCACAGAATTGCCAACACCCGACGCTTTCGAGTAGAAAATCTTATCGGTATCAGCCAGCCCGACAGCCATTGCGTTGACCAGCGGATTACCATTATACGACGCATGGAAAATGGTCTCGCCACCAACGGTTGGCACGCCAACGCAGTTGCCATAATGCGAGATCCCCGCCACAACGCCATTCACAATATGCCGTGTTTTTGCGTTGTCTGGCGCACCAAACCGCAGCGAATTCATCAGCGCAATCGGGCGTGCGCCCATGGTAAACACATCGCGCAGAATACCGCC
>JAUIBB010000148.1 GCA_030427685.1 Alphaproteobacteria bacterium
CAAGCGCACGTGTGCGGGTGCTTGAAAAAGGGCGTCACCACCGGCATGCATGGCAATTGGAGCAACAGCGTAATTCGGCTGCCACCCCTCTGCTGAACCATACCGGAACGCATAGGAAGGACTGGCAATTCAATGTCGGGTTCGGCGGGGGATCCAACTGCTGGTGGGCGTGCACCCCGCGCTTCCTGCCAAATGACTTCCGTCTGAAATCTGCCTACGGGGTGGGCGATGACTGGCCTGTCAGTTATGATGAGCTGGAAGCCTATTACGCCATTGCAGAGCAGGTGATGCAGGTATCCGGGCCCGAGGATTATACGCTTTACCCGCGCGCGATTGCGTACCCCCAGCCGCCACATTTATTCTCGGATGTGGATTGCTGTTTTAAGCAACATGATCCTGCGCATTATTACCATCAGCCTACCGCGCGGGCGAGCATTGCCAGCGCTGCCCGCAACCAGTGTTGCGGGAATGGCGTCTGCCAGCTCTGCCCGGTAAACGCAAAGTTTACAATCGAGAATGGCTTGGAAGCGCTTTACGCTGATCCGCGCGTATCGGTGCTGATGGAGGCAGAAGCCGCCGCCATTGTGATTGAAAATAAGCAGGCAACCGGGGTCTCCTTTCAGCATGCAGGGCGCACACACGAGGTCAAAGGCGACCTGATCGCCCTAGGGGCGAATGCAATCTATAACCCGGTAATTTTACAGGCCTCCGGGCTAGAGCATCCGTTGCTGGGCAAGCGCCTGCACGAGCAAGTGAGCGTGGATGTCTTGGTGGATATGGATGGAGTTGAGAATTTTCAGGGTAGCACCTCGATCACCGGCCATTGGTATGCGCTCTACGATGGTGAGCATCGCCGTGAGCATGCAGGCTGCCTGATTGAATGCTGGAATATACCAAATATTCTGCGCTCAGAGCAGGGGCGCTGGCGTGAGACCGTAAAGATGAAATGTATTTTTGAAGACCTCCCGCAGGAAAAGAACTACGTGCGCCATGATGCCCTCACACAGATTCCGCAAGTGCATTTCGACGGGTACAGTGACTACGCAAAACGCGGGATCACAGCACTGGATCGCAAGCTGGAGAAGCTGCTGCAACCCCTTCCGGTAGAGCGGATCCACATCGAAACAACCCCCAACCCAACCGAAGCACACATGATCGGCACGACGGTGATGGGGAATGATCCCGCCAATAGTGTGCTGGCGCGCGACCTTAGCAGCCACCAAGTCTCGAATCTGGTGGTGCTTGGCAGTGGCGCATTTCCGACCTGTTCGCCCTCAAACCCCACCTTGACGATCTGTGCGCTGTCCCTCTGGTCAGCCAGAAATCTGATGCGCTAGGAGTGTGTGATGCCTGTAATGACACGTCGCCAGTTCCTTCGTTTCTTTGCGGCAACCATCACGGTATTCTATGCGCAAGGGGTGCTCCGTATGCAGCCCAAGGGAGAGAAGGTGAAAGCAATTCTTCGCCGACGCCTACCGTACTGGCAGCTTGAAGAGGAAGATCTTGACCGCTTTATTCAGGCACACCAGCGTGCCATTGCAGACAATAGTTACCGTCTTTCACGCGGTGCCTCGCAGGAGAAAATCGAGCGCGAGCTGGTCTCGGCCTTCCTGCTCTCGACAGACTTTGTTGCCGGGAGCAGGCAGCATCTACGCATGACGGAGTATGCCGACCCTTACCGCAGGCCGTGCAGCAACCCATTCGCAACATTTCGGGATAGTTAGGCAACAGCTGGTGCTCCAGTGACATGCGAAAGGGGGGAGTAGGCGCTCTGTAGTAGCATCCACCAACCTTTCCGTGTAGGTAGGTAGGATGCAGAAACTTTTCAATATCCGCCAGATTGAGTCACTCTTTTCCCAGTTGAACGACTGGTTGGTCGAGGATGTACTAACACGTGCAACACTGGGACAGCTACTTTGCGTGCTGGCAATATTACTTCTGTCGCTGGTAGTTGCGCGTAAATCCGCAGAGCGCGTGAATTATACCATCAAGCGTTGGAATGTGCGCAACCTTACCCTGGTGACGTCGCGGGTGCATTTATCAACGCGTGAGGTGCTTTTGTTGGTGCTAGCGCCTTTGTTTCTCTGGCTTGCGACAACGGTTGCCACGGCGGCAAAGTCTCCCAGCGGGGTATTGAATGTTACGGCCAGCCTGATTAGTGCCTGGGCAATTATTCGTTTGGGTTCAGGCATTATCCGCAGCTCAGCGCTATCAAAAATGCTGGCGCTGTTTA
Source organism: Alphaproteobacteria bacterium (assembly GCA_030427685.1). Taxonomy (GTDB): domain Bacteria; phylum Pseudomonadota; class Alphaproteobacteria; order Rickettsiales; family UBA3002; genus QFOX01. The sequence goes on from JAUIBB010000148.1 coordinate 2,234, forward strand.
TGTGTATCCTTGCCGCCCTTAATATCCTTGGCTGGTTGCAGCCAACGATCGAGGTGCTGGGAAATGCAACACTGACAACAGGTGAACGCCCAGTCTCGCTGTTGCTGGTTATTAAGGGAAGTGTGACCATTGCCTTCCTGCTCTGGCTATCGCGTGTGGCAACCGAGGGGTTCGAGCGTGCGATGTGGCGCAGCAAAAGCATCTCTCCCGCGCAGAAAGTGCTTTTTAGTAAATTGGCGCGTATCGCCTTTATTGCTCTGGCTATTGTCCTGGCGTTGAATGCGGTCGGCATTGATTTTACAGCACTGGCTGTTTTCAGTGGTGCTGTGGGTATCGGGGTTGGGTTTGGTCTTCAGAAGGTGTTCTCTAACCTCATCAGCGGCTTTATCCTGCTGATGGATAAGTCGATCAAACCCGGCGATGTGATTGCGATTGGTGACAGCTATGGTTGGGTGAACCATATTGGCGCGCGCTATGTTTCCATCCTGACGCGCGATGGGAAAGAGCATCTGATTCCCAATGAAACACTGATTACGGATCGGGTGGAAAACTGGTCGCATAGCAACGAGCAAAT
>JAUIBB010000039.1 GCA_030427685.1 Alphaproteobacteria bacterium
TACGCAGGCGTTGATCGAACCGTGCGGTATGTGCGCGAACGGTTGCGTGTAGCTAGTGCCCCTCGCCTGCTGCTTCCGGCGCTTTCTCTGCTGCTGGCTTGGCGCTGGCAGTTGGAAGCTTGGCCGGGCTATCTGACTGGCTGTTGAGGTAGGCGATGACGTTGGCACGTTCCTGATCTTTTTTGATGCCCATGAAGCCCATCATCGTACCTTTTACCCATTTCTGAGGGCTCCAGAGGAAGTGGTTCAGCTCATCAAAATTCCATTTACGGCCTGCGTGGTCTTTCATGCCGTTTGAATAGTTAAAGTCACCAACGCTTGCGACGCTGCGGTTCACGACATTCCACAGATGTGGCCCGACTTTGTTCGCGCCGCCTTTGCTGTCATCATGGCAGACAGCACATTTTTTGCCAAAATACGCACCACCTGCTGCCACATCGGCGCTGGCATAGAGTGCGCTGATATCTGCAGCACCTGCGGGAGCTGCGGCTTCACCGGCATCCGTGGTTTCGGCGACTTCAATTTTATAGCCGCGCGCTTCTTCGTGATGTCCGGGATGCGCTGGGCCGCCCTCATAGAGGAACTCGGTGACTTTACCGGTGACCATGCCGATCAGCCCGGCAACGAGGATAGCAGCAGCAGCTTTATTCATATTGAGATTGGACATAACGACCTTAGCACTAGATGAGTTATTGTTGTCTCGACGCGCACGAGCGGGTACGAGTCAGTGACTCAGGCGGTAGCATAGGGAGCCAAGCGCCGCAACAATTTAGATACAGAAAGGATGCTCATGTCTGTCTTGATCGTCATTCCAGCGCGCATGAAAGCCACACGGTTGCCCAATAAACCCCTCGCCATGATCGGGGATGCGCCGATGATCGTGCAGGTCTGGCGTCGTGCTTGTGAGGCAGGTATTGGCGATGTGATCGTTGCCTGTGACGGCGAAGAAATCGCACAGGCCATCCGTGCCGCCGGGGGTGTAGCCGTACTGACCGACCCGGATCACCCCAGCGGCTCCGACCGCATCTGGGAGGCCGTGACCAAGGTTGGCAAGGCGGACCAGTACGACACCATCATTAATCTGCAAGGCGACGTTCCGACGCTGGAGCCGCAATTGATTCAGGAATTATTGACTCCGCTTGCCAACCCGGCCGTGGATATGACTACGTTGGTCGCCGAGATCGCCCGGCCCGAAGAGCATGAGAATCCATCTGTCGTAAAGGCCGTTATTGCCACGGATGAAACAGGCCGTGCGGGGCGTGCACTCTACTTCACCCGCGCAACGGCCCCCACGGGCGAAGGGCCGCGTTATCACCATATCGGGGTCTATGGCTATCGCCGCGCGACGTTGGAAAAGTTCGTGGCGCTCCCCCCCAGCCCCCTCGAAAAACGCGAGAAGCTTGAGCAACTCCGCGCGCTCGAGGCTGGATTTCGGATTGACGTAAGGGTGGTGGATACGGTACCGCTCGGCGTCGATACGCAGGAAGATCTAGAACGGGCGCGTTCGCTATTAGGCACGTAAAGGAAAAGCCATGACTGAGAAAACCTATGATGTCGTCGCGATCGGCAATGCGATTGTCGATGTAATGAGCTTCGCAGATGAAGCATTCATCGTGCGCGAAAATATGCGCAAGGGCACCATGCAGCTGATCGACCGCGACCGCGGCGAGACCCTGTATGCTGCGATGGGGCCTGCGACGGAAGTCTCGGGTGGCTCGGCGGCGAACACGCTGGCTGGCATGTCGTCGCTCGGTGCAAAGACGGCATTTATTGGTAAAGTGGCCAATGATGACCTTGGCCGGATCTTCCGGCATGACTTGCGTGCGGTAGGGGTGACCTTCGATAGCGTAGAGTCCACCTTAGAAGCTGGCACAGGACGCTGCCTGATTGCCGTAACGCCGGATGGCCAACGCACCATGAACACCTATCTCGGCGCCGCCGGGGTGCTGGATGAAAGTGACATCGACGCCGCGCTCATCTCGGGCGCGAAGATCTTTTATACCGAAGGCTATATGTGGTTTAACGACGATACCAAAAAAGCCATCCGCAAGGGCTTTGAAATCGCTAAAGCAGCCGGGACGAAAGTTGCCTTCTCACTCTCCGATGCGTTTTGCGTTGAAGGCAACCGCGATGATTTCCTCGCGCTGATTGACGAGCATTTCGACATTCTGTTCTGCAATGAGGCCGAGGCCTGTGCACTCTATCCGGGGCTGTCGTTTGAGGCGGTGCTCGACAAACTTCAGGGGCAGTGTGAAATCGTTGCTGTCACCTGTAGCGAAAAAGGGTCGCGCATCCTGACCCGCGACCAGCGCATCACGGTTGCTCCATTGACCGTGGCAAAAGTGGTAGATACCACCGGCGCTGGCGATCTGTATGCGGCAGGGTTTATGTACGGCCTCACCCATGGGCTGACCCTGGAGCAGTCCGGGCATCTTGGCTCTGCCTGCGCGTCCGAGATCATTACCCATCTGGGTGCACGCGCACAGAAGCCATTGACGCGCCTGCTAGCGGCTTAGTAACGGGGCATTCTCTTGCTGCTGCCGGACTTCTTTCTGGAGGGCAGAAAGAAAGGTGGCGGCAGAGGGGCCGCGACCTTTAAGTGTCGATTGGGCGACTGTAAACTTTCCCTGACTTAAATCCGTTGGCTGCAGGTTATGGTCGCGGCAGAATTGGTGCAGGCCTTGAATTTCGCTGCCTTTTCCGGAGAGGGTATAGAGCACATCGCTGCGTTTCTTTGAAACATCAACCACTTGATGGGAAACGGTTGCCACGCAGCCAAAGATTTTCATGCCCTGTTCCCTTGAATGTTTCGTGATACATGATACCATCGACCCCATCCAATGGCGACGGGAAGAAGATGAAGATTCTGTGACGGAATCAATATTCCATAATCATGGCTTCTATAATCAAAACAAAATTATTATGAACTAAAAAACAGGAATATAGAAAATGACTATTACGCGGATTGATGCTGGCGAACGGATGAGTGAAGCGGTGATTCATCAGGGTACCGTCTATCTTTCGGGGATGGTGCCAGAGCATGGCACTACGGTTGCCGAGCAAACAAAAGACGTGCTGGCGCAGATCGATGCGCTGCTGGCACAGGCCGGAACAGACAAAAGCCGCCTGCTGAAGGTCAATATCTGGCTGACCGATATTGGCACGATTGATGAAATGAACTCGGTCTGGGATGCCTGGGTGCAGCCCGGGATCACGCCTGCCCGGGCGACGGTGGAAGCAAAACTGGCCTCGCCAGACTGGAAAATTGAGGTGATGGTGCAAGCCGCTCTGTAATACGGGGCGTTTTGGGGCGGCCAAATGAAATAACCATTCCGCCCCGGATGGAAGTCCGCTAGAGCGGGAGCATGCGCGCCTATGTCACATCCCGTTTCCTGATAACGCCCCGGCTTTTGCTGATCGGCTTGTTTGGCCTGTTTTCGGGCTTGCCGCTGGCATTAACGGCGAGCACCCTCACGGCCTGGCTGGCCGATGCACAAGTAGATCGGGCTGCGATTGGCCTGTTCGCCGCGATTGCGACTCCCTACGCATTCAAGTTTCTCTGGGCTCCGTTGGTGGATGGATTGCCAATTTTTGGGCTGACCAGCCGTCTCGGAAGAAGACGAAGTTGGCTTATATGTATACAGGCGCTTCTGGCACTGTCCATTGCTGCCATGGGACTTACAAACCCTGCACTAAATCCGTGGCTTACAGGAATTGTAGGGGTGTTTATCGCCACATTTTCGGCGACACAGGATATTGTTATTGACGCATATAGGGTTGAGCTTCTCCCTACCGAAGAACAGGGCAAAGGTGCCGCATGGGTGACCTTCGGCTACCGGGTCGGCATGCTGATTTCCGGTGCTGGGGCATTGGCCGCCGCCGATGCTTTCGGCTGGCAAATAACGTATTTTGCTATGGCGGCCATTATGGCATCGTCTATCTTCCTTACCCTTTATGCGCAGGAGCCTGAGGCCGATGCAGCGAAGGCCCGGCCACAGGTACATCGCATGGGGGAGTTCTTTCGAGCTTATGTTGTTGCCCCGATGCGGGACTTCATGATGCGCCCCCACTGGCTGGCGGTGCTGGGGTTTGTCGTGCTGTATAAGCTGGGCGATGCGTTTATGGGGGTCATGTTCAACCCCTTCCTGCTGGATCTGGGCTTTACCAAAACCCAGATCGCTGAGGTGGTGAAGCTCTACGGGCTGTTGGCGACTATTCTGGGCAGCTTTGCTGGCGGTTGGTTGGTGGCGCGCATAGGTATGTTCCGCACCTTGCTGATCTGTGGGGCCAGCCACATGCTGACCAATCTGCTGTTGGTGGTGCAGGCGCGCCTTGGGGCGGACGTCCATTTTCTTGCCTTTAGCATCAGCCTCGAGAATTTTACCGGCGGGATGTCGACCACTGCCTTCATCGCTTATCTCAGTGCGCTGTGCCGGGCGAACTACACGGCCACCCAGTATGCCCTGCTCTCGTCGTTGGCAGCGGCGGGGCGCACCTGGCTCTCGACGCCCTCTGGCGCCCTGTCCAAGGCGCTCGGCTGGGAATGGTTCTTTGCCCTCGCCAGCCTGATGGCCCTTCCGGCATTGGCTTTGCTTATCTGGTTGGAAAAGAAGCGATAATTCGTGATGTATGGGCGCATTCCTGCCCCAAACATTCATGTAATTGTAATATTTGGCGGGGGCCAGTGTGCTACATTAGAGGCTCACTTAGTTTTCTAATAATCATTGGTTCTTAGAACACTTCAGCGACACGTCGTGGGTCTTTACGTGTATTAAAATGAGGCCCATCTAAATTTATTGCAAATGATACAACTATTTTTATTTGCTGCTGAAGGCAGCTACGAACTATCTCCCTGCGGGGAGATGGTGTTCCAGGTGCTAGGCACCACATTTCTGATCGCGATCATAGTCGGCTTTTTTGCCGCGATGATGCGCGCCAGAGGAGAACACTAATACATCCTTCGGGCTCCTTGTGAGAGCCTGAAGGGTGTTCCCTTTGCGATCCCTTCCTATTGGCACTGCTTATCCCGCTGAAAAATGGGCGATCATCCGGAGTCCCGATACGCTGTTCGAGCCGCAGGTTTCATGAAAACGTCACATTCCAAAAGCGTGAAATAGACTACAATAATCGTGATTCTTTGTAACTTAAAAACCCTCATTGTTATGAGCAAGTTACTTAAAGTCTGGATAGAAAAACCTATCTAATTTTTTAATCTTTTAAACTTTTTTTATGAAGGGAAAAAACACAAACAAAACAGAAATGAAAAAACGGCGCGTTATTGCCGCCGTTGTGCTATTGTGGTCTTATTGGACCATCCACCTTTTTTACCGGGCGGCACCGCCGGCAGTCAGAGAGGTAATGTGGAACAGGCAATGGATGCTGCCCGTGCTCACTATTAGCATTTCCATCGTGGCTACAGCCATGTTGCTAATCAAAAGAAACAAGTCCGCCGCGGCGGTACCGTTTCTAGCGCTAAATGGCATAATGTTGCCACTTCTGCACGCTGTGTATTATGCAACACGTGCAGGCGGTGAGCTGATGTTTAGCACGAGTAACTATTATATAGCCTACTCGGTTCTGAGCGGAGTCAGCGTCCTTCATTTTCTGTTAACCTCGAAAAACTTGCGAAGCCATTATTAAGCGCTTCCGGGTGACCTCCGGTGTATTTAGCGATGTGCTAAACACCGGAGGTTTTTTTTATTCCCACACCGCGACTGGCGGTAGCGACATCAGGATCGCTTCGGGGTTGCCGCCGGTCATGAGGCCGAAGCGGGTGCCGCGATCATACAGCAAATTATACTCAGCATAACGACCGCGCTTCACGAGCTGGTGATGGCGCTGCTCCTCTGTCCACGGCTCGCACATGTGGCGGCGGATGAGGGCGGGATAGATGGTGGCAAACGCGCGTCCGACTGCTTGCGTGAAGGCAAAGCCGCCCTGCCAGTCGAGATCGGCGTTGGCGGCGAGCTCCATCCCTGCTTGCGTGGCCTCTTTACCAACGCCGCCCTTGCCGAACTGGCCAGCGCCGATGGGTGCCGTGTCGCTGCCGAAGCGGTTCAGCCCGACATAGTCATAGAAAATACCGCCAACACCACGCGCTTCGTTGCGATGGGGAATGAAAAAATATTCATCGCACCACGCCTTGAAGGCAGGGTAGAACATGGCGTCCGTACCATCGCACGCATCCTTGAAGGCGGCGTGGAAATCGGCGGTGTCGGCTGCCTGCGGGTACATCGGGTTCAAATCCCCACCACCACCGAACCAGAGGCGGGTGCCATCGCCGGTTGTAATCATGCGCGTGTTGAAATGCGCCGCCGGCACCAGTGGCGAGCACATATGCGCGACCAGCGAAATACCCGAGGCCCAGAAGCGCGGGTCATGCGCCGCGCCGGGAATCTCTTTGCGGAATTGTTCTGAGAACTCGCCATGCACGGTCGAGATATTAACGCCGACTTTCTCGAATACGCGCCCTTTCATCGTGCTCATTTCACCGCTGCCGCCTTCCGCACGCTGCCACGGGGTGCGGGTGAAGCGCCCTGCCGGTGCGGTGCTGTCGGTCAGCTCGGTCTCGATTGTTTCAAAGGCGGTGCAGATCTGGTCACGCAGGTCGCGGAACCAATTCGTGGCCTGTGTTTTTTTCGCCTCGAGTGTCATGGGTTCCTCCGGGTGTGGTGCTACAGCATTACGCATTGTCGAATCTCCATTCCTGTTGTCGGCAGGCTTCCGCCACCATCATTCCCGATGCCATCGCCACGTTGAGGGACCGCGTCCCCTCGCGCATCGGGATGCGCAGGGTGGCGTCCATCTGCATATAGAGATCGCGCGGCGTTCCCGCCGATTCCCGCCCCACCATCACATAGTCTGTCGGGGCATACGAAATCGTGGTATAGTCGCAGCTGCCGTCTGTCTCCAGTAGCAGCAGCCGTCCGGGATGGGCTTGACGGTGGTCAAGAAACGCATCCCAGTTCATGTGCCGCGTATAACGCGCTTTGCCGATATAATCCATGCCGGCCCGTTTGAGTTTGGCCGCATCCATTGGGAATCCGCACGGCTCGATCACATGCACATGGCAGCCCATGCAGGCAGAAAGACGCAGGCATGCGCCAAGGTTCTGTGGAATATCGGGCTGGTACAAGACGAGGTTAAGCATGGGGGAGCTGTAACAGGCTCGACGTGACTTGTCATGCCATCTCGCGGGGGCTGTAGCCCCCTCGCCACGCCGGGCGCATTCTCTGGCCTTTGTTTCGTGGAATGTTCCGTGCATCTTGACAGCCCCAGTTGGGGACTGTAGCAGGATCAGTAAATCACCACGCGCGCGGCTGTGTGTCCGTCGTGCATTTCTGTTGAGGTTTTATGAGTTCGCATTCTCACGATGCTTGCTGCGATCACGCGGGTAAGGGCAACCACACGCATGGCAACCATGCACCAGACTCTGCGCCACGCCGCGACTTCCTGCTGCTGACAGCGCAGGCAATGGGCGCAGTGGGTGCCGGCGCGCTGCTCTGGCCCTTCGTCGATAGCATGAATCCCAGCGCTGACGTATTGGCGCTGGCCTCGACCGAAGTGGATCTTTCGCCCATCGAAGACGGGCAGGAAATTAAAGTGATGTGGCGCGGCAAGCCGGTTTTCATCCGCAACCGTACCCCGAAGAATATCGAGGAAGCGAAGGCCGTGGATATCAGCATCCTCCGCGACCCCGAGACCGACGAAGCACGCACCAAAAAAGGCCACGAAAAATGGCTGGTGATGGTGGGTGTCTGTACCCACCTTGGCTGTATTCCGCTCGGCAACGGTGCAGGTGACTATGACGGTTGGTTCTGTCCCTGCCACGGCTCGCACTACGATTCCGCAGGCCGCATCCGCAAAGGCCCTGCCCCCAAAAACCTCGTCATCCCACCGTATGAATTTGTAAGCGATACCAAAGTCAAAATCGGGTAGCTGTGAGTGACGATACAGGAAATCCAGTTTGATCGTGGATTTTATCCTGAGCCAGCGGATGTTAAGTTAGTCGGGAAGCTGGAAGGACTATATAACTCGCTTACGATGCGACTACAGATCGAAAAAGTCGCGCAGTATTTTTTTCCGGATGGCGTCAATAAAATGCCGGAAAATTGTCCGCCTGCATGGCAGTTGTATAATTTTATTTCACAAGACGGCGGCGATCGGGATCCCTACAATCTAACGAGCGGAATCCTGGAAACATACCGGTATATGGCGGAGAGCCCGGAAGAATATGATCCCGCCATTTTGCAAGCGTTGCGGAGTTGCGTTTTAGACATTGGTCTCCACCTGTCGCACGATTGGAAAAATATTCCGGAGCAAAGCAGGCTTTTGCAGTCCTTAAGTCGCTTGTATCAGGAACTGCCGCCAGATCTCATCCAGCAGCTCTCTTTGAAACACAAATTTTTTTCTGAAGAGGCGTCCCGGCAATTGACGGAACAGCTGGAAACGTTCTTCAACCGTTCGGATGTGCGTGAAGGAATGTTGCAGGTGCTGTATCGCTATCGGCAACATGACGCCTTAAAGCTACCGCCCAACATGATTACGCTGCAGGATTTTGAGCGGCCTATGGATTCAGATGGCAATCCGCATAACGTAGCAAGCACTGTGCTGGTAACGGCACAATATGCACACAAAAATCCCGGCTTCTGCACACCTGAAGAAATGAAAACGCTGGATGCAATTGTGCATGAATTGGTGGATGTAGTGAGCGCGGCACCTGCCAGCGAACTACGGCACAACATCTTGCTGAAAGCGCGGTCAACGAAGCGTATGACAAGCAATGTGCCGTTATGGGAGGGGAGTCCCGCGATAAAAGAAATGGTTGTGGGTATTTGTAAGTCTTTTGATCGGCACCAGGAATTTATAATAAACGCCTCTGATCCATTTGAGGTTGATTCGGAAGCGGATCCGTCAACGATATCCAAAGCGCAGCTGTGTATTGATAATATGAACTACATGCTGTCAAAATGTCAGGAGCGCGGCCTGGCAGAGATTGATCCCGAGCTCATGAAGCCAGTGAAAGGCATTGCCGCGATGGTTGAGGGCCTTCGGGGTTTGTACCTTGAGCCAACCGTCACGCAACAGGATAAGCTCCAGATACAGGAGATTTTCCAAGAAATCAGAAAAACAGTTGAAGATGTTGTGAAAGCGAATAAGACAGGCGATGCAGCCGAGTTGGCAAACGAGATTCTGGCGCTGCTCCCCTCGCAAGGGCGTAGTCGCGCTAAAACAGACGAGAAAACGTAAAAGAAGTAGGTTTTTATGGCACACGAACCCGCACCAGAGCAGCCCGGCGTTAAAGGGTGGATTGAATATCGCTTGCCGATTTTCTCGACGCTCAATGCCGCGTTGGTGGATTACCCCACCCCGCGTAACCTGAACTACTGGTGGAATTTTGGTTCCATCGCGGGCATCTGCCTCGTCTCGCAGATCCTCACCGGGATCTTCCTTGCCATGCACTACGCGGCGAACACTGCGGTGGCGTTCGACTCGGTCGAGCATATCATGCGCGACGTGAACTATGGCTGGCTGATGCGCTACATGCATGCGGTGGGCGCGTCGATGTTCTTTATCGTGACCTATGTGCATCTGGCGCGCGGCCTCTATTATGGCTCGTATAAGCGTCCGCGTGAGCTTCTCTGGTTCATCGGCGTGATTATTCTGCTGGTGATGATGGCCACGGCGTTCATGGGCTATGTACTGCCATGGGGCCAGATGAGCTTCTGGGGCGCCACGGTAATTACCAACCTGTTCTCGGCCTTCCCGCTGATCGGTGAGTCGATCGTAAGCTGGCTGTGGGGTGGTTTCGCGGTGGATAACCCAACGCTCAACCGCTTCTTTGCGCTGCACTTCCTGCTGCCGTTCGTGCTGGTCGGTATTGTGATGCTGCACCTGCTGACCCTGCACCAGCATGGCAGCAATAACCCAACCGGGATTGATGCCAAAGGCCCGCAGGATAAAATCCCATTCCACCCTTATTACACAGCGAAGGATTTCTTCGGCTTCGGTGTGTTTTTCATGGTGTTCTCGGCGTTTATCTTCTTTGCGCCAAACTACCTTGGGCACCCGGATAACTATATTCCGGCAAACCCGATGGTGACGCCTTCGCATATTGTGCCGGAGTGGTACTTCCTGCCGTTTTACGCCATCCTGCGGGCGATTGTGTTTGATATCCCGCTCTGGATTCCGGGCCTTGGGCTCATTGGTCTTGCCGGGATGTTGCGCTTTGTCCATGCCGCGCGTGCGATGATGCCGTCGCTGCTTGCCTCCTTCCTGCCGAAAAAGCCGTTGGGCTGGTGCATGACGCTGGCGATGCTGGCGGTGGGCGTGGTAATGCTGATCTCCGGTTTGGCGGGTGGCTTTATCCCCTCGAAACTCGGCGGCGTACTTGCCATGTTTGGCTCGATCGGTATCCTGTTTGCGTTACCGTGGCTTGATAGCTCGCCCGTGCGCAGCGCTAACTACCGGCCCATGTACAAGTGGTTCTTCTGGTTGTTTGCTGTGAATGCCGTGGTGCTTGGCTATTGCGGTAGCCAGCCGCCGGAAGGGATCTTCCCGCTTCTGTCGCTGGTATGTACGCTGTATTACTTCGGGCATTTCCTTGTGGTACTGCCGTTGTTAGCGCGTATTGAGAAGCCCCTGCCACTACCAGCTTCGATTGGTGCGGCGGTTAAAAAATCATCTGCGCATCACTAGGAGCAGCCCATGCATATATCTTTCCGTTTGCTCGCAGCCTTGCTGCTTATCACTACAACCGGCGTTGCCCATGCTCAGGGGCATGCGGAAGCGAAGCTGAAGCAAGTTGACTGGCCGTTTGACGGGGTGTTCGGCACCTTCGACAAACCGGCGATCCAACGTGGATTTCAGGTCTATCGTGAAGTTTGCTCGGCATGCCACAGCCTGAAGCGCGTTCCATTTCGTCGCCTGACGGATGTTGGGTTCTCAGAAGCAGAGGTGAAGTCGCTGGCCGCCAGCTACACCATGACCGACGGCCCGAACGATATGGGTGAGATGTATGAGCGCCCCGGGCGTCCATCGGATTATTTCCCAAAACCCTACCCCAACGACAACGCCGCGCGCGCCGCCAACAACGGCGCCCTGCCGCCGGACCAGAGCCTGCTCATAAAATCCCGTCCGGATGGGGCGAACTACATCTACTCGCTGCTCACCAGCTATGGGCATGAAGTGCCAGAAGGCATGAGCATCCCAGAGGGTGCGCATTACAACCCCATCATGCCCGGCGGTGTGATTAAAATGGCGCCGCCACTGAGCGATGATTCCGTCACCTATGAAGACGGCACCAGCGCAACGCTTGACCAGGAAGCGCGCGACCTTGTGCAATTCCTGCAATGGGCGGCGGAGCCAGAGATGATGGAGCGCAAAAGCATGGGCATCCATGTCATGCTCTTCCTCGCGGCGATGACGTGCTTCTTCTACGTCGTTAAAAAGCGCATCTGGAGCGACCTGCACTAAGCCACGGAAGCTTTGCCTGCATCGTCCATTATGTCGGGCGTCCGTAGCGGTGCGATGTTGCGATGAGTTCCCACCTGCTGGTTGCATCGGGCGGATGCGTGCCACACCGAAAAGACAGCGAGGCAGATGATGGAATTCCTATCCGCAATTTTCATGGGCGTTGTTGAGGGGCTTACGGAGTTTTTACCCGTTTCCTCCACCGGCCATCTGATTCTCTTTGGCGACCTGCTGCATTTTGAGGGCCCTCCGGGGCATGTGTTCGAGGTGGTCATCCAGTTCGGCGCCATCCTTGCCGTGGTGGCCCTCTACTGGCGTAAATTCCTGAATATTCTTCTGCATCTGCGCGAGGCGGATGCGCAGCATTTTGTACGCAACCTGCTGCTTGCTTTCCTGCCAGCCGTGGTGATTGGCGCATTGGTACATGATGCAATTAAGGCGGCGCTGTTTAACGCGACGGTGGTTGCGATTGCGCTGATTGTGGGGGGTATCGCCATTCTGGTAATCGAGCGGGTGAAGCCGATCGCCCGGATCCACAGCACCGAGGCCATGGGCTGGAAAACCGCACTGGCGATCGGGTTCATGCAATGTATGGCAATGATCCCCGGGGTCTCGCGCTCTGGCGCGACCATTATGGGTGCGCTCATGGTGGGGGTCGATCGCAAAACGGCGGCAGAGTTCTCCTTCTTTCTGGCAGTGCCGACGATGTTTGCGGCAAGTGTCTATGATCTTTACAAAGGCGGTGTCGGCATGGATGGCGCTGGTCTCGAACTGATCGCCATTGGTTTTGTCGTATCGTTCCTTGTGGCCCTTTTTGTGGTGCGCTGGCTGGTGCGGTTTGTGCAGACGCATGGCTTTGGCCTTTTCGCCTGGTACCGTATTGTATTGGGAACCGTGATTCTTACGCTGTTGGCGGTTTAACCGGGTGCAAGTCGTCCCAGACAGGGGCAATGGCAATCAGTACCAGTAAAAAGGCGAGCGGAATGGTCGTGACAAACCCCACCTGTTGAAACGCCCATGCCCCGGCGATGCCGCCCCCACAGAATGCTGCCAGCATGAGCAGGTTGAATCGTAGCTTCGCCGGGTGAAACGCGAACGCGGCCTGATCATGGGTCTGGCGATAGAGAAAGCGCCCCAGCTCTACCCCAATATCGGTGCAGATGCCGGTGACATGGGTGGTGCGTATCTCGGATTGGGAGATTTTGGTGATGATCGCATTTTGCAGCCCCATAATGAAGCATAGCAAGGCAATGGTAAGCGTGATGCTCATATCCGCCAGCGGCAGGAGATGGGTGGTGCACAGCCCAAACAACATCAGCAAAAACGCTTCCAGCATCAGGGCGAGGGCGAACTCACCCTCATAATGCCGGGTGCGTGCAAGGTTGATGACGATCGAAGATGTCGCCGCACCGGCAATGAAGCTGGCAACGAACAGGACCCCCGCAATGACAAAGCCCGTTTGATGCAGCACCAGCGCATCGGAAACCGAAGCGACAATGCCTGTCATATGCGAAGTATAGCGCCCTACGGCAAGGAACCCGCCAGCGTTGATTGCCCCGGCGATCGAGGCAAGCAGGATGCCTAATTGCTGATCTGCTTTTTTGCTGCGTTGACGTGTGGTGAGGGAGTGCAACCAGATGCGCAGCGCCCTCATGCCCGGCTCCGCTTAAAGAGTCGGGTCAATAGCACCGTATCGTAGGCGCGCAAAGTCAGCACCGCGCCGCCATAGGCCAGTAGACCGATACAGATAACGCTGCCAAGACCCAGTATTTTGGAGGTGAGCCCGCCGGCATAATAGCTGGCAAAGAATTGATCGGCGATCACCAGCGCTCCCATCATGAACAGGGAGGCGGCGACCATTTTCAGCAGGCGTGTACGCAGCAGCGCATCGGGCATAAACACCGCGCGACGATGCAGGATCCAGCCCATGGCGGCAACATTGACCCAGCCCGCGATACTGGTGGCCATGGCCATCCCGACATGGCGGAAGGTGCCAATCAGCGTGAGGTTAAAGAACAGGTTCACCGCGACACAGACCATGGCGATCTTGAAAGGGGTTTTGGTGTCGTGGTTGGCATAGAATCCCGGCGCGAAAATCTTGACGGCAAGGAAGGCCGGAAGCCCTGCCGTAAATGCAAGCAGCGCATTGCTGGTGGCGATCTGGTTGACCTCTGTAAACGCGCCATGCTGGTAGAGGACGTGAATCACCGGATCCGCAATCACAAACAAAGCCGCAGTGCAGGGGATTCCAAACAGCATTACCAGCTCCAGCGCCCGGTTCATGCTTTGGCGCGCAGCGGCTGTGTCACCACTGCGGATCTGCCGGGAGAGCATCGGCAACAGCACGGTGCCGACGGCTACACCGATCATGCCAATCGGCAGCTCGGTAATGCGGTCGGCGTAATAGAGGTAGGAGACCGCATCGGGAATGTGGCTGGCGATAATGACATCCACCAGCAGGTTCAACTGCTGTACGCCGGAGCCAAGCGCTGCCGGTGCCATCAGCAGCAGCATGGCGCGCACTGGTTGGGTGAGGCGCGGACTGGTCAGGGCGGGTAGCATATCATTGCGCCAGGCGATCGCGGCCAGCCATCCCAGTTGCACAATTCCGGCGACAAAAACCGAATAGGCCAGCGCATGTGCCGGGGTTTCGCTGATGCTGGTGAGGCCCAGCATCCCGGCAATCATACAGAAGTTCAGCAGGATAGGTGCCGCCGCCGGGGCAGCAAATTTTCCCATCGAGTTCAGCACGCCGCCAATCAACGAAACCAGCGAGATAAACAGGATATAGGGAAAGGTAATTTGTGAGAGGGTAACGGTGAGG
>JAUIBB010000149.1 GCA_030427685.1 Alphaproteobacteria bacterium
CTCGTTGGCTCAGGAGTTGCTGGCGCGGAAAATAACCCCGGTGCTGATTGGTACCCGCGCGGAATCTGAAGCGATTGATTCCATCGCGGCGCGTGTGCCAGAGGCGGTCAATCTCTGTGGCAAAACCAGCCTGGCGATGCTGGCGGCGCTATCGCGTGATGCAGCGGTGGCTGTGGGGAATGATACGGGGCCAATGCATTTGGTTGCGGCGGCGAACTGCCCATCTGTGGTTTTGTTCAGCCACGCTTCCAACCCGGAATATTCTGCGCCGATGGGAGAAAAGGTGAAAGCGCTGCGCGCACGTGATTTACGCGACTTGCCCGTTGATCGTGTGTTGGTTGCCGTCAATAATTACCTTGCTTCACCAGTAAAAAAACCATCGCAAATGATGGCCAGCTAACGAAAATGCGAGGGGCTAAAAGAATTCTGGTCGTAGATGACGATCTTGCGCAGCGCATGGTGTGGAAACATTCGCTTGAAGACCGGGGCTACGAAGTCGTGATTGCCGATGGAGTAAAAGCTGGCGTTGCGGCGCTGGGCAAGCGGGATTTCGATATGGTCCTGACCAGCAAGCAACTTTCTGGCGAAAAAGATGCTGGCTTTAAGATGGCCGAGGCTGCACGGTTATTCGCCGGGATGCCAATTGTTTTGATGTCTACCAGCGTTACCGCATTGACCCGTCCGCTGGTAGAAAAGCGCCTTAGCGCGATTGGTGGTGCTATTCGTTTTCTGGATAAATTCACACCCAATGCGGTCGATTCAGTAGAAAAATTTCTCAATAACCCAGTGGATTTACCATCCCTGCCTTAGTTTTTGCATCTTTATGGGGCGAGCAGGGGGCGTTTGCTTGACAGAATCTTCGGAATGCCTAGTCTGAGCGCCCATTCAGGAGAAATTATGTCACAGGCCAATATCGCTGAAAAATGCATTACGCTGACGCTGCCGGATGGCTCGTCACGCCAGTATCCAGCTGGTACTACGGGGGAGGATGTCGCTCTTTCGATCGGCGCAGGGCTGGCAAAAGCGGCACTGGCAATGAAAGTAGATGGTGTCCAGCGCGATTTATACCTGCCGCTTGAACGCGATTGCCAATTTCAGATCCTGACCGCCAAAGATGCGGAAGGCCTTGATATTATGCGTCACACGATGACGGCACAGCTATTGGCAAAGGCAGTCAAGGAGCTGCACCCAACTGCAAAATTGGCGATTGGCCCCACAATCGAGCACGGCTTTTATTATGACGTCGAGCTGGAGCATCCATTGACTCCGGATGAACTTCCCCAGTTGGAAGCCAAAATGCAGGAAATTTTAAAGCGTCAGCAGCCTGTACGGCGCGAAATGTGGCTGCGTGACGAAGCCATTGCCATGTTTGAAGCGCGCGGTGAGCTTTATAAAGCAGAACTGATTCGTGGTGCCGCAGAAGATGATACTACTGAAAAAGGTAAGGTCTCCCTTTATCGTCAGGGGGAGGGCGATGACGCCTTTATCGACCTTTGCCGTGGGCCGCATGTGCCGCATTTCTCGAAAATTACGGGGGCATTCCGCCTGACGCGTATTTCTGGAGCCTACTGGCGCGGAGACTCAAAAAACAAGATGCTCCAGCGCATTTATGGTATCGCATTTGCCAATGAAAAAGAGCTGAAAGCGCACCTCACCATGCTGGAAGAGGCCGAGAAGCGTGACCACCGTAAACTGGGGCGCGAGCTTGATTTGTTCCATATTCAGGAAGAGGCCGTTGGGCAGGTGTTTTGGCACGATAAGGGCTGGACGCTGTATCGGGCGCTGGAGAATTTTATCCGCGCCAAGCTTCAGAAAAACGACTATGTGGAAGTGAAAACCCCGATCCTTGCAGATCGCATTCTGTGGGAGAAGTCCGGGCATTGGGACAAGTTCCACGAGCATATGTTTATCAGTGAATCCGAGCATAAAACGCTTTGCGTGAAGCCGATGAATTGCCCGTGCCATGTGCAGATTTTTAATATGGGCATCAAGTCCTACCGTGACTTGCCACTGCGGATGGCGGAATTTGGCGCATGCCACCGTAACGAGCCATCCGGAGCGCTGCATGGGCTGATGCGTGTGCGCGGCTTTACGCAGGATGATGCACATATTTTCTGTACGGAAGACCAAATTACGGAAGAAACCATCGCTTTTTGCGACCTGCTGAAGGAAGTTTATCGTGACCTTGGTTTTACCGAGGTAAGTGTAAAATTCTCAGATCGCCCGGCGACGCGTGCTGGGGAAGATGCAACCTGGGATAAGGCCGAGAAAGCATTGCTCGACGCCACGAAGGCTGCCGGGCTTGAAACCACACTTAATCCGGGAGAGGGTGCTTTCTACGGGCCGAAGCTGGAGTTTGTGTTGCGGGATGCCATTGGCCGGGATTGGCAGTGTGGCACATTACAGGTGGATTTCGTACTGCCTGAGCGGCTGGATGCAAACTATACCGGCGAAGATGGACAAAAGCACCGTCCTGTGATGCTGCACCGGGCAATTCTTGGCTCGTTTGAGCGCTTTATCGGCATCCTGATTGAGCAGTATGCCGGTAAATTTCCGCATTGGATGGCACCCGTTCAGGTTGCTGTCTGCTCCATCACCAATGATCATGATGCGTACGCATTAGAAGTGGTCGATTTGCTTAAAAAATCAGGTTTGCGTGTTATTGCTGACACGGCGTCGGAAAAAATCAATTTCAAGGTTCGCAACCATTCGTTGCAGAAAATACCGTTCATTATCGCAGTCGGTGGGCGCGAATCCGAGCAGCGGACGGTCGCATTACGGCGTCTGGGAACGGATGGTCA
>JAUIBB010000150.1 GCA_030427685.1 Alphaproteobacteria bacterium
GAATACTATACCCGCGCGCAGGTGGGCGTTGCATGAAGAATTCATGACAATTAATGAAAGAATTTTATAAAAACAGCGCGTTATCTGCTTTTTTTGGCCTTAACCACGGGGGTGCTGCTTTGGGCGGCGGCACGTTTGGTGGTTTTTGCAGGTTTTTTCTCTTTTGCGGGAGCGGTGAGGGCTTTCTCTTCAATCGCATCAATACAGCCGATGGCCGCGAGGTTGATGATGTCTGCCACGCTGGCATTCATGCTGACGATTTGTACCGGCTTATTGAGCCCAACAAGCACAGGGCCAATCACGGTGCCGACGCCCAATTCCTCCAGCAGATTCGCAGAGATATGCGCTGAGTGAAGGGCTGGCATCACCAACACGTTTGCTGGGCCGGAGAGGCGGCAGAACGGGTAATGGGCCATTAGCTCGGCATTGAGTGCGACATCCGCTGAAATTTCACCTTCATACTCAAAGTCGATATCATCGCGGCTGTCGAGTAGCTCGACCGCGTCGCGGATGCGCTTGGATTTTTCCTTCATCGGGTTGCCGAAGTTGGAATAGGAAAGCAGCGCAACGCGTGGCTCATGCCCCATTTGCTGTACTTTGCGCGCCGTGCGGGTCGCAATATCGGCCAACTCTTTCTCGGTAGGCAACTCTTGCACCGCAGTATCGGTGATGAAGACGGTGCGGTTCTTTGAAACCAGCATCGATATGCCGAACAGGAACTGGCCGGGCTTGGTGTCGATTACGCGGCAGATATTCTCCAGCGCGCGGTAGTAGTTGCGGGTGAGGCCGGTAATCATCACATCCCCATGGCCGCAGGCGATCATGCAGGAAGCAAAGATGTTCCGGTCATTTTTAACCATCCGCTCGACATCGCGCTTAAGGAAGCCTTTGCGCTGAAGCTTGGTGTAGAGATGGTCGATATAGCGGTTGAGGTGTGTGGATACTGCGGCGTTGGTGATTTCCAGATCATCCGCATGCTTGATGCCGATACGGTTGATGGTCTGGCGAATGCGTTCTGGGCGGCCAACAAGGATTGGGTGGCCATAGCCGTTGTCGCGCCAGTGAATGGCGGCCCGGATGACTTTTTCTTCTTCACCCTCGGCAAAAATCACGCGCTGAGGGTTGCTGCGTACGGCGTCGAAGATGTTGGCCATGCTGTTGCTGGCTGGGTCAAGCCGTGCACTGAGCTCGCGACGGTAAAGGTCGAAGTCTTTGATTGGGCGACGAGCTACTCCGGATTCCATCGCCGCACGGGCAACCGCAATTGGGATGGTGGTAATCAGGCGCGGGTCGAACGGTGTGGGGATAATATATTCTGGCCCGTATTTCATTTCGCGCCCCGAATAAACGGCCAGCACTTCCTCTGGCACATCCGCACGTGCAAGTTCTGCGATTGCTTCAGCCGCCGCTACTTTCATTTCGACATTGATGCCGCTGGCGCGCACATCCAGTGCTCCACGGAAGATATAGGGGAAGCCCATGACGTTGTTGACCTGATTGTTGTAGTCCGAGCGTCCGGTAGCGATGATGGCATCGCTACGTACTTCCAGCACTTCCTCGGGCATGATTTCAGGTACCGGGTTGGCCATTGCAAAGATGATCGGGCTTTTGGCCATGGATTTGACCATTTCTTTGTTAATTGCCCCGGCAGATGACAGGCCAAGGAATACGTCTGCACCTTCCATTGCTTCGGCCAATGTGCGTTTAGAGGTTTTGACCGCGTGTGCGGATTTCCACTGATTCATCGAGGAATCATTCCGGCCTTCATAGATAACACCCGAGCGGTCACAAAGCAGTACATTGCTGTGCTTCACGCCCATATGTTTCAGCAGTTCGATGCAGGCAATGCCGGCAGAGCCTGCTCCATTGGCAACGACTTTTAGCTCGGAAAGCTGGCGGCCTGTCAGGTGCGCCGCGTTGATAATACCTGCTGCGGTGACGATTGCCGTGCCGTGCTGGTCATCGTGGAAAACGGGGATGTCGCACAATTCTTTTAGTCGCTGCTCAATGATGAAGCAGTCTGGTGCGCCAATGTCTTCAAGGTTGATGCCACCGAACGTGGGCGAAATCGCACGAACCGTTTCAATAATCTTTTCTACATCCGTAGAATCAATCTCGATATCCATGGAGTCAATGTCAGCAAAGCGTTTGAAGAGGATGGATTTACCCTCCATCACTGGCTTGCTGGCAAGTGCCCCCAGATTGCCAAGGCCAAGTACAGCAGTGCCGTTACTGATGACCGCCACCAGATTTCCTTTGCTGGTATAGTCATAAGCCGTGTTGGGATCCGCCTGAATTTTCAGGCAAGGAACGGCGACGCCTGGCGAGTAGCCAAGGGCAAGGTCACGCTGTGTTATCAGTGGCTTTGTTGGTGAAATGGAGATTTTTCCGGGTTGTCCCTGCGAGTGGTAAAGCAGTGCTTCTTCATCGGTAATCTTCATGTTTTCACTGGCCATCGGAGCATCCTTGCATTAGTTCTGGCGTTCAAAAATAACGTGAGAGATCGGCATGTCAACCGCTCCCAAGGCCGCAACCATACTGGCCAAATCGGAAAACGAAAGCGCAAAGTCAGTGTGCGCTGCACCAATTGCTGCGAGTGTGACAACTCCGTCAATGCGGCAATATTTTGAAATCAAGTCGCGTTATCCGGAAATGTTGCTGTTTTACCGGATGGGCGATTTCTACGAGCTCTTTTTTGACGATGCCAAAAGAATTGCCTCTCTCTTAAACCTAACACTAACGAGTCGCGGCCAATCAGGTGGTGAACCTATCCCAATGGCTGGTGTGCCCTA
>JAUIBB010000040.1 GCA_030427685.1 Alphaproteobacteria bacterium
GTGTCATGCAGCCAAAGCAACCGCTCGACTTCTTCGAGATCAACCCGATGGATATTACGTTGGCAGAAGATACGCATTATTTCAGCTATCTTAAGGATTGCCCGGCTGCCTCGCGCGTTCAGTTGGGCGATGGACGCATCCTGCTTTCGCAGCAGCCTGATGGGCGCTATGGCGTCATCGTGCTGGATGCCTTTTCTTCGGATGCAATTCCGGCGCATTTGCTAACCCGTGAAGCGCTGGCGATGTATCTTGCCAAACTGGCCCCGCAGGGGCTGTTGCTGATTCACACCACCAACCGTCATATCGACCTGTGGCCATTGCTGGCCGCGCAGGCGAGTGCCCTTGGTGCCGTTGCGTATGGTCAGTTCTTCGAGGCGCCGCCAGAGCAGTCGCTGCAGTCGAGTAGCTACTGGGTGATGGTGGCTCCTGCACAGGCGAATGCGGCCCCGGTACTTGCTGGAATGCAGGGGTGGCAGAAGCTGGTCGATGAGGGGGATCGCCCGTGGACAGATCAGTATGTCAACCTGCTTCCCTATTTTAAGGTGCTGCGCTGACGCTTGCCTGATGCATGGGAGTTTGCTATAGCAGCGACATGAGCGCAACAATTGGCACACGATTATTTACTTGGTTACATGGCCGCTATGTCGGTCAGGACGAGTTTGGCAACCGCTACTATGAGGCGCGTCGCCAGAGTAAGGCCGCGCGTGCGCGCCGCTGGGTAATGTATCATGGAATGCCCGAGCCAAGCAAAGTGCCGGCCCATTGGCATGGCTGGCTGCACCATACGCTTGACGCGCCTGTGCTTGAGGCGGCCTATCGCTACCGTTGGCAGAAGCCACACCAGCCCAACCTTACTGGAACACAAGGCCGTTACCTGCCTGCTGGCCATATCAGCAAAGGCGGTGCTCGTGCTGCCGCTGCCGCTGATTATGAGCCATGGACCCCACGTTGATACGGCGTCTTTCCCTGTTTGTATTGCCCGTTATTCTGTTGAGCGGCTGTGGATCGCTGAGCGAAAAGCCAAACACGCCCTTTTCCGGAGAATATGTCTCCCCACTGGCAGAGCCTGTTGCCGGATTCAGCAGCTTTGACACGATAAGCAAAGAAGACAAGGCCAACGATAAATGGTGGGGTTCGTTCTACGGTACCACGCCTGCGGCAGAATAATAATCTCACTACCCCCAGGATGCTTCACTCGCTTGCAAGGACGGAATGTGCGTGTTACGTCGATAGCAACAGTTTTACGACGAGGGATATATGGCCAATAATGCAATCGAAACCGTCATGGGTGCCGTGGTGCTCGCTGTCGCTGGCGGTTTTTTATACTTTGCCTATGACAATAGCAGCATCAAGAAGATTGACGGATATGCCGTCGATGCGGCGTTTACCAACATTGGTGGCATCGCGCCGGGCAGCGCTGTCCGCGTTGGTGGCATTAAAGTCGGGGTGGTTGAGAAGCTGGAGCTGGATCCCAATAGCTACCGTGCCGTTGCAACCTTGCGTGTCGGAAATACGATCGTCCTGCCGAAGGACTCGTCTGCCGCAGTGCAAAGCTCGGGCCTGCTGGGTGATAAATTTATTGCGATCGAGCCGGGCGGCGATGATGTAAACCTGGGCGATGGCGATGTAATTACCTACACGCAGCCATCGGTGAATATTGAAGAAATGATCGGCAAGTTTGTTTTCTCAGGCGGCGGTGCTGAGAGTGACAATAGTGCATCCCATGCTGCGGCTCCTGCCGCGACACCTGCACCTGTTGCTAAAGCGGCTGTTGAACCAGCTCCGGTGAAAGAAACCCCTGTAAAAGCGCCCGTCAGCATTACGGCCAAGCCTGTTTCTGCTGCACCGGAGAAACAGCCGAAAATCACCGTCGACAAAGACATGCACATGGCGCCAGCCAAAGCAGAAACGCCGGCAGAGAAGCCAGAAACGTCGCATGCCGCCCCGGCTAATACGAAGGAACCGGCGCCTGCCAGTGCGCAGTAGCGCAGGATGAAGGCACGATGGATAGCAAATGCGTGCAGTGTGGCAGCAGCGGCCACGGTTCTTGCTGCCGCTACCACTGCCTTCGCGCAGGAGTCGGCGCTTCCGCCTCTTGACAGCCTGACCCGTATCACGCCGGAAGGCGCTTCTAAGCAGGATCCGATTCTTACCACACGCACGCCATCACCGGCTGTTCCCGCGATGGCGCCGGTCTCCGTTGCTCCGGCAACTCCGCCTGCTGGGGAACCTACGGTGAATAGCCCCAATCATTTCATGCCAAAAAAGTCGCCATTTGGCCATGCAGCCAAGCCCTTGCGTGAAGTGCCCAGTGCCCCGCATCGTACCATTGCTATTCCGGTGCCTAATGTCGACTTTATCGAGGTTAGCGAGCCGGCACCACCAACACCACTACCACCAGGCGCAGATCCTGTCAGCGAAGATGCAGCCACTCCAACCGAGTTTTCAAGCCCGATGTTTAATGCGCCGGATAGCGGTGCTCCGCGCAAGGTCGTGATTCGTGCCCTCAATAAAGTGACTTCGCAGTCGATGCTGCTCAAGATCCCCCCTGGCGACAGTGTGCTTTTCGGTAAGCTGAAAATCACTGCGCTCATGTGCCGGGTTTCATCGCCAAGTAGCCAGTTAGATTATGCCGGACTGCTCGATATTCAGGAGCAGCTACCTGCAAACGAGGGGGTGAAGCCCTTATTCCGGGGCTGGATGTATGCCTCAAGCCCATCCATCTCCTCGCTGGAGCACCCGATTTACGATGTCAGCATGATTTCCTGTGATATTACCGAACCATCTGCCAAAGCGGATGAAAAATCAGGAAAATCTTCCTCTCGGAAGAGGCGTCATTCTGGGCGCTAGCCTCTCGATCTTCACTGAATTGTCATAATCCCCATGCTCGGGACATGCTATCCTTGAGGCTAAGGATAATAGCGCGTATTGCGCCCAAGGAGTATCACCTCGCGTGAGCATGAGTAGACAAGAGTTTATCGAATGGATCGCCCCCGCCGCCCAGAAGGTGCAGGCGAAGTATGGCGTGCCCGCCAGTATTGTGATCGCGCAAGCCGCGCTTGAATCAGGCTGGGGGAGCAGCGCAAAGGGCAATAACTTTTTTGGTATCAAGGCAGGTAAGAACTGGCACGGTGATGTGCAGACCTTCATTACGCATGAGTTCATCAATGGCAAGCGCGAAGCCATGCCAGATAAATTCCGGCGCTATAGCTCGGCATGGGCATCGTTGGAAGATCATGGCAAGCTATTGGCCAATCATGAGCGCTATAGCGCGGTGATCGGGGCAATGAATGCCCATCAGGCTGCCGATGCGTTGCAGCGTGCAGGCTATGCAACGGATCCTAAATATGCCAGCTTGCTCAAGAGTATTATTGATACCAACGACCTGACGCGTTTCGATGATGCACGCTACAAAAACTACGCAAAAGAAGGAGCGCGTTTCGAGGAAACCCGGAAGCAACTTAACGCGCAGCGCCAGGCCGATCCGGATAGCTGGAGCGAGTTTATGCAAGGCTTCGTTTCCATGCTGGCAACGCTTGTTGAAGGCATCACATCCTTCTTTACGGGCGCAAGCAAGACGCAGGATGTTGCCTCAGTCGATCACACCAATATCGAAGTCCCCACCGTTCCCAACAAGCAACGTAGCAATACTCCAACCCAGACGACGGCACGCAGTTAGCGGCGGTTTTTCCCAGCGAGTGGGTGGTGCGTGTTCACCACTTTTTCCAGCCTCTTTCCGGCAACATGCGTGTAGATTTGTGTGGTTGCAATATCTGCATGGCCGAGCAATTCCTGAATGACGCGTAAATCAGCGCCACCTTCCAACAGGTGGGTGGCAAAGGAGTGGCGGAGCGTATGCGGCGAGCAGCGTGCTGGGTCGATACCGCTTTCCTCGCAAAGCTGCTTGAGCATCTGTCCAAATTTCTGACGGGTGAGGGGAAGGATTTTTCCACCACGCACCCGATCCGGGAAGAGGTAATGGGACTCACTGTTTTTTGGCAGGAAATGATCGCGCAAGGTGAGGTATTTTGTCAGGGCTTTAAGTGCGGCTGCATGCATTGGCACCAGACGGTCCTTGCCGCCTTTCCCCGTAATAATAAAATACGGCTGTAGCTTCTTTGGCTTTTTGGGATCGCGCTGGAGATGGTGGAGTGTCAGGCCAACCAACTCGCTGACCCGCATACCAGAGGCATAGAGCATCTCCATTAGTGCATATTGCCGAACCCCTTCGGGTGAGCCATCGGACTGGGCAGCCGCGATCAGTGTGGTAATCTCTTTGCGTGATAAGAGTTTGGGGAGTCGCCCGGCACGCTTGGGGGCACGCACCAGCAACACAGGGTTCTCGGCCACAACCCGCTCGCTGATAAGAAACTTAAACCATTGCGCCAGCGATGAGCGCCGGCGGGCGAGGGTGCTGGGGCGCATCCCACGTTGCGTTAGCGCCGCAAGATAGCCGCTGATATGGTGATGATCCACCTGCTCCATTAAGAGCGCATGGTCATTGGCATAAGCAAAAAAATCGGTGAGGTCGCGGAAATAGGAGTCACGGGTCGAGATAGTGGCGCCGCGTGTGGCCACAAGCATCTCGCAAAACGCATCGCGCCACCCCAGCCAGTTGGCAGGAGTGGCGCGCGCTGTAGGATCACCCATTGATTAGTGGGCAGCAGCCGGTGCTTCAGCAGCAGCCGGAGCAGCTTCCGTTGCAGCAGCCGGTGCTTCAGCAGCAGCCGGAGCAGCTTCCATTGCAGCAGCAGGCGCTTCAGCAGCAGCCGGAGCAGCTTCCGTTGCAGCAGCAGGCGCTTCAGCAGCAGCCGGAGCAGCTTCCATTGCAGCAGCCGGAGCAGCTTCTGTTGCTGAGGTTGCGTTATCCATTACTTGCTCTGCCGGCATGGTTTCCGTGGTCATTTCCGGTGCAGGTGCTTCGCTTGAGAGCGTTACAGCAGCAACGACGATGGCAACAACCAGTACGACGGCAACGATGATGGTGGTATTCTTGTTTTTGGTAGGGGCAGTCATTAGAGCCTCGTGGTTTAGTGGTTAGTATTGAATTCTGTGGCAAAGCCAGTAGTGTTCTGCTCTGGAATGTGTAAAGAGTCAACCGCTTATGCCAAACCAAGACCCCATGCTGTCGACACACGCACTTACCCTCGCCGAGGGTAAGCCGTTGGTGCTGATTGGGCTGATGGGCTCCGGAAAATCGACCATTGGCCGCCGTTTGGCCGCTGCTATCGGCTGGCGTTTTGTGGATGCAGACGAGGAAATCGAGGCGGCGGCAGGTTGTGCCATCTCGGATATTTTCGCGATTTATGGGGAGCCGATCTTCCGCGACCTTGAACAACGCGTGTTGGCCCGGCTGCTATCCGAAGGGCCGACCGTACTGGCAACCGGTGGCGGTGCATGGATGCAGCCGCAGGTGCGTGCCCTTATTAAAGAGCAGGCCATTTCACTATGGCTGCGTGCCGAGCTGGAGGTGCTGGTAGACCGGGTTAGTCGCCGCGATCATCGCCCACTGCTTAAGGACGGCAACAAACAGGATATTATGCAACGGCTGATGCGCGAGCGCTATCCTATCTATGCCGAAGCAGATATTACCGTTGATTCAAGCAATGGCCCACATGAGCGTGTAGTCGAGCGCATGATCGCTGCCCTGAAGGAGTATCCGTCATCATGACCCCGCAACGGTTGCAGGTAGCGCTGGCAGAGCGCAGTTACGAGATTCTGGTTGGTGATGGTTTGCTGGCAGGGGCCGGGAAGCTGCTACTGCCGCACCTTCCCAGCCGTCGCGCCGTGATTATCAGCGATGAGACGGTTGCGCCTTTATATGCAGCAGCCTTGCGCGCATCACTCGAAGCCGAAGACATCCGCTGCGATGTTCTTTCTGTAGCGGCGGGTGAGGGAACTAAATCCTTCGCCGGGTTAGAGAATGTGTGCGAGCAATTGCTTGCCCTGGCACCAGACCGCCGGACCACACTGATTGCCTTGGGCGGTGGTGTGGTCGGAGATCTGGTTGGGTTTGCTGCGAGCATCTTGTTGCGAGGTGTGCCCTTTATTCAGGTGCCCACTACCCTGTTAGCACAGGTAGATAGCTCAGTCGGGGGAAAGACGGCCATCAATAGCCGTTCTGGAAAAAACCTCATCGGTAGTTTTTATCAGCCGCAATTGGTGCTGGCTGATCTTAGGACGCTTACCTCTTTATCGCCGCGCCACCTGCGTGCGGGCTATGGAGAAATCCTTAAATATGGCCTCATGATGGACGCGACGTTCTATGGCTGGTGTTTAGAGCATGCGAATGCGTTGCTTGCAGGCGATGTTGAGGTGCTGCAACAGGCTGTTTTAGCATGTTGCCGGATGAAAGCACAGATCGTAGCGGCGGATGAGCGCGAAGCAGGATCCCGTGCACTCCTTAATTTGGGGCATACATTCGGGCATGCACTGGAGGCAGAGCTGGGCTATAGCGATGCGCTGCTGCATGGCGAGGCCGTTGCAATCGGTATGGTGATGGCCTGCCGTCTTTCTTCCCGGATGGGCTTACTGGATGCGGCGATAGAGCCTCAACTTGTCGCACATCTGAAGCAGGTCGGGCTACCAACGTCGCCGCTGGATATCTCCCATACATGGGATGCGGATCGTATTGCTGCGCATTTTGTCCGCGATAAGAAGGCTGAGAATGGCATGCTCACCTTCGTGTTACTAAAATCGGTAGGCACCGCATGTGTCGTCAAACAGGTGGATGAAGCCGTGGCGCATGCCACGGTTGCTTCGTTTTTGAAAGGCTAGGCTATGGAAGCGGATACTCTTCTCTCTACAACGGATATTGCACTTTCGATACTGGCGATCGCGATTTGTGTTGCGGCTTCGGCCTTTTTTGCCGGAGCAGAGACGGCCGTCACTGGCGTATCGCAAGCGCGGTTGTTTCACCTGATTCAGGATGGTGACCCGCGTGCACGCAAGATTGGGCAGTTGCGTAAGGATAAGGAAAGTCTGATTGGCTCGCTGCTGCTTGGCAATAGCGCCGTGCATATTTTAGGCTCGGCACTGGCAGCGGGGCTTGCCATCAAGCTCTTTGGTCAGGAGGGGGTATTCTACGCCTCGGCTATCATGACCGTCGTGGTGGTGACCTTCGGGGAAGTGCTGCCAAAGACCTATGCAATTTTGAACAGCGAATCACTGACGCTGCGGGTGAGCTATGTGCTGTGGGCGATTTGCTGGGTGCTGCGCCCCTTTACCCGTGTGATTCAGTGGATCGACTACCCCTTCCTGCGGATGCTGGGTGTGCATGGCGGCCATGGCAAGTCACTGGTCTCGGCCGTGGACACAATCCGTGGCACCATTGAGCTGCACCATTATGAAGGCGACGTGATTAAGCAGGATCGAGACATGCTGGGCAGCATCCTCGACCTTAACGCGCGGACGCTGACGGAGATCATGACCCACCGCAGTCAGGTCGAGAGCATCGACCTTGGCAACGACCCGGAGACGATTATTGCCGAGGCCATCGCCAACAACCATAGCCGCATCCCCCTTTGGCGGAACAACCCGGAAAACATCGTCGGCGTGCTGCATCTGAAAGACCTACTGCGACTGGTACGGGCGCAAAAGATTGGGGTTACCCGCGAGATGATCCGTCGCATCGCCAGCAAGCCATGGTTTGTACCCGAGACCACTACGCTGGCCGACCAGTTGACGGCCTTCCGCAGTGCACGCCGCCACTTCGCCTGCGTGGTCGATGAATACGGCGCGTGGCTGGGCATTGTCACGCTGGAGGATATTATCGAGGAGATCGTGGGCGAGATCGACGACGAGCACGACCCGCGCCAGATTGCCGAGATCATGCCTTATGGCGAGCACGCCTACCGCGTTGCCGGGACGGTGACCGTACGCGACCTGAACCGCCATCTGGACTGGGACCTGCCGGATGATTACGCCGCCACCATCGCTGGACTGGTGCTCCATCAGGCACGGGTGATCCCCGATGCCGGGGCGGTGTTTGAGTTCTTCGGCTACCGTGTCACCATCGCCGAAAAACGCGCCAACCAGATCACCCAGCTCCTCATCGAGCACCTCCCAGACTCCTTCGACGACGCGCAGGAATAGGGTGTAGCGCCAGCTTTCAGCGGAAAGCCACGGTGATTGCGGCAGGCGGAAGCATAAGATGTTTTATATATTGCAGTGGCTTGACTGCATAACGGCGGAACTGCGCCACTCTTCATCAAACTGTCACACAAAAAGTGCCCCGATTTTAGTAAAGTCTTAACTAATATCGCGTACATTTGGCTTAATCATATCGCGTATTGCGTATGGATAGGCAGTAAAAGGAAGAACCTGTAAATGGTAAAGCTGACAATAGAACAGGCATTCGACCAGTTGCTCAAAGCGGGGCACCTTAGCGATTACCCATTGCTGAAAACCGGGACGATCAGCGAAGAAGATATCCGCAAGCCAGAGTATAGAACATCGTTTGAGACCACGGAAGACTTTATCCGGTATTCAAAAAACGCCTATGATCAGGCTGATATTGGAGTTCGGAGGTCAGGTGAGGCGGTGTCGAACGAGGCTGTCCTTATCCAGCTGTATAAGAACCGTCCCACTAGGGAACACACCCATCTGGGGCCAAGTTATAGCGCAGAATATGATCTCGCCATTGCGGCGGTGCGGTTACAACAGCTGAGCGAAGAGGGCAAGACCCCGGATTTAGCGACACCGGCTGCATTTAACAAATTTGTCAGCCAAGCGATTACCTATGCGCATTATCGCAAGGAAAAACAAGACACGCCATGGTACTACCCACGCGTGAAAGATGATGGCGAACGCCCCATGCAGGCGTTGTTCGCGCGTCCGGAAGTAGCGGCCCAGCCGACCACGCAACCGGAAGCGACCCCACCCCCTCCATCACAGGATACCACCGTAACACAACCACAAGATACCACCACCATTTCACCACAAGATACAACAGCAGGACACTCAGGGAGCAAGACAATGACTGGACAAATCACATTTAAAAAAGGCGATAAAGCAATTGATATCGCGGTAACGGAAATTTTTGGTAACCCAGAGGCGACGCCGCCGGTTCAGGGGATCACGCCGGAGATCGAGAAGCTTTACGATCCCGTATTTGCTGCCTATGCCGCTGCCTTGCAGGGTAGTGCGACGCCAACGGCGATCCGGCAGAACTTTACCAACAACCTCTCTGCCGCGACAACCGATGCGGAGCGTCAATCCATTTCTACCGCACTGGCCTTATATGAGCGTGCGACCGAAATCGGCCAGAAGCAAGTGCAGGAAACCGATGTCAACAAAACGATTACGCTCGACCGGATCAGCACGAAAGCAGAGCTTGATACCTATGTCTCGAACGCGGTGGAAGCCGCCAAACTGACCGTGAAACCCCCTGTGACCCCAGAAGTCACCTCCGGGGTAGATACTGCGGCAGGGGTCGCACCCGCCGCCGATACGGCACGTGCGGATAGCGTCGTCACACCAACATCAGACACCGCATCCATCAACCAATATATCACCCCTCCCGCCGCCGCTCCTGCTCCGGCAGTGCTGAGATTTACTGCAAATGAGTTGTCCTATGAGATTGTTGAGGGAGAGCTGTTCACGGGAAGAGTGCCTAATATCCCTGCTATTGGGGGTACAATGGGCCGTGACGCTGATGCTACGCGGGGTGCAGTGGTCAGCATTTATGCAGACTCAGATTCAGATAGGGTGGTTGGTTCGCAAGAGGCAAAGGCCAGCCTGTATAAAGTGTGGTTAGAGGCTAAGCCGCTATCCGTGGCCAAAAGTGACGCAGCAATAGCGATAGTATATGCTCAGCGGATGGCAGAGGTGTACGCTGCAAAGCAGAGTGATGCCGCAAAAATCCTCAAGCTTCCGCTGTCACTACCGGCCCTGACGCCACAGAACCTTGCTGCCTATCAGCAAGCAGCAATGGCGGATGCCAAGGCTGCCTACGAGGCACAGCAGGCTGCCGCTATCACCACGCCAGCACCGGCAGTAGATAGCGCTGGCAATGCCGTTGATACCACCGGCGCCGTGGCTGACACTACTGGCATCACGCCACCGGCTGACACTACCCGTGTTACGCCACCAGCGGACACCACCCGTGTTACGCCACCAGCGGACACCACCCGTGTTACGCCACCGGCAGACACTACCCGTGTTACGCCACCAGCGGACACTACCCGTGTTACGCCACCAGCGGACACCACCCGTGTTACGCCACCGGCTGACACTACCCGTGTTACGCCACCGGCTGACACTACCCGTGTTACGCCACCGGCAGACACCACCCGTGTTACGCCACCGGCATCTGGGGGCCAGTCGAATACACCAGCCCCAGCAACCCCAACAACCCCAGCGCAACAAAACCTGGTTCCGCAACTGCCAACGCGGAAAGGGAAGGCAACCGGGCATCGTAAATACGAAGGCCCGGCAGATGGGTCGCGTCAATTTGCCGCCTGTGATGATGGTTCGGTTGAGTATACCATCCAGAAGGATGATACCCTGTACCGGATTGCGCGGGACAACAAGGATCTGGTGGCTAAAGCAAAAGCTGCTTTTGGCCCCGAGGTCAGCGAGCATGATGCCATCCTTGGGTTGGCATTGATGATCGCCAGCAAAAACGGGATCAAAGATGCCGACATGATTAAATGCTGCGGCTCGATCCTGAGAATGCCAACCGAGGGTGACATCACCAATGGCGTCGCTTCGATGAAGCATGCCAAGGGTGTGCTCTCGAACGACTCAAAAATCAGCTATACCGGCGAAGTCAAAGGCCAGAATGTTGAAGACCTGGTATCGCTGGTTGCAGGTGCCATTCCGAAGGGCGTCCAACAGCGCCAGTAGCATACGGCACGTGACGGCATTTTTTCTACGAGCCTCCGGCAAATGTGATTGTCGGGGGTTTCGTACGCCGGGATGTCGCGTGAGGTAGGCGGAATAAAGAACAGGTTGTTAGGAGAAGCAGATGGTCAATCAGACGCGGGAAGAGGCATACTTTAATAAGGTGCTGGATCAGACGATCGCATTCCAGAATGGATCGCGGGAGTTCGCGCCGGAGCGTCCGGAAGAACCGGTCGCACGACAGATCTATGACCTTGCGCAACTACGCGCTGCGATTACGTTTGTAGATGCGATCGCCTCCTCATCGGCAGATGCAGGGGTGAGTGCACTCATGGATAAATATCTGGGCGCCCCCGCGCTGGAGATGCCGGCCCCATCGCGGCTGGATGTCAATCAGGATGGCCGTTTTACGCGCCGTGACCGTTACAAGGTTGCCCCGCAGGAGGTGCAGGAGTTCGCACGTTTTTATGCCTACTCTGCCGCAGTTGACCGGGTGCAGCGCGCATGGCTGACCGGCGAGCGTGCAAGCGGTGCAGACATGGTGGCCAATGTCGATGTTGCCAATAACGCATTGTCGCAAACCTATGGCCCCGGTTATGAAAACGGCTTTGTCCTGCGTAGTCATAAGCACGAATCCCTCAAGGAGCTGGGGGCGATCGTGCATGATCGCGCGCCCGAGCTGATCCTGCCGGTAGAGGAAGCTCCGCCGCAGCCGCTTGCTCCGAAGGTGGCTCCTACACCGCAAGGCCCTGCCATCCCGCCGGGCGCAACGGTCTTCGACCTGCAGGACGATCCCGTCAACATCGCCTACCAGGAATTTTTTGGTGAGCTGAACACCGCAGCATTGATTAAGCCCGGGAAGGGCACCACGCTGGAGGCGCTGAAAGCAAGCGTGCGTGACATTGCCTATACGCATCCGGATTTCGCAACACTTCCAGCCGACCAGAAAGCCAATATTATCGGGAAGATGGCACAGCAATATACGCAGTCCGTAAGTCAGGACAATCCCGAGCTGGCCATCGCACGCCAGCATGCTATGGCAGTGCTGCGCCGCTCAGAAGAAATCCATGCCTTGCAGCAAAAAGGGCAGGGCTGGATCCCCGCCATTGATGGCGACGCTGCCTTTGCCAACTATGAAAGTACCGTATTCCATATTCCGGATCCCAACGGCCATCGGCTGGTTGGCACGGAGCCCTTCCCGCAGAATCCAACAGACGATGTTGCACAAGCAGCAACCAACGTGGATCCTACCGCCGTACCCGAATTCCTGAAGCCGCCGGAAGAGATCGCCAACCCATCCATTTACGGGCTGAATTTAAGTGGCAGCACGATGACGGATGTTGCTGCTGCCGTGTCTGTCGCACAAAAGGCAGGGGTCACTACGACCGCCAATGCCACGGCGACGGTTCTGCCTAAACCAGAAGAAGCCAAGAAGGTAGTTGTCGCGCCAAAAGAAGCGCCGAAAGTAGTGAAGGAGGCTGCCCCTGCCGCCGCCACGCCAGCACCCGCCGCTAAAAAAGTAGAGACGCCAAAACCCGCAGCCGCCGCGACTGTTGCCAGCACGACTACTCCCTCTGGTGAGTCGCAAGCTGCGCGTGATGCGCGTATCTTAGCGGCATCCCGCGCGAATGATGCCTCGAAGATGGCGTCTGCAGAAGCTGGTAGCACAATAAGCGAAAGCACCAGTTGGTCTGCCGCTGGTGGTGGTGCATTCGAGCGCCCCTCACCAGACATCACCTATTTCACCCGTACCGATGACCCGCTCATTCGTGCCCATAACGAACTGTTTGGTATTGGCGACCGCGACCTGAACCTCGGTGTCATGCGTGGCGTAACCGACTATGCTGGCGTGACGGTCGATAACGGCACGGCAGCCTATCGTCATAAGGTGGAAGCCGTGCTCGACCAGTATCGCGACCGCTTTATGCTCGGCTCCGCTGCGGAGCGTCAGTCAATTTATGTTGCACTGTTGAAGCAGTATGATGCAACCAACAATACCGGCACGAACGGTGCGGAGTATCAGGATGCGCTGGGGATCCTTGCCCGTGCGGAGATGATCGAGCAGATGCAGCATTCCTATGTGCCCAACCCGTCGCTCGCACGGATGCACAGTTATGCAGAGTTCAAACAGACCGTGTTGGATCCAAAGTTGTTTGCGATCGATGCGCTGGCCTATCCATCGTCGTCACGCGAAGGGGACGGGGCAGCATCGGATCCGGTTAAGCCTGCGTCGCAGCCCGTCAAAACAGAGACCCACGAGCCGGCTAAAAAAACGACGGTGAGCCAGCCGAAGAAATCGACCACGCCGAAGAAGCCGACGAAACTGACCTTCGACAACCATACCGGCAATCGGATTCATGTGACGAAAGACGACGAGCTGTTCAGCATCGCGATGCGTTGCAGTGAGGAGCTTGCTATCACCCAGCGTGCGATGGGTGATGTGTTGCCGGGTCAGGCCGCGGCGGCATTGGCACGCATCATCGCGGCGAAAAACCATATCCTGACCCCCAATCAGAAGCGCGAGCGTAACCCCAATATCAGCAATTATACCGTTGATAAAATTGGCCGCGATATGGATCTGATTCTGCCGGACATGTCTGAGATCAAGGCCGCTGTAATCGCAGAGCAGGAAAAAGATGGTTACGCCAATATTGCCATCGACTTTGATGCGGTCGCCGCCCGTGATGGCATGGTGCGTCACCGTGCCGCGTCACCGACCGACCGTGCTGACCCATCCCATGGCTTCATCAGCATCTGTGAGGGCGACAAGCTGGGGGATGTCGTCGGGCAAGCCAGTGCTGCCATCGCCGCAACGCAGGAGTTGCTGAAGGATGGTAATTATATCGCCACGCCTGAGCAGGCAAAGCTGGTGTTGCAGGTGGCGTTGGCTGCAAAATACAATCTGCGCAGCGCGAATCACGATCAGACACTCGGCAAGCTAGGTGAATTAGAGATTCCCGGCTCCAAGGAGATCAAGGGCTATATCGCATCCATGAGCGCGGCCAAAGGGATCCTGAGCGATGCCTTCATCCATTACGCAGAAGAGGTGAAGGACAAGGATCCGCTGGCATTAGTGCCCGGCGCACGCCCAATGCCCGACATCAAGGGGCCACAAAAATAAACCATCCCCAGTCTGTATGCCGCAGTGAGCGTGCAATGCTGCACTGCACCTAGCTGAATGCTTGCTTCTCAGAATCTTGGCTGTTAAGGCTCTGGCTTCGCACGTTTGTTCATTTATCGCGAGGTTCTGATGT
>JAUIBB010000041.1 GCA_030427685.1 Alphaproteobacteria bacterium
TCGCGCCGCCCGTCTCCGCAAGCGTCTTCGTAATCGCCGCCGTCAGCGACGTCTTACCATGATCCACGTGACCAATCGTCCCAATGTTGCAATGCGGTTTGCTGCGATCAAATTTTTCCTTAGCCATAACTCTCTCCTTCAAATTTCGTATCTAAATTACTGCTATGCAGCTTTTTTCTTGATTTCGTCAGCGATATGCGACGGCACTTCTGCGTAATGGCCGAAGACCATCGAGTAGCTTGCGCGCCCCTGGCTCATCGAGCGCAAGGTGTTCACATAACCAAACATCTGGCCGAGCGGCACCTGCGCATTGATAACACGGGCATTGCCGCGCTGATCCATGCCTTGTACCGAACCACGACGGGAACTCAGATCCCCGATCACGTCGCCCATGTAATCTTCTGGCGTCACAACCTCAACCTTCATGATTGGCTCAAGCAGGATTGGACCGGCCTTCGCCATCCCTTCACGGAATGCTGCACGCGCTGCGATTTCGAACGCCATCACGCTGGAATCGACATCGTGGTAAGCACCATCTTTCAGGGTTGCTTTGAAGTCGATCACAGGGAAGCCTGCAACCACGCCGGAACCCAGCATGGACTCAAGCCCCTTCTGGACACCCGGAATGAATTCCTTCGGTACCGAACCACCGACAACCTTGCTCTCGAACACAAAGCCTGAACCGGCCTCCAATGGCTCGAAATCAATGATGACGCGCGCGAACTGCCCCGAACCACCCGACTGCTTCTTGTGGGTGTAATCTTCGGTATGCAGGCGGCTGATCGTCTCACGATACGCAACCTGCGGTGCACCGATGTTTGCATCAACCTTGTAGGTACGGCGCAGGATATCGACTTTAATGTCGAGGTGAAGCTCACCCATCCCTTTCAGGATCGTCTGACCGGTCTCGTGGTTGGTTGAAACGCGGAACGATGGATCCTCAGCAGCCAGCTTGCTCAGTGCAACACCAAGCTTTTCCTGATCCGCTTTCGATTTTGGCTCAACAGCCAACTCGATGACAGGCTCAGGGAATTCCATCTTCTCAAGAATTACTGGCTTGGCGGAATCACACAATGTGTCACCGGTACGGGTATCTTTCAAACCGGCCAGCGCAACGATATCGCCCGCACATGCTTCTTTGACATCCTCACGGCTGTTTGCATGCATCAGAAGCATCCGGCCAACGCGCTCTTTGCGCTCACGGCTGGAGTTCAGAACGCTGGTCCCCGACTCAACCTTACCGGAATAGATGCGGCAGAAGGTGATCGAACCAACGAACGGATCGTCCATAATTTTAAAGGCGAGCATCGAAAGTGGCTCTTTGTCATCCGGGATACGCTGGATGATGTTGTTCTCTTCATCCGCCGCGTTCGGGTCGATACCATCCATCGCACCGCGATCCAGCGGGGTTGGGAGATAGTCAACAACTGCGTCAAGCAACGGCTGCACACCTTTGTTTTTGAAGGCAGAACCACAAAGCACCGGCACGAACGAGAACTTCACAGTCCCCTTACGAATGCACTTTTTCAGGTCTTCCATCGACGGCTCTTCACCTTTTTCAAGGTAAGCCTCAAGCAGCACATCGTCCTGCTCAACAGCGGTCTCGATCAGCTTCTCACGGTATTCTTTTGCTTTCGCAACATACTCAGCTGGAATTTCTTCTTCGCTGAATTTTGCACCAAGCTCTTCACCACCCCAGATGAGGGCCTTCATTTTCACGAGGTCGATGACACCCTGAAAATGCTCTTCACCACCCAGCGGCAATTGGATTACCAACGGGGTTGCACCGAGACGGTCGATAATCATATCAACGCAACGATAGAAATCTGCACCGATACGATCCATCTTGTTCACGAAACAGATACGTGGCACGCCGTATTTATCGGCCTGACGCCATACGGTCTCGGACTGAGGCTCAACACCTGCAACGGAATCGAATACGGTCACGGCACCATCAAGCACACGCATCGAACGCTCCACCTCAATGGTGAAATCTACGTGGCCAGGGGTATCAATGATGTTAATGCGATACTGCTCATCGTTCATGTGCCAGAAACAGGTCGTCGCAGCAGAGGTAATGGTAATACCACGCTCCTGCTCTTGCTCCATCCAGTCCATCGTCGCGGCACCTTCATGGACTTCACCAATCTTGTGCGACTTACCGGTGTAGTAAAGAATACGCTCGGTCGTCGTGGTCTTACCCGCATCGATGTGCGCGCAGATCCCGATATTGCGATAATGGTCTAACTGAGTAGTACGTGCCATAACTCTTCTCGAATTTCCTGTACGATATGTTCTAAATTACCAGCGGT
Source organism: Alphaproteobacteria bacterium (assembly GCA_030427685.1). Lineage (GTDB taxonomy): Bacteria > Pseudomonadota > Alphaproteobacteria > Rickettsiales > UBA3002 > QFOX01. The sequence continues at coordinate 2,313 of JAUIBB010000041.1, forward strand.
AGTGGCTGAATGCTTTGTTCGCCTCGGCCATCCGGTGGGTGTCTTCACGCTTCTTCACGGCGCTGCCACGGCCCGATGCCGCATCCAGAATCTCACCCGCCATACGCTGACAAGTGGTTTTCTCGCCGCGCTTGCGCAGGGCGATAATCAGCCAGCGAATCGCCAGCGCCTGCTGACGCTTGCTGCGAACTTCGGTTGGAACCTGATAGGTAGCACCACCAACGCGACGCGAACGAACCTCAACGGTCGGCTTCACATTGCCCAGCGCCTCGTTGAAAACTGCCAACGGATCTTTGCCGGTTTTTTGTGCGATGATATCAAACGCACCATACACGATCCCCTCAGCAGCGGATTTCTTTCCGTCATACATCAGGGTGTTCATGAATTTACCGACCACCGCGTCATGGAACTTGGGATCGGGAAGGGTTGTGCGCTCTTTTGCAGCGTGACGACGTGACATGCTATCTCCTACTATTTCGGACGTTTCGCGCCATAGTGCGAACGGCGCTTTTTACGTTTAGCAACACCCTGCGTATCGAGGGTACCGCGGATAATGTGGTAACGAACACCCGGCAAATCCTTCACACGGCCACCGCGGATAAGCACAACGGAGTGCTCCTGCAGGTTGTGACCCTCGCCGGGGATATAGCCGATCACCTCGAACCCGTTGGTCAAGCGTATTTTCGCGACCTTACGGAGTGCGGAGTTCGGTTTTTTAGGGGTGGTTGTGTACACACGGGTACAAACGCCACGCTTCTGCGGGCAGGCTTCCATCGCAGGTACTTTATCCCGCGCCTTCTGCGGGTGACGACCTTTGCGAACCAACTGGTTGATTGTTGGCATGGTAAATCCTCTTTCTTATCCGCGGTTATTCCGGTCACTACACCGAAGCCGCGATAATAAACGGTTAACATCGAACCGACGAAGAGGCGCAGAAAAACTGGAGTTTTTAGATTAACTTGCCAAGCATTTTTTGCGACGCATAACGTCGGGAGCGCGCTTTATAAGGATGCGGGGGGATTTCGTCAAGCGTCAAATGAAGAAAAAAATGCGCAATCTGCACAGGCATCGCGCATGGGCCGGACAATCGATACCCCACCCACGCCAGAATGTAGACTGAAATCCATAGAGAAAGCCCACAGGAAGGTACTCCTGTGGGCTCTTGCCGATGGCATTCTATGTGCCTCCCGGGGCGATTCGTATCGCCCTCAGGTTAGAGAAGGCGAACTACCAGGTGCCGCCATAAGGCGAGGTGTACACGCGATACGAAACAGGCTGATAGGTTGAACGGTAATAGCCCTGCACAGGCTGCTGGGCAGCCGCCTGTGAATAGACGGGCTGGTAAACAACTGCCTGACGCACAGGCTGGCGCTGCGCATAACGATACGCAACAGAATGCCGCGAAGGAGCATAATATGCGGCCGTCGCATACGGCGCATAATAGATATTCGCCGTACTCAGCAGACTGGCCGTTTCTTTAGTAATCGAGCCTGTCACAGGCAATGCATTGCTGCTTTGAAACTGAATCAGCGCATTGCTGGTTTTAGGGCCCATCACCCCATCCGTGGGGCCAGCATAATAGCCAAGGCTGGTTAATTGCGCCTGCGTAGCGCGAATAAGGCTGGCACTGGCGGCATGCGCTGAAGAAGCAGCGAGCCCCACAACAGCGACAAGGGTAAGGGATAGTGTCTGAATAGTACGCTTCATACGTCAATCTCCATCATGTTTTTTTGAGCGCCCCGTGCGAAGCGATGAACCGACAGTAACAAACAAACCTTAACGAATCGTTAGGGATCCCTAAAATACCATGGATATTTGCACCTGTTGCCGAACCACAACCTATTGACAAATCATGGCGCAAAAGTGGGTTTTCCTACCATAATTTGTTTGCAATCACCCCGCCCAGTGAGATGCTGAAGGCACAACATATCGCAGAATTTTTGCAACCACTTGTTATTTATCAGGATTTTCATGCGCAGGCCTCCGGTCACCCCATTGCTTGTCTCTCCCATCCCTGCCACGGAGATCCCTTCTGCACCGCGCCCTGTCAGCGTCAAACGCCTTTCGCGCGTGCGGGGAAACTGGTTTATGTTTGGCTCTGCCTTTGGCATCGGGCTGTCCTTTTTTACTAACCTGCTGATTACCGCTGCCGTACTGCCACAAGAGCAGGCTGCGCTTGAGCAGCCCACACTGACAGAAGTTGCCTCATACTCACAGCCCCCCGCGCCTGCAGGCGTGGTGCCTGCCCCGGCCCCTATGGCAGCCACACCAGTGATTCTTGCACAGGCACCCGAGACCAGCCCCCCTCCTCCGTCTGAAAACGCCGCGCCAGCCGCAACACTCGCGGAGGCAGCGACTGTTCCCGCAACAACTGAGCCAGCACAAACCGCCGTTGTTGAGCCAAAACTGACCTATCCACGCACCCTCGCCCTTAAAATTGGGCGTGGTGAGACCTTGCTCGATATCCTGCTGGCCAACCATGTACAAATGGGGGATGCGCAGGAAGTTGTTACTGCCCTGAAAGCGCGCTTTAACCCGCGCAAACTGCGTGCCGGACAGAAAATCTCCCTGACCCTTGCCCGGCATGAAACCCTCGGCGACAAAGCGGCCGTGCGCGAATTGGCGATCAACCTCCCCAATTTCAGCACCATCGAGCTGCAACGCCTTGAAAACGGCAACTACAACGTCGCTGCCACCAAAGAAGCCATGACAGAAAAGGCCTATCGCGGCTTCGGCAAAGTCCGCAGCAGCCTGATGCAAGCCGGTGCCGATGCAAAAATCCCTGCCGGTACAATGAATGATATCGTGAAAGCCTTCAGCTACGATGTAGACTTCCAGCGCGACATCCACCCCGGCGACACGATTGAAGTGCTGATGGATCGCAAAACCACCGCAGATGGCCGTATTGGTGGCTATAGCCCCGCACGTTATGTTGCCCTGACCCTGCAAGGCAAAAAGCATGAAATTTTCCGTTTCAAAACCAATGGCGGCGACTATGCATGGTTTGACGGCAAGGGAAACAGCGTCCGCAAATCACTCCTACGGACACCGATTAATGCCGCGCATATCACCTCGGGCTTTGGGATGCGTAAACACCCGCTGCTTGGCTATTCCAGAATGCATAAAGGGGTGGATTTTGGCGCCTCGACCGGAACGGCAATTATGGCTGCCGGAGATGGGGTGGTCGAGTTTAAAGGCTGGAAAAAAGGCTATGGTAACTTCGTGCTTATCAAGCACAATAATACGTACAAAACCGCCTATGGCCATATCAGCAAATTCGGGAAAATCAGCGTTGGCAACCGCGTGCGCCAAGGGCAGGTGATTGCCTATGTTGGCATGACCGGTGCCGCCACCGGCCCACACCTGCATTACGAAGTGCGCCTCAACAATGCACAGGTCAACCCAATCTCAAAACAGTTTAATATGGCATCGGGCCTGACGGGCAAACAAATGGCGGCATTTAAATCCGGCAAACAGGCTGCAATTAAAGAGCTGGCCTCACTGAACAGCAAGCCGAAAGCTACGGCAAAACTCGCCAGCCGGTAACCGGTCATGGGGATGCGCAGCAGCAGCTACCGCCTCTGGATCCGCCGCCTTACTTTATATATCCTTCTCCCCTATCTGCTGCTTTGCGTAGGAATGGCCATATATCAGCGGCATTTCCTGTATATTCCCCTGCCCGGCCCAACAACTCCTCAGGCAGCGGGGCTTGATGGCTATCAGGCCCACAGCCTGCCACGCGCCGACGGAACCGCCATTCGCTACTGGGAAAGCGATAACGCGCAGACAAAACCCTTATTATTCTATTTTCATGGGAATAGTGGTGGCCTGTTTGCCTTCACCCAGACCCTCCGCTACCTGAACCACCATGGATTTCACGTGGTAGCCATGGAGTATCGAGGCTATCCCGGCGCCGATGGGGCTCCTACCCAACCTCACTTAACGCAGGATGCGCGTGCCTTGTACCGAGATATGCTACAGCACCAGCCTACGCAACCAGCGGTGATCTGGGGCTATTCGCTTGGCTCGGGGATCGCAACCCAACTGGCCGCGCAGGAGCATCCTGCCGTGCTTATCCTTGAGGCTCCATTCACCGCAACGCTTGACCGTGCACAGGAAATGTTCCCCTGGCTTCCTGTCGCCCGAATCCTCAAAGACCAATACCGCTCGCGCGAGGTAATCGACCAGGTTAGCGCGCCCTTGCTGATTCTCCACGGGGATGCAGACAGGGTGATCCCCCTTCCCCATGGCCAGGCGCTATACCAATATGCCAGCCCCCCAAAAACCCTCAAGATTTACCCTGGAGCCGGACATCTGGACCTGCAATCGCATGGCGCGTATGAGGATGCCGTCGCCTTTATCCGGGCACACCTGCCCAGCGCAGCGCGTTCGCCTGATACGGCAGCACCGAAACGCCCTTAAGCATTACGCAGCCTTACTGGCCTCGATATGCAGCCCAAGGTCATGGCCGGTAATGGCCACCTGCGAACCATCTGCAATTTCGCCCTCAAGGATAAGGGTCGAAAGACGATCCGCCACCTGACGCTGGATAACACGCTTAAGTGGACGCGCGCCATAGATAGGGTCATAGCCCTGCTCTGCCAGCCAGTTACGCGCGGCGTCATCAAGCGAAAGCATAATCTCGCGATCTTTAAGCAAGGCTTCGAGATGCCGCATCTGGATATCGACGATTGCCCCCATCTGCGCCCGTTCAAGGCGGTGGAACAGGATGATCTCATCAAGCCGGTTCAGGAATTCGGGACGGAATGCGGCCCGCACCTCGTCCATGACCGCCTCACGCGCCGACTCTGCCGACGCACCATCCGGCAACTCGACCAGATGCCGCGCCCCCAGATTGCTGGTGAGGATAATAATAGTATTGCGGAAATCAACCGTATGCCCCTGCCCATCCGTCAGCCGCCCATCATCGAGCACCTGCAGCAGGACGTTGAATACATCCGGATGTGCCTTTTCGATCTCATCGAACAGGATCACCTGATACGGTCTGCGGCGCACCGCTTCGGTCAGCGCCCCGCCCTGATCGTAGCCGACATAGCCCGGAGGCGCGCCAATCAGCCGGGCGACCGAGTGTTTCTCCATATATTCGCTCATATCCATGCGAATCATGGCCGCTTCATCATCGAACATAAACCCGGCAAGCGCCTTGGTCAGCTCGGTTTTCCCAACCCCGGTCGGCCCGAGGAACAGGAAGGAGCCAATCGGACGTTGCGGGTCTTTCAGCCCGGCACGCGCACGACGTACGGCCAGAGCAACGGCTTTCACGGCATCCTCCTGCCCAACCACACGCTGGCCAATCGCCGCTTCCATCCCTAGCAGTTTATCACGCTCACCCTCGAGCATTTTGCTGGCGGGAATGCCTGTCCAGCGCGAAACAATCGCTGCAATATCTGCCTCACGCACAACCTCCGGCGATGGGCCGCTGCCAGAAGCAGATGCCTCCTCCGCTTCGGAAAGCTTCTTCTCAAGCTCTGGAATGACTCCATAGGTAAGCTCCCCGGCACGGGCATAGTTCCCGTTGCGTTGCGCGGTCTCCACTTCAATACGGGCGGCTTCAAGCTTCTCTTTGAGGCCACGCGCATCGCTCAGGCGGGTTTTCTCTGCCTGCCAGCTTTTGGTCAGGGTCGCAGATTCCGCCTCCAGCTCGGCGATTTCATCCTCCAGTTTCGATAACCGGTCACGCGAGGCTTTATCCGACTCCTTCTTCAATGCCTCGCGCTCAATGCGCAGCTGTACCAGCTTACGGTCAACCTCATCCAGCGCCTCGGGCTTGCTATCGACCTGCATCCGCAGACGGCTGGCGGCTTCGTCCATCAGGTCGATGGCTTTGTCGGGTAAAAACCGATCCGTGATATAGCGATTTGAAAGCGTTGCCGCCGCCACCAACGCCGCATCCGAGATCGTAATGCCGTGATGCAGCTCGTATTTCTCCTTCAACCCACGTAAGATCGAGACGGTATCCTCCACCGTTGGCTCGGAAACATACACGGCCTGAAAGCGCCGCGCGAGGGCGGCGTCTTTTTCGATATATTTACGGTATTCCGCCAATGTAGTTGCCCCAAGGCAATGCAGGTGACCGCGTGCGAGAGCAGGTTTCAGCAGGTTGCTGGCATCCATCGACCCTTCCGCCGCACCCGCACCCACCAGTGTGTGCAGCTCGTCGATAAACAGCACCACCTCGCCCGCAGCCGCATCGATTTCGTTCAGAACGGCTTTCAAGCGCTCTTCAAACTCACCGCGGAATTTTGCCCCAGCGATCAAGGCACCAAGATCCAGCGACAATAACTTCTTGTTACGGAGCGCCTCGGGCACGTCACCATTCAGGATACGCAGGGCCAACCCCTCGGCAATCGCCGTTTTCCCTACCCCCGGCTCACCAATCAGCACCGGGTTATTTTTAGTACGGCGCGCCAGCACCTGAATCGAGCGGCGAATTTCCTCGTCCCGGCCAATCACCGGATCCAGCTTGCCCTCTGCCGCCAAAGCGGTCAGGTCGCGGGTATATTTTTTGAGTGCCTCGAACTGGTCTTCCGAGCTGGCCGAGGTTGCCGTGCGCCCTTTGCGCACCTCGTTGATGGCCGCATTAAGCGTCTGCGGCGTCACCCCGGCTGCCTTGAGTATTTTTCCCGGTGCGGCGTCGCTCTCCAGCGCCAATGCCTGCAACAGGCGCTCAAGCGTAACGAACTGATCGCCGGCTTTCTTAGCGAGCTCTTTCGCCTGCTCCAGAATACGGGCAGTGTCGCCCCCCAGATACATCTGGGCTGCGGCGCCTTCGACTTGTGGTAGCTTGGCGAGTGCCGCCTTGGCCTGTGCCACAACGGTGGCTGCATCACCCCCGGCAGCTTCCAATAGGTTGATAGTGCTTACCTCCTCCAGCAGTGCGCTGAAGAGATGCTCCGGTGTAAACCGCTGATGCCGTTCACGCAGCGCCAATGACTGCGCCTCCTGCAAGACATGCCGCGATTTATCCGTAAATTGTTCCAGATCCATGGTTTGTCCTTTCATGCTATCCCGCTTCCCTGAAGCATAGGATACTGCTATCATCGAAGGCTGGGTAGTTGCTGTATAACCTATATATGGGGTGCACACGGATGCGTTGCAAGATTGCCGTCTGCTTTTTCGCGCTATGCCTGTCCATACCAGCTATGGCCGAGCCTTTAGAGCCGTTTTCGCTACAAGCACGCTACCGTGTGGCCTGGGAAGGTATCACCATCGGGCGGATCTACTTCACCGCCTCGGAAGCGGATGGGAAATACCATCTGCGCGTAGATACCAAAACCGCCGGAATCGCACGGGCCTTCTCGCAGGAGCGTCGGATTGCCGAAGCCTGGGGCACCCTGAGCAAGACACACCATTACCAGCCGGGCCGCTTTTTCTCGCGGCCACAGGATGACGGGAGCAATGAGCGCGCCGTGCTGGTCTTTGATACACAAGGAAATGTCATCAAGCGTGAGCGTGTACCGGATGACACCCCGAACTGGCGCCCGGCTGTCTCAGCCGCCGAGGTTGGCTCCGCGACTGACCCCGTCACCGCCGGGCTGATTGTCCGGCAACAGCTTACCGCTGCATTGGCCGACTACCACCCGATCATCAGCACCCGTACCTACGATGCGGCGCGCCTGGCCGAAATGCGGGTAATGGTGGTGAATCCCGCCGTACCACTCTCTATTATGGGAGAATCCGTGATGGCCATTGATACAATGGTATCGCGCCGCCCGATTACCGGCTACACGCCGAAAGAGCTAAAGAAATATGCGCAGGGAGACCCGGAGATCCATCTGTATTTCAGTGCTGACGCACGACGCATTCCACTACGGGCGACGATTGACCTGCGATTCGGGAAGCTAACCGCCACCCTTGATCGTCTTGAAACGCCCTAAAGCTGCGGCAATGCCGAGCCGGGGAGTGGAATATCGCCTTCGGAAGCGGAATCCTCTGGCTTGCTGTCTGCGGCTGCTTCTGTCGAAGCCTCTTTCGCAGGTTGGCGACGGCTCTGCTGGCGCGGCGCACGCGGTGGACGGCTAGTGGTAGCCTCCTCCCCAGCAGGAGCTGCTTCTGTAGTCGTAGCGGCATCGGCCTGTGCGCCATTGCCAGCATCAGATGCCGGTGCAGCTGGTGCTGCTGGCTGATGCTCGCGCTGGTTTGCATGGCGTTCGGCCTCTATCGCCGCGATGTCGTTTAGCACGCGGCTATAATGGTCGACATGCTGGAGGTAGTATTCAACATCCACACGATCGCCATTGATCTGCGCATCGCGTGCCATGTTGCTGTATTTCTCGCGCTGCTGGGTCGCGTGGTGCTTCTGGCGTGCGCTGTTCTGGCCATCGTTACCACGATTGCCACCACCACCGCCTTGATAACGACGTCCACCACCACCGCTACGGTGCTTCATGTTATTACGGTTGTTATTTTTACGTATCATGGTGATCTCCATCTCCCATTAGTGATTGGTTTCAAGCGCGACAATGCGTGCAATGCCGGCCAGATCGTTTGTGATTGCACGCAGTACAAAGCCCTGCGCCTGCCCAAGCGCGGCAACATCCGTTGCCTGCCCTGCACCGACTTCAAACAGTACAAGCGCCCCGGGGGAAAGATGCGGCATCAGTTGCTGCAAAATATCCCGGTAGCAGTCTAGCCCATCGACACCGCCATCCAGCGCTGCATGTGGCTCATAGTGACGAACATCGGCATCGAGCGTTGCAATGGTTGCCTGCGGAATGTAGGGCGGATTCGACAGGACAATGTCAAACTTTCCCTCCACCGCGCCACACCAGTTGCTACGCAGAAAATGGCTTCGCCCATCGAGCCGCAAGCGTTTAGCATTCGTGCTGGCCATCGCCAGTGCGGCCTCGGATTGATCGACGCCAACCCCCTGCGCCTCGGGATATTCCCGCAATGCAGAAAGCAGCAGACAGCCCGACCCCGTGCCCAGATCCAGCATGCGCAGGGCCGCTGTCTGGTCTGGCCGCTGGCGGAGCAGCTCTTCAATCATGGTTTCGCTATCCGCACGTGGGGTTAGCACATCAGCACTCACGGCGAACACATCCCGCCAAAAGTCTTTCTCGCCGGTAATCTGTGCAATCGGCTCATGTGCAAGACGGCGGGTGACCAGTTGTAGCAACGGCGCAGCATCACGCATACTGCCTGCCTCGCGCACCAAGGCCTCGGGCGAGAGCCCCCATGCATGGCTTGCCAGCACCCTCGCCTCAAGCGCTGCCAGATCGCCTGCCACTGGGGAAAGCGCCTGACGGGCATGCTGCAACTGTGTTGCGATTGGCTGCATTATTCCTTGATCTCCGAAAGTTTAGCCGCCTGATCTTCTTTGATAAGCGCATCGCAGAATTCGCTGAGCCCACTACCATCCATCACGGCATCCAGATTATAGGTGGTGAGGTTAATACGGTGATCCGTCACCCGCCCCTGCGGGTAGTTATAGGTGCGGATCCGCTCTGAACGATCGCCCGATCCGACCTGCCCTTTACGCGCAGCAGAGCGTTCTGATTCACGCTTCTGGTACTCGGCTTCGTAAAGGCGAGAGCGGAGAATTTTCAACGCTTTTGCTTTGTTCTTATGCTGTGATTTTTCATCCTGCTGCTGCACCGTTACCCCGGTTGGGATATGCACGATGCGCACTGCGGAATCGGTGGTGTTCACCGACTGACCACCGGGGCCAGAGGAGCGGAACACATCAATCCGCAAGTCGTTCTCGTTAATCTGGATATCCACCTCTTCAGCCTCTGGCAGCACGGCCACCGTCGCGGCGGAGGTATGGATACGACCCTGTGTTTCTGTTGCCGGAACACGCTGCACGCGATGGACACCCGACTCGAATTTCAATTTCTGGAACACGTTCTTGCCAGAGATCGAGGCGTTGGCATCCTTATAGCCGCCAATGCTTGAATCGCTGACAGACAGCACCTCAAACTTCCACCCCTGCAACTCCGCAAAGCGCTGATACATGCGGAAGAGATCCGCCGCAAACAGCGCCGCTTCATCGCCGCCAGTACCGGCACGCACCTCAAGGATTGCGTTTTTAGCATCGGCCTCATCCTTTGGCAGGAGGGCAATTTGCAGGTCTTCGGTCAGCTTGGGAATCAACTTATCGAGCGCCGCTTTCTCTTCGAGCGCCAACTCGCGCATGCCTTCGTCTTTGCCATTAATCATGGCTTTGGCATCTTCCAGCTCTGACGTCGCCTGACGTAGTGCCAGCGCTGTCTCGATGACAGGGGTCAGGTCGGAATACTCCTTAGAGAGTTTGGCGAACTCGCCCCCTTTCAGGCTGTCTGGCGAGGAGATGACATCCCGCAACTCTTTATGGCGCGTCACCAGCGCATCAATTTTTTTGTCGAACGACATTATCCCACGATTCCTTTTAAAGTTGCTATCAGTTGATCGCGCGGCAGAAGCTCCTGCGTGCCGGAAGCGAGTTGTTTCACGGTCACCATGCCTTGGGCGATTTCATCCTCACCCAGCACCAGGGCAACCATGGAGCGTAATTTATCGGCACGGGCAAAGCGTTTCTTTGCATTCCCCTTATAGGCGATATCGACGGAAATTCCTGCCATGCGAAGCTCTTGCACTAACTGCCATGCGACCGATTCAGCCGCCTCGCCCATCGGCACCACGCTTACCTTCGGCGCAAGGTTAATCGCGGCGGCGGCATCCAGTGCCTCGCGCAGCGCAACCAGCCGCTCGACACCCGCAGCCCATCCGATTCCGGCGATCTCGGGCCCGCCCATCAACTGCACCAGCCCGTCATAGCGACCACCACCCAGCACGGTACCTTGCGACCCCAGCTTATCGGTCGTGAACTCAAATACGGTATGCGAGTAATAATCCAGCCCGCGCACCAGACGGTCATTCTCATGATAGCGGATCCCGAGAGAGGCGAGCCCCTCCTTTGTCCGATCATAGAACGCGCGCGACGTCGCGTTGAAATGCTCCTGCAATGTCGGTGCATTTTTGACAATGGCGCGGTCGCCCTCATCTTTAGAATCAAGAATGCGCAATGGATTGCGCTCTAGCCGTAACCGGCTGTCTTCCGATAATTGCGCGGCATGCTGGGTAAGATACCCCACCAGCGCCTCGCGATAGGCCGCGCGTGATTCAGGATCACCCAACGAGTTTAACTCCAGCGTCACGGCATCCCCAACCCCAAGCTGGCGCAATGTATGCACCCCTAGGGCAATCATCTCGACATCGGCGGATGGCTCGTTCGCGCCCAGTAGCTCGGCACCAATCTGGTGGAACTGGCGCTGCCGCCCTTTTTGTGGCCGCTCATAACGAAAGGCCGGGCCCGCGTAAAAACATTTGAAGGGTAGTTCCTGCGTCAGCTTATTGCTGAGGAAAGCGCGCACCATGGCTGCCGTAAACTCAGGACGCAGGGTAAGGTTCTCTCCACCACGATCTGTGAAGCTATAGGTCTCTTTTGCCACCACATCCGAAGTATCACCCAGCGTGCGGTGGAAGACTTCCGAGAATTCAAAAATCGGGGTATCCATCCGCGCAAAGCCATACAGTGCGGCCACCTGCTCGGCGCCATCAATCACCTGACGCTGCGCTGCGTAAGCGGCGGGTAACAGGTCGTGCGTCCCGCGCACAGGCTGTAATTCTTTGCTGGTCATGCAGTAGTAAAAATCTCGCTAGTCCTTGCTAGTGAATCCGCACGCTGAACCGTAGCATGCCCTGCCACACATATCCTCGTGCGGCGAATAGCCAATGGTCT
>JAUIBB010000042.1 GCA_030427685.1 Alphaproteobacteria bacterium
GTACTATACCTGTCGTGCGACCATCAGTTTCTTGATCTCTGCGATGGCTTTGGCCGGGTTCAGACCCTTAGGGCAGGTCTTGGTGCAGTTCATGATGGTGTGGCAGCGGTAGAGCTTGAAAGGATCTTCAAGGTCATCCAACCGGTCGCCCGTGGCTTCGTCGCGGCTGTCGATGATCCAGCGATAGGCATGTAGCAGGATGGCTGGGCCGAGATAGCGGTCCGGGTTCCACCAATAGCTTGGGCAGGAGGTTGAGCAGCAGGCGCAGAGGATGCATTCATACAGCCCGTCGAGTTTCTCGCGATCCTCCGGTGATTGCAGGCGCTCTGCATTGGAGGGCGCAGGTGATTCGGCTTTCAGCCAAGGCTGAATGGATTCGTACTGCGCATAAAAATGGTTCATGTCCGGCACGAGGTCTTTAACCACGCTCATATGCGGTAGTGGGTAGATGTTTACCTCGCCCTTTACATCCGCGATGGATTTGGTGCAGGCCAGTGTATTCGTGCCGTCGATATTCATGGCGCAGGAACCGCAGATACCCTCGCGGCAAGAGCGGCGGAAGGTCAGCGTCGCGTCCATCTCATCTTTCATTTTGATGAGGGCGTCGAGCACCATCGGTGCGCATTTGTCCATGTCGATCTCGTAGCGGTCGATGCGCGGATTTTTCGGCTTGCCGTCAGCGTCCAATTCCTCGGGATCCCAACGGTAGACGTTGAATACCTTGACGTTTGTTGCACCATCGGCGGCTTCATAGACATTGCCGTCTTTGCTGATTTTGGAATTCTTAGGAAGTGCGAACTCAACCATAACTGCTCCTTAGTAAACCCGTTTTTTCGCCGGGACGGTATTCACTTCGTCGGTCAGCGTGTTCATGTGGACGGGACGGTAGTCGATTTTTGTGGTGCCTTGCTCGTTCATCCAGCAGAGGCTGTGCTTCTGCCAGTTCACGTCGTCGCGGTCAGCGAAATCTTCGCGGGCGTGGGCGCCGCGGGATTCCTTGCGGTTTTCAGCACAGGTGACGGTAACGAGCGCTTGAGAGCGCAGGTTATCCAGCTCCAGCGCCTCGACGAGGTCGGAGTTGAAGATCATCCCATGATCCGACACGTGCAGGTCGCTGAAATCGTCGTAGACAGATTTCATTTTCTTGACGCCTTCGGCCAGCACTTCCTGCGTGCGGAAGACGGCGGCGTGGTTTTGCATCGTGCGTTGCATGTTACGACGAATGACAGCGGTTGGCTGCGTTCCTCCAGCATAGCGGACGCTATCGAGGCGTGTGAGGAGCTTCTCAGTTGTCGCGTCGGAAACAGGCTTCACCTTGTAGTCGCGTTTGACGATGTCACGTGCACGGTGTGCAGCCGCACGACCAAATACTACGAGGTCGAGCAGGGAGTTGCTGCCCAGACGGTTAGCGCCGTGCACCGAAACGCAGGCGGCTTCGCCGATGGCCATCAGTCCGGGAACAACGGCATCCGGGTTGCCATCTTTAAGGGTGACAACTTCGCCGTGATAGTTGGTCGGGATACCGCCCATGTTGTAATGCACGGTCGGCAGTACGGGGATAGGGGCTTTGTTGACATTGACCCCGGCAAAGATTTTTGCGGTCTCGGAAATGCCAGGAAGGCGTGCATGCAGGACGTCTGGCGGCAGGTGATCGAGGTGGAGGAAAATATGGTCGGCCTCTTCGCCAACGCCACGGCCTTCGCGGATTTCCATCGTCATCGCGCGTGAGACAACATCACGGCTGGCGAGGTCTTTAGCGGAAGGAGCATAACGCTCCATGAAGCGCTCACCCTTCGAGTTCACGAGATATCCGCCTTCGCCACGTGCACCCTCGGTAATGAGGCAGCCGGCGCCGTAAATGCCGGTGGGGTGGAATTGAACGAATTCCATATCCTGTAGGGCAACCCCTGCGCGCAGTGCCATGCCGCCACCGTCGCCCGTGCAGGTATGCGCAGAAGTGGCCGAGAAATAGGCTCGACCATAGCCGCCCGTCGCGAGAACGGTTTGCTGGCCGTAGAAGCGGTGCAGCGAGCCGTCATCAAGGTTCCATGCGAGGACGCCGCGGCACTCACCATCTTCCATCAGCAGGTCGAGGGCAAAATACTCAATGAAGAATTGCGCTTTGTGACGCAGTGCTTGCGTATAAAGCGTGTGTAAGATCGCGTGGCCGGTGCGGTCTGCCGCGGCGCAGGTGCGCTGCGCAGCTGGGCCATCGCCATAATTCGTGGTCATGCCGCCGAAGGGGCGCTGGTAGATTTTGCCTTCTTCCGTGCGACTGAATGGTACGCCGTAATGCTCCAGCTCGACAATTGCATCCATCGCGTTTTTGCACATGTATTCAATGGCATCCTGGTCGCCCAGCCAGTCGGAGCCTTTGATGGTATCGTAGAAATGCCAGCGCCAGTCATCGGGCCCCATATTCCCCAGCGCTGCGGAGATACCGCCTTGTGCCGCTACGGTGTGCGAACGGGTAGGGAACACTTTGGTGAGGCAGGCGGTTGAGAGGCCTTGCTCGGCCATGCCGAAGGTCGCGCGCAGGCCTGCTCCGCCGGCACCAACGACGATCACGTCGTAATAATGGTCGGTGATCGGGTAGGCACGTCCGCCAATGGTGAAAGATTTTTTTGCGATAGTTTTTTGCTCAGCCATGGGAAACCTTAGATGCTGGTGAGGTGAAGATGGGCGATGGCAAATAGCGAAGCTACGCCCAGAACGAGGTTGGCGGTGCTATTGAGCATCAGCAACGCGATTTTTTTTGTCTCGCAATGCACATAGTCCTCGATGATGACTTGCAGGCCAAGGCGTGCATGGACGAACATGGCAACCGAAAACAGGGCCATCAGCAGTGCATTGACCGGGCTTTGGAACCAGTGCGCAACGGCACCCGCATTGCTGGCGGTGAGTACGGTCAGCAGCTTGGCCATAAACCAGACGGAAAGGGGGGCGATGGCGATAGCGCTCATGCGCTGTACCCAGAAGTGGTGGGTGCCTGAATGTGCGGATCCCAAGCCTTGCACACGCTTCGCATCGGTGCGGTATTGTGATGGTTTGTTACTCATTTATGCCCCCATTCCAGTGCAGATCAATGTCCAGGTGAAGATGGTCATTGCGATCGTAAAGACAACGATGAGCTGGCCGGAGGTTTTCATCTCGTCTAGCTCTAAACCTTTGCCCATATCCCAGTTCAGGTGGCGGATTCCATTGCCCAGATGGTAATAAAAGGCGGCAGTCCAGCCTACGAGAAAGATTTTTCCAAGAACGGTCGAAAAGCCTTCAACCAGCCCTGCAAACAACGCGGGAGAATAGGCCGCGCCCCACAGCCATGCAGCAAACGGAATAAGCCCAAGCGCAAGGCCAAAGCCCGTGAGGCGGTGGAGAATCGACAGGGTGTTAGAAATCTGCCAGCGGTAAATGCCAACATGGGGCGATAACGGGCGGTTGGTATGGATCTGGCTCATGGCGTCTCCCAAATGCGAGGCGGTTTTTGTTGCCCTACTCATGCAGCGGTGAAAAGCCTTTGTCAAACACGCTTTGCGCCGGGTTTGTGGATGGAAAATCATAGGCTTCATTTGTCACTGAATTGTCACGGATTTATCTGTAATTGCGACTCGTTTGCAGTGTATTGTCACAGGATTGTCACTTGTGCGCACAGCTAATTCATATTTCAATAAAATGATGAATCCTAAACCGCCACAAAAGCCTGCAAAAGCAGGTATTATGATCCACGGCAATAATGCTGGGGGGCAGCATTGCCTACTGGTTGGCTACAATGAGGGACGATTTGCCAAAAAGGGTAGATGTTATGTTCTAACCAAGGGCTCGATCGATAATGGTGAACCACCGATCGACGCGGCACTGCGAGAGTTCTATGAAGAAAGCGGCGTCGATTTAGCAACATTCCTTGGGCCGGAAAATATCGCACGTCTGAAGCTGGGGGATCGTGTTGAAAACCTGACTCATCCAGATTTTCCGGGTGTGCGCATTATTGCGTTTGACCCGCACCCCTATCCACATACCTATCATTCGCGTGCAGGCGTTTTACAAGACATGGTGATGTACGGTGTCAAGGTGGAGGGAATTGAAAATTTGAAGCCACATCTAAAGAATAAAGAGGGTATCTCTTTGGATGAACTGCTCGAGCAGAAACCTGCCAACGTAGAGAGCGAACGACTTTTATTCCCTACCTTCTACCAATGGCTATGCCAGGGGTATATTCCCGGTAATGGCGTGCAGGAGCGTGTGGATCTGATTGACCCGCAATATTTTTCCAGGCTGGTAAAATGCTATGCCCGCGAGGGGAAAATTGAACGCCGTAAAGATTGGCAGCAGTTTTGTGGGGATTTGCCTAAGAACGATTATAAAGCACTGCGTAAGTGCTTCAGCCTCATTAAAGATCGATTGCTTGTTGAGGGGTGGATCGAAGGAGATAGGGGGTTGCTGAAGTTCGATGAAAAGGACTGTCCGCTACATTACTATGCGGAGGGTGCTTATATTGGGTCTGCTGTCGAGATTCTCACCAAAACCCTCACGGATATGCAAAAAAACAAAGATTATGCGAAGGCATTTGGCGGTGAGGGAAGCAAGATCGGCATCAACCCCAAGCGACGCATCCAGTTGGGGCAGGTTGCGGCGTACAGCCCCTTCGTTACCGAGGACGAGTGGCGTCAGGCGTATGGCAAGGCAAGCGGCAAACAAAATACACCGCCAGCGGGTTTGCGTTCCATTATTGCGGGGGGGGCTGTGCGTACAGCGTGGTGGGGGTGCTAGAAATTATTAGCACCTACTTGCTGGTCTATGCCAGTTCCTTCGCCGGAGTCAGGCCAAACTGTGCGATTAGCGTTTCGGCAATCTGGACGGCGTTCAGCGCTGCACCTTTGCGCAGATTGTCGGCTACGACCCACATATTGATACCGTTCTCGAGCGTTTCATCTTTGCGTACACGGCTGATGAATACATTGTCCTCGCCAACTGCCTCCACGGGGGTTTGGTAGCCACCATCGCCACGACGGTCGATCACCGAAACACCTTCGGCCTCTTCCAGTGCATCGTAAACATGCTCTGGCGTGATGGGGTTGGTGAATTCGATATTCACGGACTCTGAGTGGCCGATAAATACCGGAACGCGGACACAGGTGGCGCTGACCTTGATGCTTGGGTCGAGGATTTTCTTGGTTTCCTCTACCATTTTCCATTCTTCTTTGGTCGTGCCATTATCCATGAAGCTATCGATGTGGGGAATGACGTTGAAGGCAATGCGTTTGGTGAATTTTTTGGCATCCAGATGGTCATGCATAAACAGGCCTTTGGTCTGGTTATACAGCTCATCCATGGCGTCTTTTCCTGCACCGGAGACAGACTGGTAGGTCGATACAACCACGCGCTTGATGGGGTTCATTGCATGCAGTGGCGCCAGCGCGACCACCATCTGGATGGTCGAGCAATTGGGGTTGGCAATGATATTGGTCTTGCGGAAATCTTTCAATGCCTGTGGGTTTACCTCTGGCACAACCAATGGAATGGTCGGATCCATACGGAAGTATGAAGTGTTGTCAATCACGACGCAACCTTGCGCTGCCGCGCGTGGGGCATGTACTTTGCTGATGGCGGAGCCGGGTGAGAAGAGTGCAATATCCGTGCCGGTGAAATCGTAATCATCGAGCGCTTGTACGGTGAGGATTTTCTCTTCGCCGAAGCTAATCTCTTTGCCGACGGAATTGCGCGAGGCAAGGGCGACGACTTCCCGTACAGGAAACTGACGCTGGGCAAGGATTTCAAGTATTTCACGGCCAACGTTTCCCGTCGCGCCGACGACTGCGATTTTATAACTCATGCTAGTACCTTTGCTGATTAGAGCCCCTATGTAGCCCAGATTGGCAGCATCTCAAGGACTTTCTGATGGGGCGGCGTGAACGTATGGCGCTCAGCGACAGATGTCCGAGGGTTTAATCTCCTGATGCGCGGCCGCCGGGTTGCGTGCCCAGCGTGCGTAATGGGCAATGTCGTTGGCCATGTCGGCTCCGGCCATGCCTGCAATTGCGCCAGATTGCGCATCGTAGCAGGAAAGGGCGCTTTGGAGTACAGGGTCGTTTTGTTGGGCATCAAGGGTAGCAAGGGCAAGCTGTTGCGCCGCCAGGCTGTCTTTGCGTTTACAGGCTGCGCTGATGTTCTCACCTGCCGCCTTCACGCGCTGGTAGAAGGATTGTGTCGCGTCTTTTCCGGCTGTTTTCTGGGTGCAGTTGACCAGCATTCCCAGCACCATGGCCTGTCCAAGGGCTGCTGTTGTGTTTTTTTGTCCAAGCATGTGCTGCATCTGGCGACTGGCATCAGCCAGCGTGGGGGCCGATTGGGCAAAGCCCGTGCTGCTTAACAAACAGGCGGTGGCTATGCAGATTAGTGAATGGAAACGCGGCATATCAGGCGACTTTCTGTTGGTTGCTCAGGGTGGTAAGGGCTTCCAGAATGGCATCGCCCATGGCTTGGGTGCCAAGCTGTGTGCTGCCGGGCTGCATGATATCGGCGGTGCGCTTGCCTGCGGCGAGGACGTCTGCAATCGCGCGATCGACCAGTGCCGCTTCGCGGTCCATATTAAAGGAATAGCGAAGCATCATGCCTGCGGAGAGGATAGCTGCGATGGGGTTGGCGATATCCTGACCGGCGATGTCAGGGGCAGAGCCGTGCACTGGCTCATACAGCGCGGGGCGCTGGTTGGTTTTAGGATCTGTCTCGCCCAGCGAGGCAGAAGGCAGCATGCCCAGCGAACCGGTGAGCATTGCCGCACAGTCGGAGAGAATGTCGCCAAACATGTTGCCGGTGAGCATGACGTCGAACTGCTTGGGGTTGCGCACGAGCTGCATGGCAGCATTGTCGACATACATATGGCTGAGGGTAATATCGCTATATTCGGCATCGCGCAGCTTTTGTACTTCTTCGCGCCACATTTCGGTGGCTTCGAGCACATTGGCCTTATCGACCGAGCAGACGGCGCTATTACGTGCGCGGGCGAGGTCCAGTGCGACCCGGGCAATACGGGTGACTTCCCAGTCGGCATAGATCATGGTGTTGCGCCCCACGCGGTGATTGCCCTCAATGGTAACGCCGCGGGGTTCTCCGAAGTAAATATCGCCCGTCAGTTCGCGGACAATGAGAATGTCTAGCCCGGCAATTACTTCTGGTTTGAGGCTGGATGCATCGGCCAGCGCTTCAAAGCACATGGCCGGGCGCAGGTTGGCGAACAGATCCAGCTCTTTGCGGATGGCAAGCAGGCCGCGCTCGGGACGCACGCCATAATCCAGCCCTTCCCATTTGGGGCCGCCAACAGCGCCCAGCAGGATAGCATCGGCCGCCTTGGCCAGCGCCAGCGTTTTGGCGGGGAGGGGGTTTCCTGTCTCATCATACGCCGCGCCGCCAATCAGCGCTTCGCTGAAGGTGAATTCTGCCCCGGCGTGGCTTCCTGCCCATGCGAGGATGCGTTTGGCCTGTGCGACGACTTCAGGGCCGATGCCGTCGCCTGGCAGCAGAAGGATATGGCGTGCTGTCATGTTATCTCCAGAAACAAAAAACTAAACCACCTGCGAGCAGCGATACAAGCGTACGGGTGGTTACCAGTAAGAAAAGGGCAAAAGGGTCACGCCGCCAAAGAAAGCCATTGAGCTGCTGGAGCATGATGAAAACCCAGATCAGGGTGATGGCGCCAACTACGCGCGATACGGCATAGGCGGCATGTTCGGCAATCATGCCGATGAGGGCAGCGGTTACGATGGCGGTTGCAATCCGGACAAGGGTGTTGCGGCGCTGGTCTGCCGGGCGGATATCTCCCGGGCGGATGCCCGACAGGCGGATCCATGCGCGGCTAAACAGTAACGGGGAAATCCACAGCCCTCCAACAAGCAGTGTCGCAAAGGCCGACGCAGCAACGGTGAGCGGGTTTAGTGACGCAAGATGACTGGTAAAAAATTCCATGCATTTTGCATACCAGTCCACGCCCCAAAGGCAAGGTTTTAGTGGGTTATTCGTTCACCTTCAGCCATGGTTGCGCGGTGTCGCGCGTTTGTTCGTAGCGGCTGATGTCAGCGGTTTTTTCAAGGGTCAGGCCGATATCGTCCAGCCCTTCCAACAGGCAGCGTTTGCGGAACGGGTCGATCTCGAAGCTGAACTGGTGATTGCCTGCGCGTACGGTTTGCTCGGCAAGGTCGATGGTGATGTTATTGGTAGAGGATTGCGCGTGCTGCATCAGCGTATCAACTGCCTCACGCGGGAGGACAACGGGGAGGATGCCGTTTTTAAAGCAGTTATTGTAAAAAATATCTGCATAGGATGGGGCGATCACGCAGGTGATTCCAAAGTCTGCCAGTGCCCATGGGGCATGCTCGCGGCTCGATCCGCAGCCGAAATTTTCAAGTGCGATCAGTGTTTTGGCCTGAGTATAGGGCTCTTTGTGCAGGATGAAGTCGTCAATCCGTGTGCCATCAGGTGTGTGGCGCAGCTCGTAAAACAGGCCTTCCTTTAGCCCGGTGCGCTTGATGGTCTTGAGGAACTGCTTCGGGATAATCATATCCGTGTCGATGTTCTGAATCGGCAGCGGTGCCGCAATGGCAGAGAGGGTGGTGAAGGGTTTCATCGTTGGTTCCTTAGGTGCGCCATGGGTCCTGCTCGGGATCGAGCGGCAGGCGCGTGTCGGTGTTTGCGGCCTCGTTGGCGTAGAAGCGAGACCATTCTTCCTGTTGCTTGCGGCGGGTCGCCGAGCGGGTAATGCGTTTCCAGAGCCAGCTAAACATTATGCCTCCGTGTCGGTGAATTTAGGGACGCGCACGACCCGTGTTTTGCAGATGATGTCGTGCAGGGCGAGTTTTTCTTTGGTGAAGAAGATCGTAACATAGCCGATTCCCCCCAGCAACATGGAGACGCCGCTCATCGCGTGGCGGTAAGCGGATTGTGTCCAGCTTAGTGGAGAGCCATCTGCCATGATAATTTTGATGCCACACCAGCGCTTGCCAGGCGTGGCCTGCCATTCGCCTGCGACAAAGGAAATATTGTAAAAGGCCGAGAGTAGCATGAACAGATGATCATTCACCACGGGGATCAGTGAGCCGCCAAGTAGCGAGCGGAGTAGTGCGTCTTGTGCATTGGTTTGCAGGCTGGGATCGACCTGCCCACCTTGTAGGGCGGCGATGGCCTGATTCAGCGCGCGGATGTCGTCAGCCCCTAGTTGCTGGGCGTGTGCATCCAGCCCAACCAGCCAGCCGATGAGCCAGGTGAAGATAAGCACGATGGTTGCATCAACGCCATAAGCGTTGAACCGTTTCCAGAAACCGGCGCTCTTGAGAGAGGTGGTAGGGAGATCCTGCATGCTGCTTCTTTAGCAGATTGTGGGGCTCACGAAACCAGTAATATTTATCGGCGCCATGATGCCGATAAATGCTCGGATCATGGCGCCGGAAATAATGTTAATCGCGTGGCTTGCGGAATGGTTTTCCGCCAGATGGCTTGCGGTCACCAAATGGCTTTTTGCTTCCGTAAGGCTTCTTGTCACCATAGGGCTTGCGATCGCCGTAAGGTTTTTTATCGCCAAACGGTTTTTTGTCGCCGTAAGGCTTGCGATCGCCAGCATCACGCGGCTTGTATTCACGACGCGGACGATCTTCGCCGCCATCGCGTGGCTTGTATTCACGACGTGGACGGTCTTCACCGCCGTCGCGTGGCTTGTATTCACGACGTGGACGGTCTTCACCGCCATCGCGTGGCTTGTACTCGCGACGTGGGCGGTCTTCGCGTTCGGCACGTTCGGCGCGTTGCTCACGCTCAGCCTTTGCGGCATCACGCTCAGCGCGCTCGGCATCTTTTGCGGCTACTTTCAGGCCGTGCTTGAGGCCAATCAGCAGACGGCTGATTTCTTCCAGTGCCTCGTGTAGCGAGGTAGCGCTTTCTTCAGCAACATGGCCAAGGCGGGCTGCAAGGGTGAGTTGGGTTGTCAGCTCTGCAATGCCTGCTTGCGAGGCGCTGTAGCTTTCGGTGATGCCGTGCTCGTTGTTTTTAGCGCTGGCGCTGGCGATGCATGACGCAACCGTCAGTGCGCTGGCGCGCATTTGTGCGGCTAGGCCTGCATGCTCGCGCGTTGGGAATTCTTCGGTAAGCATATAGATGCGCTCAGCGAGAGAGATGGATTTAGTCCATGCGGGGAGATCTTGATAGTCCCGGCTGGCGGCAATGCCATTGGTACGAAGGGTCTGGTTCATGTATTCAACTTTCTGACGTCGGTTAAGGTGCCGGTGATTGCTGCCGCTGCGGCCATGGCGGGGGACATAAGGTGAGTGCGGCCGCCACGTCCCTGACGGCCTTCGAAATTACGGTTAGAGGTGGCGGCACAACGCTCGCCTGGCTCCAGCCGGTCGTTGTTCATGGCAAGGCACATGCTACAGCCTGCTTCGCGCCACTCAAACCCGGCATCGGTAAAGATTTTGTCTAGCCCTTCGGCTTCGGCCTGTTGTTTCACCAGCCCGGAGCCGGGGACAACCATCGCCAGCTTGACGTTGCTGGCAATGCGGCGATTCGCCACAATCTGTGCTGCGGCACGCATATCCTCAATCCGGCCATTGGTGCAGGAGCCGATGAAGACTTTGTCGATGGCGACATCGGTCAGCTTTGCGCCAGCGCGTAGCCCCATATAGTCGAGGGCGCGTGTGACGCTGTCACGCGTATCTTCTGGGCAGTCTTCCGGCGTTGGGACGGTGGCGGTAATGGGGAGGACGTCCTGCGGGCTGGTGCCCCACGTGACTTGCGGTGCTATCTCGGCAGCGTCCAGCGTGATTTCACGGTCGAAGGTTGCTCCCTCGTCGGTGGGCAAAGTCTTCCAATAGGCGACGGCGCGCTCCCAGTCATCGCCTTTGGGAGCGAGTGGGCGGCCTTTGACGTAGGCAAAGGTTGTTTCGTCTGGTGCAACCAGTCCGGCGCGGGCACCTGCTTCGATCGACATATTGCAAAGGGTCATACGCCCTTCCATCGACAGTGCCTCAATGGCGGTGCCAGCATATTCGAGCACGTAGCCGGTGCCACCCGCCGTGCCGATGGTGCCAATGACGGCCAGCGTAATGTCTTTTGCGGTGACGCCTGTAGGGAGTACGCCATTTACCGTTACCCGGAAGTTCTTTGCGCGTTTCTGGATAAGGGTTTGCGTGGCTAGTACATGCTCGACCTCGGACGTGCCGATGCCAAAGGCCAGCGCGCCGAAGGCACCATGCGTAGAGGTGTGTGAGTCACCGCAGACAATGGTGGTGCCGGGGAGTGTGAAGCCTTGCTCCGGGCCGACGATATGAACGATGCCCTGACGGATATCATCCATCGGGAAATAGCGGATGCCGAAAGCGTTGCAGTTGTCGGTGAGGGTTTGCACCTGAATGCGCGAGGTTTCGTCTTTAATGCCTTGCAGCCGATCTTTGGTAGTGGGGACGTTATGATCTGCCACGGCAAGGATTGCTTCAGGATGACGCACAGGGCGGCCAGCCAGACGCAGGCCTTCAAACGCTTGCGGACTGGTGACTTCATGGACGAGATGGCGGTCGATATAGAGCAGGCACGCGCCATCGCGCTCCTCGCTTACGAGATGCGCATCAAAAATTTTATCGTAAAGGGTGCGTGGGCTAGCCATATCTCGTCGTCCAGCAATGGCTGGAATCCATCCTTAGTCTGTTTCACACGGTAGGTGAAGGTGGATCCCTGAACGCACAGGAAAGGCGGACTTCACCGACGGCTATGCCTGCGTGTCGTTTTTCGCGCTTTTTTCGCTGCTCTGTGCGGCCTTCTCGGCTTTTGCTGCTTTCGCAGCGGCAAAACCAGCCAAGTCAATTTTCTCGCGGATGCGTGCCGATTTGCCGGTACGGGTGCGGATATAGTAGAGTTTTGCACGGCGGACTTCACCCTGACGGATGCGAACTACCGACTCAATACGTGCGGAGTGGAGCGGGAAAATACGCTCAACACCTTCGCCGTGGCTGATTTTGCGCACGGTGAACGCCGAATTGAGACCAGCGTTTTTGCGGCCAATGACGAGGCCTTCAAACGCCTGAACACGCTCGTTGGTGCCCTCGATGATCTTTACGTTCACGCGGACAACATCGCCGGGCTTGAAATCGTCGATCTGTTTGCCTTTGCTGAGTTTTTCGATTTGTTCAGCTTCGATTTCCTGCAGAATATTCATGTCGTCCTCTTTGCCGCGTGTTCCGCGCATATTTGTATGAAGGTCGCGTTACCTACAACGGGGCGGGGGGATTGGCAAGGGGAAATTAGCTTAACTGTGTTTTTTCTGCTTCCAGGCTTGCAAGGTGAGAATTTTTTATGATTTCCGATATGGCGGGGCCTCTTTCGTAAGGAGCTAACTCCTTGAGGGTCTCGTGCATTGTAGTGGCACTCTGTTTGGCCCATGCAATACACTCATCGTAGGTGGTGTGAAATTGCTCGGGGATGGCTGACATGTCTGGTATAAATGCCTTGGAAGTGTCACTAAGCAGCAGTTTGATGCCAGAGAGCATGGTGTTCTTCAGCTTTGTCCGCTCGGTGCTATCTAGTCCACTGCTTCTAGCATAAATTAAGTTGTCTATATTGACTAAGCAGCGATCTATTTCCTCTTCCGCGTCTGCGACGACAAAATTCCGATAAATGGCCCGAAGTTTTGTAACAGAGTCTAGCTCGTCAGGTATGGAAACGCATAATTTAGGCTTATTTATTTCTTTGTTATCCGAAATGGAAATCATCTGATCGGTGACGGTGGGGTGGAAACCTTGATCGTGCAAAGCTTGGGCAATTCCGTTGGTGATGGGCGCGTATCCGGGAAACGTCCCTCTTTCTTTCGCGCTGTCAAGGGTAACGAGAATATGGTCATTCGTGCTTTCGTATATCGTATGGTTCTCGTCACAGGTGTGGGAGACATAGCGTTGCGCTATCTTGTTGAATGCATTCTGAATTTCTTGCAGATATTGACTGGTCATCGCTCTTCACTCTCCGTTCAATGGGCGTTAGAGTGTATAGAGTAAATAAATGTATTAAGATATTAAGATTGTATGACAATGCGTGAGATATTAGCTGGAGATGGTCGGAATATCTAATAAATCCGGGCGTCTGGCTTTGGTGATCGCTTGTGCTTGTGTCAGCCGCCATTGTTCGATGTTGGCGTGGTTGCCGCTGGTGAGGACTGCTGGCACGTTGCGGCCCTGCCACTCGGCGGGTTTGGTGTAGTGGGGATATTCGAGCAGATTGGCGTATGGCCCGTCACCGAAGCTTTCTTCACCTAAGGATGCCTCTTTGCCGATGACGCCGGGGAGTAGGCGCACGCAGCCGTCGATAAAGGCCATGGCGGGGATGTCGCCGCCCGTGAGAACGAAATCGCCCAGTGAAATCTCACGCGGGGCATGTTTTTCGAGCGCGCGTTCATCCACCGCCTCATAGCGGCCACAGAGGAGGATGACGTCCTTCTGGCTGAATTTGCGGAAATGCGCCTGTGTCATTGGCTCGCCGCGCGGGGAGAAGTGGATGAGTTGTGCCTTAGGAGATGCGCTTTGGGCATGCGTAATTGCGGCATCGACGACATCGGGTTTGAGCACCATGCCTGCGCCACCACCATAGGGGGTGTCATCGACCTTCTGATGGGGGCCGATGCCAAAGTCGCGGAGGTTGATGAGCGAGAGTTCCCAAACGGAACGCGCCAGCGCATCACCTACCAGCGACGCACCCAATGGACCGGGATACATCTCTGGCATAAGGGTGATGACGCTGGCGCGCCAGATGGGTGAATGCACGATGGTTACTGTACGCTGCCCATTGGGGTGTGCGCGGGAGCCATCGCTGCTTTTGCTTTTTTGCTTCTGTGGCGCTTGGCCTTCTTCATCATTTTATGCTTGGGCGCGGCAGCCATTGGGGCAGGGGTTTGCATCATGGCGCTGTGGCTGGTGCGGATGGCCTGATCGAAGCTGTTATGGATTGGCTGGCCGCTCGAAGTGGTGAGGCCGCAAGCACCGCCGCT
>JAUIBB010000043.1 GCA_030427685.1 Alphaproteobacteria bacterium
TCCGACGACGTGGATTACCGCCTTCGCACCTTAGAGGAAGCACAAGCCAGTATTACCGCGGCCCTGACCGCGCCGGTCATTGCCCCACCGGAAACACCGGCCCCAGCGGCGCAAGAGCCAAAAGAACCTGCGCATTTCGACCCACACGCGACCCCTGATAGCGCTGCGAAGCCGCTGGCAGAGGGTGAGTTCGCCAATTCCAATGCCCATTACTCGCATGCATTCAAACTGCTGAACGACAAAAAATATTCCGAAGCCGCCACCAGCTTCGATGCCTTCGTTAAACAATACCCCGAAGATCCGCTGGTCAGCAATGCCTACTACTGGCTGGGTGAAAGCTACTATGCCCGTGCCGATTATACCCGCGCGACTGAGAGCTTCCGCAAAGGGTTCGAGGCCAGCCCCAGCGGTCAGAAGGCGCCGGATAACCTCTTCAAGCTCTCAAAATCGCTCACCCAGATCAAACGCGTGAACGAGGCATGCATTGTGCTTGCACAGATCATCAAGAAATATCCTAATGCCGCTCCCCGCACCGTGAAGCTGGCAGAAGAAGAGCGCGATGCGCTGCAATGCAAGTAGCGCACACAGGGCAACCGCCTTTGATTGAGATACCGTCGGTGCTGGCGCGCACACTCGATGCGCTTGGCCCATTTAATTCTCCCCCCCACCTTGCTGTCGCGGTCTCTGGCGGCGTAGACAGCCTTGCGCTGGCACTCTTGGCGCATCAATGGGCAAGTGCACGCGGCGGAGCGATCACCGCCCTCACGGTCGATCACGGCCTGCGCCCAGCATCGCGCGCGGAAGCCGAACAGGTAGCCCGCCAGATGCATGCACGGGGCATCACGCACCATATCCTGACACCACCGATGGCGCAGCCTTCCAACAACCTACAGGAAGCCGCGCGCCTGCGCCGCTACGACGCGCTCGCCACATGGTGCCGCAACCATCGCATCTGGCATTGCCTGCTGGCACACCATGCCGGCGACCAGCGCGAGACCGTTGCGCACCATCTCGCACGCGGCAAAACGGCAGATGGCGCAGCAGGGATGGCGGCAGCACGCAATTACCGCGGCATTCGCTTCCTGCGTCCTCTGCTCACCACGGAAAAAGAACAACTCATCGCACTGCTACGCGAACAGGAAATGGAATGGGTGGAAGACCCCTCCAATACCCAGCCACGCTTTGCGCGCGCACGGAACCGAGCCGCGCTGGCAAAAGACCCTGCACACGCCGCTGAGCTCTCAACCCTCGCCCAGCAAGAGGGTAACGCCCGGGCAACCCGCGACAACGCCCTCGCCGAAGCAGCAATCCACTGCGTTACCCTGCATCCGGCAGGCTATGCAGCGCTCAACCGCACGGCATGGATGGCCCTGCCCCCTACCGTTGGGTCACAATTGCTGGCAGATATCCTGACAACCGTCAGCGGTGCCACCCACCGCCCACGCGCCGCAGACACGCAGCGTCTCTGCATCCTGCTACAGGCCTCCGGCGAAGCACCAACCCTCCTGCGCCGCACCCTTCATGGCTGCGAAATCCGGCAACAGCATGGCATGATCCGGATCGCCCGTGAACCTGCACGGGTCGCAGCACCCGTTACGCTCTGTGGCCAGGGAAGCCTGCGCTGGGATCAGCGTTTTACGATTCATTACGCCCTCCCAGATCGCGTCGAAATGGTGCTCGCCGCACTAGCAACACGTGCAAAAAAATACCATCCACCGGGCAACTGGCCGCGTGCCACCCCTGCCCTCTGGCAAGGAGATCGCTGCCTGATGCTCCCTCACCAACACCTCCCCAAAGGCATCTTACCCGCTACCAGTGCCATCACGATCGGCTTCACCCCTGCAAAACCGCTTGCCGCTGCGCCGTTTTGGTGGTTGAACCATAAGGAATAAAGAACCCACTGACGCGAGGTGCGTCACAATGGATGCGATGCAAAGCGCCACCGCGCGCGAATCGCCCGTTTCACGCACCGTTTAGGAGCATTATGCCGCCACTTTCTAAAAATATCATGCTCTGGATTGGCATCATGGTTGCCGTCTTGCTTCTGGTAAATCTTGTGCAAGGCGGCATCACGCAGGAGTCCGGAAAAGGAATGACACGCCTTGCCTATTCCGAGTTCCTCGACAAAGTCGAAAGCGGCGATGTCAGCGATGTGATGATCCGCGAATCGGCAGAATCCGGCACGCGTATTCAGGGGCATTTCAGCAACGGCACCGCCTTCACCCTGCAAGCCGTCCGCGATCCGATGCTGGTAGACAAACTACGGGCGCACCATGTGAAACTCTCGGCGCTTCCGGCCAGCTCGGGGATGGATTCCTTCTGGGGCGTCTTCCTCTCCTCGTGGCTACCTTTTCTGGTGCTGATTGCGGTCTATGTCTTTTTCATGCGTCAGATGCAATCTGGCAAAGGCAGCGGTGGTGCCATGGGGTTTGGTAAATCACGCGCCAAGATGCTCAACGAAAATCATGAGAAAAAAACCTTTGAAGATGTCGCCGGCATTGACGAGGCAAAAGACGAGCTTCAGGAGATCGTCGACTTCCTGAAAAACCCGATGAAGTTCCAGAAACTCGGTGGCCGCATCCCCCGTGGCTGCTTACTCGTCGGCCCTCCAGGCACCGGTAAAACCCTGCTGGCGCGTGCCATTGCAGGCGAAGCCGGCGTGCCGTTCTTCTCGATCTCTGGCTCCGACTTTGTCGAGATGTTCGTGGGCGTTGGCGCAAGCCGCGTGCGCGATATGTTCGAGCAGGGCAAAAAGAATTCGCCATGCATTATCTTCATTGATGAGATCGACGCCGTCGGCCGCCATCGCGGTGCCGGTATCGGCGGCGGGAACGATGAGCGCGAGCAAACCCTCAACCAGTTGCTGGTCGAGATGGACGGGTTCGAGGCGAATGAATCCGTGATCCTCATCGCTGCCACCAACCGCCCGGATGTGCTTGATTCCGCGCTGCTGCGCCCCGGCCGTTTCGACCGCCAGATCGTAGTGCCGAACCCGGATATCGAAGGCCGCACCAAAATCCTCAATGTCCACCTGAAAAAAGTGCCGATGGCACCGGATGTCGATGCAAAAATCATCGCACGCGGTACGCCCGGCTTCTCGGGTGCAGACCTCGCCAACCTCGTCAACGAGGCCGCACTGCTGGCCGCGCGCCTCGACCGCAAAGTGGTGACAATGCGCGAACTGGAATCTGCCAAAGACAAAGTAATGATGGGCGTCGAGCGCAAATCCATGGTGATGAGCGACGAAGAAAAACGCATGACCGCCTATCACGAAGCCGGACATGCGCTGGTCTCGATTCACCTGCCAGCCTCTGACCCTATCCACAAAGCCACCATCATCCCGCGTGGCCGTGCGCTGGGCATGGTGATGCGCCTGCCAGAAGCCGATAAAATCTCCTACCTGCGGGAAAAAATGTATGCGGATCTTGCGGTGTCCATGGGTGGCCGTGCCGCAGAGGAACTGATCTTCGGCAGCGAAAAAGTATCGAGCGGTGCAAGCTCTGATATCCAATACGCCACCCGCCTTGCCAGCGCGATGGTCACGGAATGGGGCATGAGCGAAGAGCTTGGCCCTGTACTCTACAAAGAGACCGAATCGACGGGCCACGCCCTCTTGCGTTCACCAGAAACCTCGGCCAGAGTGGATGCTGAAATCCGCCGCCTCGTCGAAGATGCCCACGCCCACGCAACCCAGCTGCTCAGCGAGCACAGCGATCAGCTCGAAGCCGTAGCGCAGATGCTGCTGGAATATGAAACACTGACCGGCGAAGAAATTCACCAGATTGCCCGTGGCGAACAAATCGACCGCCCCGACCCAGCCGCCGACGCCCCCAAACCCATCCGCAGCAAACTGCCCAGCAGCCGCAAGGTGGATGAAGAAGAAACAGACGCTTAAAGCTGACTATCCCAGAAGCTCCAGCCGGCTCCCATTCGATGGGCACCAAGCTTCGATTGTTTGCCTCGCCGTTCGGCGTCTTTGCGTTTGGCAGCGAGTTCTGCTGCATAGGCTTTCATTACTGTCTGGGCCTCATCAAAGCCAATTGAGGTCAGATGGTGTTCTAGATATTCCTGATATACATTTCGCTCTAACTCTGAATACTCCCCATCGAGCCAGAAGATTCTCTCGGCAAAATCAAGTAAGTATGCGCGGTCTTGAGGCTCGGTTATATGCGGCCAGATGGCTTCCATTAAGACTTTCTCCTCTATACGAGAAAAAAGAAACTGCCGTTGATCTTCTGTCAGCAAGCGATTTTCTGTAAAAATAGAGGTTAGCTTTTGACGCTTGGCTTCATTGATCGGGCCGTTTGCCCATGCCAGTGCAATAAGCCCCTCATACATCGCCATACGGCTGGCACTGACCGTAGGTACATTTGCAAAGCTGGGAGGCAGCACATCATTCATAGGGGCACCGTGGCATTACAATTTCACGAAATCTAACCATTCATTTCATTGCATGGGCAGAAATGAGCGGATAAAAGCGGCGTATGAACAAAAAACGCAACTACTTCGGCACGGACGGCATTCGCGGCACGGCGAACCGTTTTCCGATGACGCCGGATATCGCCCAGCGCCTCGGCATGGCGGCGGGGAAATATTTCAACCGTGGCGACCATCGCCACAAAGTGGTGATCGCCAAAGACACCCGCCTGTCGGGTTACATGATCGAGAACGCCCTCACCTCGGGCTTTCTTTCCGTCGGCATGGATGTGCTGTTCGTCGGCCCGATGCCAACTCCTGCGGTCGCCTTCCTCACCCGCGCCATGCGCGCTGATCTCGGCGTGATGATCTCGGCCTCGCACAACCCCTATCAGGATAACGGCCTCAAGCTCTTCGGCCCGGATGGGATGAAACTCTCCGACGATGTCGAGCTTGAAATTGAATCGCACATGGACGACGACCCCACCAGCCTCTTCACCGACCCCGAAAAAATTGGTCGCGCGAAACGTCTTGATGATGCACCGGGTCGCTATATTGAATTCGTCAAATCCACCTTCCCCAAAGAGCAGCGGCTCGACGGCATGAAGATCGTCATCGATTGCGCCAACGGTGCAGGCTATCAAGTCGGCCCGATTATCCTGTACGAGCTGGGCGCCGAGGTGGTGCCCATCCATATCAACCCCAATGGGGTTAACATCAATAAAGACTGCGGCTCCACCCATCCGGCATCGCTGGTAGAGGCCGTATTGCGCGAAGGCGCCGACCTCGGCATCGCCCTCGATGGCGACGCCGACCGCCTGATTATTGTCGATGAAAAAGGCGGGATCATCGACGGTGACCAACTACTGGCCATGGTCGCGCTGGAAGCAAAAAGCCGCGGCGTACTAAAGGGAAATGCCATTGCCAGCACCGTGATGAGTAATCTTGGACTGGAACAGTTTTTGCGCAGCAAAGATATCGCGCTGCACCGCAGCAATGTCGGCGACCGCTACGTGATGGAAGCCATGCGCACCCACGGGCTGAGCATTGGTGGCGAGCCCTCTGGCCACATCATCCTTGGCGATTATACCACCACTGGCGATGCGCTGATTGCAGCACTGCAAGTGCTCGCCGGATTGATGACCGATGGCCGTCCGGCCAGCGAGGCGCTGAACCTCTTCACCCCCGTCCCGCAAATCCTCAAGAACGTCAAATTCACCGGCCCCAGCTCCCTCACCCGTGCGGATGTAAATGCCGCGATTGCAGACATCACCGCACGTCTCGGTAACGAAGGCCGTATTCTTGTGCGCCCATCCGGTACCGAACCGCTCCTGCGCATCATGGTCGAAGGCACCGACCACGCCACCATCACTGCCATGGCGGACGAACTGGCCGCGGTGATTGCCAGTGACAGCGCCACCCGCGCCAGCGCGTAGCGGTTTTCACATTTACTCTCACCTGTTTTTCGCGTAATATGGCGCAAAATCGGAGGGTTATGGACGAGTTCCCACACACCACATTTGCACAAGTGCAAGCGAGCTACCCGTATGCTGACTACAATGCCGTCTTAGGCAAGCTGCTGCTACAGCTGGCGGAAGAGCGCCATATAACACTGCCACAACATTCCGTGGATAAGGCTCCAGAGCTGGGCGCGTACTCTACCAAGGAATTAACGCGCACGAAACCAGCGTCCTTCACTATCCCGCGCCTATTGGCAACAGCAAACCTTTTGGGTTTTGAGAGTATCGATGCGCTAGCAGAATCGGCAGCATTCACCTACAAGCATTACGCACATGATGCGCAGCAAATCAACCGCCTGCGCGCCCAGGAATCGCTAGAATCCACCACCCCAGCAGGGGGCAATTACCAAAACATTGTCCTCCCAAAGAACCCCATCAAATCCGCTAAAGAATCTGACGCTGCTATAAAGAATGAAGCAAAAGCGCAGTTCATCCGCGAACTATGCGGTCGCATCCTCACCATCGCGGAAGAGCACGGAGTGAGCATCCCTCAGACACCGGAGGAAGCAAGCGCCCTGTATTACATAGGATACGACCTCGCAACCCTGCAACAAGGCCCTGAGAAACCATCAAAACGGGACTTTGGACACACCCTGCGCCTACTGTATCCGGAGGGGCACATGACCCTCAACTACTTCTGCCAACAAGAGTTCGGCAGGAAATACGACGAAATTATGCGCGACTTCGCCCCCCAGAATAAACGGCAATGACCTCACCCAGTATAAACGGCCGCGTCCTTATCATCGCGGGTTCTGACTCCGGCGGCGGCGCAGGCATTCAGGGCGACCTAAAAACCGTACAGGCACTCGGCGGGTATGCGATGACGGCCATCACGGCGCTGACCGCACAAAACACGCTCGGCGTGTTCGGTATCCATCCCGTGCCAGACGATTTTATTGCGCAGCAAATTGACCTCTGCCTGTCCGACATCGGGGCCGATGCCATCAAAACCGGCATGCTGCATTCGGCCAGCGTGATTGAGACCATCGCCAATTCCCTCCCCCAGAGGGGGAGGGTTCCCCTCGTCGTCGATCCAGTGATGGTGGCCAAGGGAGGCTCGGCGCTGCTGGAGCGTAGCGCGCTTGAGGCGCTGAAATCGCTGCTGATCCCGCGCGCGGCGATCATCACCCCCAACCTGCCGGAGGCCGAGCTACTGCTGGGCCGCAGCATCGATACGGGCGGCGCAGATGTCCCCGACATGGTGCGTGCCGCCGAGGCGTTACTGGAGCTGGGCTCCGACGCCGTGCTGCTCAAAGGCGGCCACAGCGATACGGCGACGCTGACCGACATCCTCCTCACCCGCGATGCGGCGCCGGTCATGTTCACCGCGCCGCGTCGCGACACTCGCCATACCCACGGCACCGGCTGCGCGTTTGCCTCGGCCATCGCCACTGGCCTCGCCCAGAACCTGCCGCTGACCGATGCCGTCACCCGCGCCCATGCCTATATTCAGGCTGCGATCACCCGTGCACCGGGCTTCGGGCAGGGAAATGGGCCGCTGGGGCATTAAAATCAGCAATTTAGTATACCGAGCAGGGCAAAGAGGGTGCTTCACAGCCAATTCAAAGTGCAGCGTCACACGGCCAGCACCAGCGCGTCAACGGGCAATCCCCCGCCAAAGCATAAAAACCCCTTGCCAAACCCATCGGCACCGCCTATAAACCCGGCCTCAAACTCGGAGAATTAACATGGCAAAAGCAGGCATTCACCCGGATTATCACACGATTACTGTCGTGATGACCGATGGCACCCGTTACGAAACCCGTTCCACCTACGGCAAAGAAGGGGATGTAATCACCCTCGACGTGGACCCTAAGACCCACCCAGCATGGGTTGGCGGCGTAAACCTGCGCAAAACGGGCCGTATGGAAAGCTTCAACAACCGCTTTGCTGGCATTAACTTTGACAGCAAGACCGGCACCAATACTGCCGGAAAAGAAGAGAAAAAAGGCGACGCGGCTTAATCCTTAAGCGCGCCGACCGAGACGATATTAAAACGGCGCCCCTGCGGCGCCGTTTTTTATTCCCACGCGAACACGTCTCAAAAGGTGGCGGGTACCCTCCAGATCAGCACGCGTGCGTAAGATGCTAGCGGAACAGCTTCTCTGCCGCGGCCTTTACCCCACCCCGAGCCTCAACCTCTGCATCAATCTTGGCGATTTCGGCCAGCAGCTCCTCCTTATACTCCTTCATATGCATCACCGACATCCCCTCCAGCTTGCGCGGAAATGGCTGCGGAAGTTTGTGGCGCGGCAGATCTTCGTCATTGAACATGAATGCCTCTATTTATAAGGATTGTTTCTTAATCGGAATGATTGTTCTACCCTCCATTCCAAGCAGGTGATCTCACGGTTTTAACCCGTCACAAAAACTTCATCAATGGCTTATTCTTTTTACCCTCATTTCAAGCTATGCTGGGGCTTCATCAAATGGAAAATCCATGGCATCGATTCATACACCGGTTGAGCTTGAGATCGCGGAAAAGAATCTCGCGCTATATAAAAACCTCTACAGCGCCATGGGGCCAAACTTCAAATACGACCGATTTTTAGGCTGGGAAAACCAGTATCTTCGCCCAAGCCGCGAGTTCCACGGCCTGAACCACATGCTGGCTATGTCGGAAATGAATCCCACACTGAGCCGGCGTAGCAACGAGCATAACGCAGGCTTCTACAGCATGGTTTCCGGCTTTTTCCATGACGAGGATTATCCCTCAATCGACGAGCCCGTGACCCATATGAGCCGGGAATATATCGACCGCTACATCGAAGAGCGCGACGGCAAGCAATATATAAAGCCCCTCGCAGCAAACGACCCGATCGGCAAAATCCTCCTCGGCACCTTCGGGTTTCAGGAGGGGCAGATGCTCTCGCCGTTCCCATTCGGCGACAATCCCGGCGGCATGAATGAGTTCTTCTGTGCAGTGGCAGCCGCCTGCGAATTACACACGCTAGGTAAGGACCTGCATTTCATCCTCGGCGTAACGGCAGGGATCGAGGCGACCATTCCCTTCCGCACGCTGGAGCGCATGGACCAGCTCCGTAGCCGCATTGCGCATGTCGGAAGCCTCCTCAACCTCAACCTCACCCAACTGGATACCGATGAAATGATGGTCGGGGCTGTCCATACCGCCAATAAGGATGTCACTAGCTTTCTGGGCGGCATGGACCCAAACGACCCTGACGCCCATGTCAACACCGAAACGGTGCTATACAGCATCCTCGGTGGCGACCTGCTAAGCCCGGAAGAAGTCCCCGCCCTGCGCGTCAACAAAAGCCATATCGACACCATTCCCGGGAATTATTCGCCGCGTGATTTCCTCAGCGCCCGCATCAAACGCGCCGGGCTGTACCATCTGGTGCTACCCGGCGACGATGGCGAACAAACGATCAAAAACCTCTTCTACAAAACTACCCTGAGTGGCGGCGACACCTACCCGCATAACGGCTGGACCACCAACGCCAATAAGCTTGCCTATGAGAACAGCCTGCCTGTACGCACCGCCGAATATGCACGGCTGATTTCTGCAGGGATTGTGAATGCACTGGTCGAGCAAGCAGCGAAAGACCCCGACAATGTCAAGATCAAGGACCTTCTGGATAAGCTGCCGAACATCATGAAGCCCTGCAGCCTGCCCGACGATGCCTCGAAGGTGCGGAAGCTTGCGTTCGCCTGTGTTAGCGGCCGCGAGCCATCGAGCGGCTACGATATTGCGCGCTCACCGATTGCCGAATTCATCCTCTCGAAACTGGATGAGCGCCAGGTCGAAGCCTTGGGAAAAGCCGCACGCGACCTCCTCCTGCCAGGTGATTTCACCGAGCAGCAGATAGCCTCGCTCAACAAAACCCATCCCGGTCTTTACGAAGCAGGCGATAGTAAAGAACAGGCATTTCTCAAACTCACCTCACAGTATCTGGGGACAAGCCTGGAGACGATCCGAGACAACATCGTCCGCTCAGCACAAGGTTGCAATGCGTGGACCGTAGGAGCCGAAATCAAACAACTCTCCCTGCCCAAGGTGAACAGCATCCCATAACTCACCCCCGCGCTGAAATTCCTGCTTTCACCCATAGCGGCAACCTGTTAGGCAAAGCGCATGGCCTCTTTAAACAAACCAATCCAGACTCCCTCCCTCCCCACCACCATGCGCGGGATGGAGATCATTCGGCAATCGGACAAAGAAGGGCGGCTGGCATTTTCTTCGCTACCTGTACCGGTGGCACAGCCGGGCGAGGTGCTGATCCGCGTTGCCTATATCGGCACCAACCGCGCAGATATTCTACAAATAGAAGGGCGCTACCCTCCACCCAAAGGCGCCTCGCCCCTGCCCGGACTGGAAGTCTCGGGCCACATCGCCGCGCTTGGCCCGGATATCACTGGCTGGACACCCGGTGAGCCCGTTTGCGCCCTGCTCTCTGGCGGTGGCTATGCGGAATATGTTGCTGTGCCGGCAACGCAGGTGCTGGCACTCCCCAACCGTATTTCCCTGCAAGAGGGCGCCTGCCTTCCCGAGGCAGCAGCCACCGCGGCGATGGCGCTGCGACAGGCCAACCTGCTGCCCGGCGAACGCATCCTGATTCATGGCGGCACCAGCGGACTTGGTTTGCTGATGGTACAAATCGCGCACGCCTACCGCGCTGAAGTTATTACCACCGTCGGCAGCGACGAAAAAATCGCCTTCCTCAAGGAATTTGGCATCGACGCGATCAACCACCGCACCGCCCCCTTTGCCGAACAAATTATGCAGCGTACCGGGCGCGAGGGCATTGATGTCATCATTGATACCTTGGGTGGCGCCGTATTGGGCGAGCACCTCTCTCTCCTGCGCCGCAACGGCCGCATGGTCACGCTGGCGATGATGCAGGGGCACAAGATCGAGGATACCAGCATGCGCCGCCTGCTTACCCATCACCTGCAATGGAGTGGCGCGACACTGCGCTCACGCAGTATAAGAGAGAAAGCAGAGATTATGAACCATGTCCGCAGCACCGTCTGGCCGGGGGTCGCAACCGGCCTCATCCGCCCGGTTGTTGACTCCGTTTTTTCATTGGCAGAAGCGGAAAAAGCACTCGCTCGCATGCAAGAACGCTTGCATCTGGGCAAGATTCTATTAGAAGTAGCCCCAAATTAACCCCAGTTTTGTCCCCGCACCCGCAGGGATTGCTCTGGAAGCCTGCCCCGCAGGAGCGCCACGCATAAAGGAGAAGAACGATGCCAACCCCGCTGATGCCTAAAGCCACCGCCGTATGGCTGGTTGAAAACACCACCCTCACCTTCGACCAGATCGGTGAGTTCTGCGGTATGCACCCACTGGAAATTCAAGGCATCGCCGATGGCGAAGTAGCCACCGGCATCATGGGGCAAGACCCCATCAGCAGCGGCGAGCTTGCTTCGGACGAGATCAGCAAAGCGGAAAAAGACGAAAACTACCGCATGCAAATGGCTCAACACGCGCTCAACCACATGAAGCGCGCCGGCACCAAAAAGAAAGGCGCGCGCTATACTCCGGTTGCACGTCGTCAGGATAAGCCAGAGGCGATCGCCTTCATCCTGAAGAACTACCCCTACATTCCGGATTCGCAGATCATCAAACTGATCGGCACCACGAAAAAAACCATCGAGTCGATTAAAGAACGCACCCACTGGAACATCACCAACATCAAGCCAAAAGATCCGGTGTTGCTGGGCCTGTGCATGCAAACCTCGCTGGATGCCGTGGCCAATAAATTCCGCCCCGCCGATGCCGAAGCACCAAGCAGCAGCAACGACGACAGCGACGCGGCGTAGGCCCCTTCTTATTCGATCAGAATCGCCGCCGTTCCTACATTGACCTTGATTGGCAGGGCGGGTATGGTTTAGCTGTTTCCAGCCTCTCCAGCCCCGATGTTGATTATGAACAGCACCCCACAAGAACTCTCCCTCACCCTTGAGCGCCTTGGCGATGTGAACCTGCTCTGCATCGGTGACATCATGCTCGACTGCTACATCTACGGGCAAGTGGATCGCATTTCGCCAGAGGCACCGATCCCGGTCTTCACCATGCAGCGCGAAGAGCGCATGCTCGGCGGTGCGGGGAATGTGGTGCGCAACCTGCTATCGCTGGGTGCCCATGTTTCCTTTGCTTCCGTTGTAGGCGATGACCCCATCGGCACCCAACTCACCGCCCTCGTTGGCGCAGAAGAGCAGCTGATCCCAACCCTCCTCAGCGAAAAAGGCCGTGTCAGCACACAGAAAACCCGCTTTGTTGCCTCCAGCCAGCAATTGCTGCGCTCGGACAATGAAACACGCAACAGCGTCCGCGAAGAAACCATCGACAAAATCATCGACCTTGTTGTGCCAGAGATCGCCGAACATCAGGCCGTGATCCTCTCGGATTATGGCAAAGGCCTGCTCACCCCGAAACTATGCCGTGCCATCATTGCCCGTGCAGCAGAGATGGGTATCCCGGTCTTCGTGGATCCCAAACAGCGGGATGTCTCGATCTATGCAGGCGCCACCGTCCTCAGCCCCAACCTGCGTGAGCTGGCGCTGGCAGCCGGGGTAGACCGTTTTGAAGATGATGCCGCCCTTGTCGAAGCGGCGCGCAAGCTCTGCATTGCCCACCAGTTCCAATATATGCTGGTCACCCGCGGCGAGCAGGGCATGACACTGGTCGATGCCGAGGGCCTTATTATCCACCTTCCTGCCGCTGCGCAGCAGGTCTTCGATGTTTCCGGCGCAGGCGATACCGTCATTGCCACCCTCGCCGCCTGCCATGCGGCTGGCGCCACCATGGCCAATGCCGCTACCCTTGCAAACCTTGCTGGCGGCATTGTGGTTGGCAAGCTTGGAACCGCCGTCGTACACCGCACCGACCTCACTGCCGCGCTCTACACACACCGTGCACGTGCGCTGCAACAGAAAATCCTCCCGGCAGACACGGCCTGCGATGTCGTCGCCAACTGGCGCCGCGACGGGCTAACCGTGGGCTTCACCAACGGTTGTTTTGATATCATGCATGCCGGCCACATCAGCCTGCTGTCGGACGCACGGGCACGGTGCGACAAGCTGATCGTTGCCCTGAACACCGACGCCTCCGTGCGCGCCCTGAAGGGCCCATCGCGCCCCGTCAACGCTGAAATGGATCGGGCACAGGTCATCGCCGCCCTCTCTGCGGTCGATGCCGTCGTATTATTTAACGAAGATACCCCGCTAGAGCTAATCAAACAATTAAAGCCCGACCTTTTAATGAAGGGTGCCGACTATACGCAGGAGCAGGTAGTCGGACACGCCTTCGTAACCTCGTACGGAGGCCGCGTCGAGCTGATTCCACTTAAAGACGGCTACAGCACCAGCAACATCATCCGCAAGGTTATTGGTTAAATTTTATCCAATATTTCTGCTGATTTTTTTAGCAAAAGTATTAATTTTTACATGACGCGCTTCCAAAATCATGCAATAGTGTGCCTCATTCGTTAAAAGCTCAGGAGGCTGTGCCAAAAATACCGCGGAGCGTGGTAGCGTTTCCACAATTCGTACCAAGCGCCAATAAAGCGGTTGCCTGAATTTTGATAGAATGCTTTAACTACGCGCAGTCTTTCGACAATAACTAGACGAACTCAGGCTCAAAACCGAGTCAACACACAAAGCGAATCTGGAGAGTTTCACATGAAAAACAAACGTCAGCAATCAGGCTTCACACTGGTCGAGTTGGCCATTGTGCTGGTCATCATCGGCCTTATCATCGGCGTCGTGCCGGGCGCCGGCGCGGCGCCGCACCGGCGGGTTGGCGTCGAGGAGCTGCCCGGCCTCGACGAGATCACCGGGAACCTGACGATCGGGCCGATCGGGCCGATGGTCTACAACAGCCTCGACGAGCATGCGTACGACAACGAGGGTGGCTTCAACGACGAGGGCTTCGCCGAGCACGACCGGCAGATCCGGTTCTGGGACCGTGAGCACTTCGGTGAGCGATGGACGCTGGGG
>JAUIBB010000151.1 GCA_030427685.1 Alphaproteobacteria bacterium
GTCGCTCCTGCAACGATTTACGCCGCTTAGCATTCTGCCGCATCGCATCCAGAAACAGATAGCTGCAGAAGAAAATAACGCCGACCAGTAATGCGAGAATAATTTTCATTAAATATCTATGTTAATCATGGATTTAACAACAATAAAGCACACGCCCAGCAAGCCACCTACTACCAGCAGCAGCATCTGCCCGGTTGGATCGGTAAAGAACGGCTGCAGATAGCCGGGCTGCATGACATAGAGGATGGCAAAAACGAACACAGGCAAACCACCAAGAATCAGCCCGGTAGCTTTACCCTCCGACGTCATGGCTTTGATTTTATGGCGCAGTTGCTTCCGTTTACGGATTACCCCGGAGAGGTTACCGATAATTTCTGACAGGTTGCCCCCAGTCTCCTGCTGTACGGCCAGCACGACGACGAAAAAGCGGACATCCGGCTCGCTAATACGCACCGCAAGGCGCCCCAGCGCCTGCCCGAGCGTGCGCCCCAACGCGATATCATCATTGACCTTGCGGAACTCCTCTTTGACGGGCTCTTCTGCGTTTTCAGCCAGCATTTGCAGCGAGGCGGTCAGCGGGAATCCCGAGCGCACCGAGCGCACCAGCATGTCCAGTGAATCCGGAAACTGGTCAATAAATTTGCGGTTGCGCGCCTTCATCTTGCGGCGGCACTGGTAGAATGGCAGGAAATACGCAAGCACGAAGGACAGGAGGAATCCAAGTGGCCCAAAGCCCAGCAACAGCGTTGTCAGTATGCCACCCGCCAGCCCCATGACCATGATCAGCAGCAACTGCTTCAGGTTATTCTGATACCCGGCCTGCAAGCCCAGCTGGTAGAGTGATTGCATGAAGGGAAGGGCAAATACCGCACGAACAAAAGGCTCCTGCTCATCCAGCTGCTCGCGCAAGACGCTCTCAGTACCCGATTCACTGGCACGGTTTTCTTCGTAGAGACGATCCAACGCCGTACGAATATTGGCGTTTTTGTCTTGTGGTACCGCCTTTGGGAACGCAATCACGAAGACGACATACGCACCGACCGCTACCAGAATTGCAATGAGCCAAATCTCCATAGCGGCTACTGTACCTCAGCGCCGGCGAAGCAGGCAAGCACCTCATCGGCCAGGCCAAAATACTCCGCCTGCTCTAAACAGGCTGGGCGCACAGGGTTTGCCACGAAATCTCCCACTAATTTGCCATCTGCCCCCATATGTGAGGGTTTGAACGAAAAGAGCGTCTGTGTGGCGTAATTATCGCCATCGACGCCCAGAATTTCTTCGATCTGGGTAATACGACGGCCACCATCACGCATCCGCTGGATCTGAATGACGATATGCACCGCGCTTGAGATCTGGTAGCGCAGTGATGCCGCACCGACCTGCACCCCGGACATCGCGACCAGGTTTTCAACCCGTGCCAGACAGTCGCGCGGACTGTTGGCGTGGATGGTTGCCATGGAGCCGTCGTGACCGGTATTCATCGCGGAAAGCACGTCGATCACCTCATCACCACGAATCTCCCCGAGGATCACCCGGTCAGGGCGCATCCGCAGGGCGTTTTTCATCAGTTGACGCTGGGTAATCTCGCCGCGCCCTTCGTTCGAGGCTGGCCGTGTCTCAAGGCGCAATACATGCGGCTGGTGGAGTTGCAGCTCGGCGGCA
Source organism: Alphaproteobacteria bacterium (assembly GCA_030427685.1). Lineage (GTDB taxonomy): Bacteria > Pseudomonadota > Alphaproteobacteria > Rickettsiales > UBA3002 > QFOX01. The sequence goes on from JAUIBB010000151.1 coordinate 1,663, forward strand.
TCCTCAATCGTAATCACACGTTCATTGATATCAATATGGCCGGACAGCGCATTCAGCAGCGTTGTTTTCCCAGACCCCGTACCGCCAGAGATAATAATATTCAGCCGCATTGCTGAGGCAAGCTCGAGGAATTTGACCATCGGCTCGGACATTGACTTGTATTGCAGGTAGCCGCTCAGGGCCATTTTGTTTTGCTTGAACTTACGAATCGAGACCAGGCAGCCATCCAGCGAAAGCGGTGGAATGATGGCGTTAAAACGCGAGCCATCGGGCATACGCGCATCCACCATCGGGCTGGACTCATCCACCCGGCGACCGACCCGGCTGACAATGCGCTGGATTACTCCCAGCAGATGCTGCTCATCCAGAAACTCGATATCCGTCAGTAGCATCTTCCCCTGACGCTCGACATAAATCTTTTTGGCGGTGTTAATCATGATGTCGTTGACATCGGGATCTTTCAACAGTGGCTCGATGGGGCCATAGCCTAGAATCTCATCCTGCGCCTGCGACTTTGCGAGGGTAATCTGTAGCGCGTTGAGCGGCACCTGTACTTTAGGCAGTACTTTATCGCATGCCTCCTGCACCCGCCGGGCTTTCTGTTCAGGCTTGAGCTGCTCAAGCGACTGGAAATCCAGCTGGTCAATCAGCTCGTTCAACAGCTGGCGTTTGGCCAGTGCATAGTCACGCGTCTCCAGCTTGAGATTGCGGTACTGCACGACCCCGGCAGTACCCGACTTCACGGCATTCGCCGGCGCGGCCACGTCACTGGTAATGGATGCTGCCTTCACGCCGCCTGCGGGGGCAGCAGCAGTGGCAAGTGGCGCGGCGGATGTGGGGGCAGGTGTAGGTGCGGCAAATGAGGGGAGTGGCGCCGGGGCAAACGAGGCCGGAGGCGGTGGTACTACAGCAGGGGCAGCAGCTGGCGCAGCGAGTCATCGAGCGCGCGGCAGGCGAGCTCGCGGTGCAGCTGCTGGAGCGAGCCGTCGCGGCGTCGCAGCGCGTCGACGACGACGTTCGCCTCCCCCGGCTGGTCGCGGCGGCCGC
>JAUIBB010000152.1 GCA_030427685.1 Alphaproteobacteria bacterium
GGAAATACTATGGTTAAAACGCAGACACATACCCCAGCCAGTGGCGTCGTCCGGAAAAGTAATTTCGGACTGACGGCGATTGCTTTGGGATCGGCACTCGCCGTTGGTGCGATGTCTTTCATTGTGCCGCCGGTGGCGGCGGCGATTAACCATACGGTCGATCGCATTACCAATGGTATTAAATATCGTCGCGAATTGAAGGTACGCACGAACCTCTATCGCATGCAGATTGCTGAGACGCTGGGGATTGACCCGGCCAAGGTGAAGGTGCGTGATTTCAAAACCGCTGCAGAAATTAATCCGACGCTTGCAGATGCTATCAAAGACGTGCAGAGCGATAAGTCGAAAGATAACCGCAACTCGGCGCTGGTGCATGGTGCTGCCGCACTGATTCCCGGTGCGGAAGTTGCTGGTGGTGCCTTCACGGCGGCAGGCATGATTGCTGGTGCTAAGACGATGGGAAAACAGCTGGCGCTTTCGAGCGGCACGGGGCTGTTGATGGATTGGGTTGGCAAATCGCATATCAAAGCGCAGGAAGTGATGGAAGGCATCATGGGGCAGTTAAATGTTGCCCATGAGCAAGGTGTTGATCCGCGTACGGTGGTAACGCCGCAGATGATCTTCCTGCTGCGCGTTGCACAGGATGAAGTGCTCGAGGATGCCATCAAGAAGCGCTACAAAAAACCGTTCCAGAAAATGAATGAAGCAGAAATGAGCGCTGTGATGCTGGATTATAAGCCGCTTGCAGATGCTGCGACGAGTGAGGCCTATGCCGTAGCACAGGGGATCCTGCCCGTGCAGGAGCTGATGGCACGGGCGCCGAACTTAAAAAGCAATGCGGACAAATACCGCGTTGGTGCGCAGAATGCTTCGTTTGTTGATAATTTGCAGGCGCAACGCGCACTGGCACAACAGGCGATGAGCGCTGAGCGCCGTAACTAAAATCGCAGCGATGTTTCGCTGATTTTCTCAATATTTTGTATTTGCTGAAACGCCCGTGTCCTACGGGCGTTTTGCGTTGTTGTTTTAACCTGTAAGGAACCTTCATCATGGCATTTGTTGACGTGCAGTTTCCGCCGGATATCAGCTATGGATCCTCTGGCGGCCCGGAATATGCGACGGATATCGTCGCCAGCCAAAGTGGCTATGAACAGCGTAACGTGAACTGGGAACAGGCACGCGCACGCTTCAACGTGGCGCATGGGGTGAAGACCAAGGCGCAGCTCGATACGCTGGTGGCATTTTTTCGTGCGCGCAAAGGCCGGGCTTACGGCTTCCGCTTCAAAGACTGGACGGATTATCAGGCATCGCAGGTGAGTATCGGCACTGGCGATGGGACGACCACGCAGTTCCAACTGGTGAAGTCTTATAGCAGCGGTGCTGTGACGGAAACGCGGATCATCCGTAAGCCTGTTTCGGGTACGGTGCAGGTCTATAAAGATAGCGTGTTGCAAAGCAGTGGTGTCAGTGTCGATAGCACTACCGGGGTGGTGACATTTGCGGTGGCGCCTACCACGGGGGTGGTGATCACGGCGAGCTTGGAGTTCGATGTGCCGGTGCGCTTTGATACGGATCGGCTCTCGGCACGGCTGGAGGCCTATGGGATTCACTCCTGGCTGGATATTCCACTGGTGGAAGTGAGGGGCTGACGATGCAGGAACTGACCGAAGACTTCGCCGGGCATCTGGCGCAAGGGGTGACAACGCTGGCAACCTGCTGGCAGGTGAAGCGCAAGGATAGCGTTACCCTGTATTTTACAGACCATGATTGCGACTTGGTTGTCGATGCGCAGACCTATCAGGCGGCCAGCGCTATGGGTGTGAGTGCGGTCTCGTCGCAGCTTGGCATGTCTGTCGATAACCTTGAGTTTGATGGGATGCTAAGTGCCGAAGCCATCGCTGAGGCTGATATTCTCGCCGGACGGTATGACCATGCGGAGGTGACGGTCTTCCTTGTGAATTACGCGGATACGTCGATGGGGAAGCTGGCGCTTAAAACCGGCTGGCTAGGCGAAGTCCGGCTGCATGGCGGTCAGTTCGTTGCGGAAATCCGCGGGTTGACCTCGCGGCTTCAGCAGATGGTCGGCGAAGTATATACCAGCACCTGCCGTGCCAGCTTTGGCGATGCGCGCTGCGGTAAGGATCGGGAGGAATATACGTTCACCGGTACCGTTACTGCCGTTGAGACAGCCTATGCATTTGAGGACAGTGCGCGTGAGGAATCGGGTGATTATTTCGCCTATGGGCTGGTGACCTTTACCAGTGGCGCGAACGCCGGGTTGAGTATGGAAGTACGCGACTATGTGAATGGCCGTTTTGGTCTGTTTCTGCCCATGCCCTATGCCATTGAGGTTGGTGATGCCTATAGTGCCGTTGCCGGGTGTGATAAGGCATTTGCCACCTGCGTTGCGCGCTTTGATAATGCGGTGAATTTTCGGGGGGAGCCGCACGTGCCGGGAACAAACCGGATACTGGAAACATCGGCCACGCGCAGCCGGTAGCGAAGGGCTTGCAACTTACGCGGGGCTCGCGCATGATAGTGCCATGTTTTTGCTGAAAAGCGTTTATGGATTGTCGGCTGGCCTGCGGTTGCAGGAAA
>JAUIBB010000044.1 GCA_030427685.1 Alphaproteobacteria bacterium
CGCAAAAATGTTGCTGGTACCATCTTCACCGATGTCAATTTTGGTGCCGGTGGTCTCGGTGATTTCACGAATCACTTTACCGCCGCTACCAATGACTTCGCGGATCTTTTCTTTGTCGATCTTGATGGTAGTAATGCGCGGCGCGTTGTCCGACAACTCACCCGGAGCCGTGAGCGCTTTGCTCATTTCGCCCAGAATGTGCAGACGGCCTGTTTTCGCCTGATGCAATGCCACCTTCATGATCTCTTCGGTGATCCCTTGGATTTTGATGTCCATCTGCAGCGAGGTAACACCGTTTTCGGTACCTGCTACTTTGAAGTCCATATCACCCAGATGATCCTCGTCGCCCATGATGTCGGACAGGACGGTGTAATCTTCACCTTCCAGTACCAGCCCCATCGCAATACCGGCGATTGGGTTTTTCAAGGGAACGCCTGCATCCATCATCGCTAGTGAAGCACCGCATACGGTTGCCATCGAGGATGAACCGTTTGATTCGGTGATCTCAGAAACCACGCGGATGGTGTATGGGAAGCCTTCTTTCGTTGGCAACATCGGACGGCACGCACGCCATGCGAGTTTACCATGACCGATTTCACGACGCCCTGGTGGACGCAATGGGAATGCCTCACCTACCGAGTATGGAGGGAAGTTGTAATGCAGCATGAAATGCTCATCATACGAGCCTTCGATCGCATCAATCAGTTGCTCATCCTGCGAAGTGCCGAGCGTCGTAACAACGAGCGCCTGGGTTTCACCGCGGGTAAACAATGCCGAACCGTGCGTGCGCGGCAGAATGCCAACTTCACAGGTGATTGGACGTACTTGCTCTGGGCTACGACCATCAATGCGATGCTTATCTTTTGCAATCGCAGTGCGGACGATTTCCTGCTCCAGCTTTTTGAGGACAGCGCCAACGAGCTTCTCAGAGTATTTGCCGTCTTCAGCACCCACATAGGTGTCCTTAACTGCTTTTTTCGCCTCGTTGATCGCGGTCACACGCTCTTGCTTGCTGGTGATTTTGTAAGCTGCACGCAGCTTGTCGTCTGCGATTGCTTTGACACCGCTTGTCAGTTCTTCCGGATATTCTGCTGCCGTGAAGTCCCATGGCTCTTTTGCAGAAGCTTCTGCGAAGGAGATGATGAGATCGAGTACAGGCTGGAAGCTTTGGTGCGCAAAGGTAACGCCGCCGAGCATTTGCTCTTCAGATAGTTCTTGTGCTTCAGACTCAACCATCAACACCGAGCTACGGGTACCCGCAACGATCAGGTCGAGGGTGCTTTCCTCCTGTTGCGACTTCATCGGGTTCAGCACGTACTGACCATTGATGTAGCCAACTTTAGAAGCGGCGATTGGGCCCATAAATGGAACGCCGGAAATCGCGAGTGCTGCCGAAACACCGATCATCGCAGGGATATCGGAATCGTTTTCAAGGTCGTGGCTCAGCACGGTGCAGACAACCTGCACATCGTGGTAGAAGCCTTCTGCGAACATTGGGCGGATTGGGCGATCGATAAGACGCGAAATGAGCGTTTCTTTCTCGGTCGGGCGACCTTCGCGCTTAAAGAAGCCACCGGGGATTTTACCGGCTGCGTAGGTTTTTTCGATATAGGTTACGGTCAATGGGAAGAAGTCAATGTCTGGCTTTGGTGCTTTTGCTGCGGTTACCGCGCAAAGCACAACCGTGTCGCCGTAGGTAACAAGAACGGCGCCATCTGCCTGGCGGGCAATGCGGCCGGTTTCGAGTGTCAGCGTGCGACCGCCCCACTCCATTGATTTTTTAGTGACATTAAACATGTGTAGTCCTTTCTTTCCCCCATCCCTCTACCGAACTTCCCCATGAAGCCAGCGACCGCAAAAACTGTTTATATCTTCCGCGATTCCATCAGGCGGGAGCCTGTTGTTGTGCGTTGCTAACTTTCCGACACCCGCACCCGTGCCGGAAATAAAGAAGCCACCCCGAAGGGTGGCTTCGTATCCTTACTTACGGATGCCGAGTTTCTCGATCAGCGTCGTGTAACGCTTTGCATCCTTGCTTTTCAGATAGTCGAGCAGGCTACGGCGTGCGCTTACCATTTTCAGTAGGCCGCGACGCGAATGGTGGTCTTTTTTGTGGCCTTTGAAATGCTCGGTCAGATTTACAATTCGCTCCGTCAGGATCGCGATTTGTACTTCTGGTGAACCGGTATCACCTTTGCTGGTGCCGTGTTCTTGAATCAGCGCAGCTTTGCGCTCAGCGGTAATCGTCATAGTGACTTCCTTTCGACATCGGGTTTATAGGTTCAGCAACCGCACAGGAATCAGCTGATTCCGCTCTACCCGCGCTAGCGCCACCAACATTTCCTGATACATTACCGCGATCTGCGGCGCATCCGGGTGTGGCTTGGTCAACGGAACCCGTTGGCCGTGGCGCAGCTGGGTTAGCTGCTGCCCCTCCAGTGCCAGAGCCGGGATGTCGTCCAGCGCGGCATGAAGGGGTAAAAGCCCGGGGATTTCCCCAGACGGTGCCGCGTTATGCACGGATTCTGCAATAAAATCCAGTGAAATCGCGTCCTGATCACGAAACGATCCGACGGCAGCCCGATGCAAGCGCGAGATATAGCCTTCAGAGCCTAGTTTTTGTGCAATATCACGCCCTAAGCTCCTGATATAGGTACCCTTGCTAACCGTAGCCCGGAAATGGGCGGTAGTCGCATCCGTGGCTCCATCCGCGGCCGCGGCCCGAAACCCCAGAAATTCCAGCGCATGCACCGTCACCGGGCGGGGCTGGAGCTCCACTTCTTCACCGGCACGTGCAAGATCATAGGCACGTTTTCCATTAATTTTAAGGGCAGAATAGGCCGGAGGCATCTGCATTAATGCGCCGGTGAATGTCGGTAATACCGCAGATATCGCCGCGGCATCGGGAATATGGCCGGATGTGGCAACGACCTCACCTTCCGCATCGTCCGTACTTCGGCGCTCGCCAAAGGTCACGGCGAATTCATACGTCTTTTGTGCATCCATCAGCAGGTTGATGCATTTTGTTCCCTCGCCCAACGCCAGCGGAAGCACCCCGGTCGCCAGCGGGTCGAGGGTGCCTGCATGGCCGATTTTCTGGGGCTTGAGGAGCCATTTCACCTTATTCACCGCATCCGCCGAAGTGATGCCAAGGGGCTTGTAGAGGTTAAGCCAGCCGTTGACGGTATTACGATTTTTTTTCATAGACCTTGGGGACGGTATATTGCTGGAGGCCGCAGGGTATCACTCCGGCTACGGCAGCACTACTCCGCCTCATCCTCGATAGGCTTGGTCACGTCGGCCTGCACACGATCTGATTGGAGCAGTTGATTGATCCGCCCGGCGACCTCGAACGAGTTATCAAGCTTGAACATAATTTTAGGGCTGGTGCGCAGGATAATTTTACGGGCAACCATGCCACGCAAGCGGGAGGCATTTTCTTTTAAGGCGGTCATGACCACCTCCTTGTTGCTGCCAGCCAGAGGCATGACATACGCCGTCGCATTTTTTAGATCCGGGCTGATACGCACTTCCGACACCGTAATCGATGAACCATCGAGCGTTGGATTGTGCGTTTCGCCATGCGAGAAAATCAGCGCAAGGGCGTTACGAATTTCTTCCCCAACGCGTAGCTGGCGTTGGCTGGGGCCTCGTTTTGCATGCTGTTCCATGATTCCTCCGTGTCAGCCTGACGCGCCCATGGTTATGGAGTTACGCATCGGGTTGGCGTAGGGTTAGCTGTTGGCGGTGGATTCAGAAGCAGTGTTTGCCTCAACCGTGCGTGCAATTTCGTGAATCTCGAAACATTCAATCTGGTCGCCCTGACGAATATCTTCGTAATTCTCAAATGCCATCCCGCACTCGAACCCTGCTTTTACTTCTTTCACTTCATCCTTGAAGCGTTTCAGTGTTTTCAGCGTGCCTTCGTGGATCACGACATTCTCACGCAGCAAACGCACTTTTGCACCACGCTTGACCACACCTTCGGTAATCATACACCCGGCGACTTTGCCGTACTTGGTGATATTGAATACCTCGCGGATTTCGGCATAGCCGATAAAGTCCTCGCGCAGCTCTGGGCTGAGCAGGCCAGAGAGGGCCGCCTTAATATCGTCGATCACGTTATAGATGATCGAATAGTAGCGAATATCGACCTTCTGCGCGATTGCCAGCTCTTTGGCTTTCGGTGTTGGGCGCACGTTAAATGCTACCACCATCGCCCCCGTTGCCTGCGCAAGGGTGATATCTGACTCGTTAATAGCGCCGACGCCAGAATGGATTACACGGGCTTTCACTTCATCCCCGTTAAATTTATTCATCGAGCCAATAATTGCCTCGGTAGAGCCATGTACATCGGACTTCACAATGACCGCGAATTCCTTCGCCGCTGTTTTTCCTGCAATCGCGAAGAGCTGGTCAACTGACTTCGCACCTGCAAGGGAAACGCGCTTTTTCTCTTTGTTACGTCGATATTCTACGATGTCGCGGGCTGATTTTTCATTTTCAACGGCGGCGAATTCATCTCCGGCTTCAGGCGGCTGATCAAGGCCAAGCACTTCAATTGGCACGCTCGGCCCGGCCTCTTCAACCTCGACACCCTTATCGTTAATCAAGGCACGTACGCGGCCATAAGCACCGCCGGCGACAATCAGATCACCGACGCGCAGCGTGCCGCGCTGAATCAACAAGGTGGCAACCGTACCGCGGCCACGATCGACCTTAGACTCAACTACGGTGCCGGAGCCACGACGATTGACGTTGGCTTTCAGCTCCATCACCTCTGCTTGCAACAGGATTGCCTCCTGCAGCTTGTCGAGGTTCAGCTTCTCTTTGGCAGAAACCTCTACCACCATTGTGTCGCCACCAAATTCCTCTGGCACCAGATCATGCTGCATCAGCTCGTTTTTAACGCGATTGCTATCTGCGCCAGGCTTATCAATTTTGTTGACGGCAACGATGATCGGAACCCCAGCTGCCTTGGCATGGCTGATGGCCTCGATGGTTTGCGGCATAATGCCATCATCTGCGGCAACCACTAACACAACAATATCGGTTACTTTGGCACCGCGCGCGCGCATTGCCGTAAAGGCCTCGTGCCCCGGGGTATCAAGGAAGGTAATTTTATCACCCGTTCCCATGGTCACCTGATAAGCGCCGATATGCTGGGTAATCCCCCCTGCTTCACCGGCGACTACGTCAGTTTGACGCAAGACATCCAGCAGCGATGTTTTCCCGTGATCGACATGCCCCATGATGGTTACAATCGGCGCACGCGGTGTCAGCGACTCGGGGGCGTCGGTATCTTCAACAAGATGCCCTTCCACATCGGCATCGCTAACGCGCCGGAAATTATGCCCCATTGCACCGACAATCAGCTCTGCCGTATCGGCATCAATCGCCTGATTCACGGTAGCCATCGTGCCCAGCTTCAGCAGCTCTTTGATAACGTCAACGGCACGCTCAGCCATACGGTTGGCGAGCTCCTGTACGGTAATGATTTCCGGAATCTGCACTTCCCGAACGATCTTTTCCTGTTGCGACGAGGGAACCACGTGTCCTTTTTTGTGCGCTTTGGCGCGCTGGCGCTTCACCTGCGCCATCGAGCGCACGCGGATTTCATCGTCCATCCCCAACGCCTGTGCGATGGTGAGCTTCCCGCCGCGGCGGTATTCACCCTCTTCACTGCGGGTCTTCTTCGCTTTCTGTTCTGCCGCCTCGGACTCGGCGGAACGTGGCGCAGCAGGCGCACCAAAATTAGGCCGCGCCTTTGCCGCAGGCTTCGCAGCGACCGCAGCACTGTTGTTCGATGGGGCATGCCGCAAGCGCTCAAGGTTACGGGCGGCAAGGTCATCCATTGGCGTACGCGCCGTTGTCGAGCTGCTTTCTGTAGCACCTGTCTCGGTCTCAGTTTCCTCTGCCGCAGCAACGGAAGCGTCTGCTGAGGTAGTGTCTTCCGGATCAGCGTCATCCTCTGCACGCTCAAAATTAGCGAAGGTTTCGGGCTGGCGCTCATCCTCCATGCGTTCTGCCTGCTGCAAGGCGCGAAGGCGTGCTTCACGCTCGGCCTGATTCAGCATCCGCTGTTTGGCGGCTTCGGACGTACCACGCTCGACCTCTACCATCGCACCGCCTGCGCCGGGGCGCGTAGCGAAGGTGCGGGTTTTTTTGACCTCAACCGTGACGGTCTTGCTCCGGCCACGCTGGAAATTCTGCTTCACCTTGCCGGATTCGACTGTCTTGGTGAGTGACAAAGTCGAGGGCGAGCTAAGCTTCAGCGCGTCTTTTTTGTTTTTACTGCCGGTGTCCGTCATGTGTTCTTTTTCCGATGGTTAGTGTGTGTGCGCCGCCTTATAGAGCAGTTCAGTCGAGAAATAAAGCAAAACGGCGAGATTCTGCGATAAAAAACGCGGCGGCAGGGCCATGGATGACGGCAGCATGGACGCCATTCTCGCGCCCCAGCACTTCAGAGAGCAGCGCGCGCGATAGCTGCTGGAAGACCGGGCCACGGTAAAAGCCCAGCTTTTTGATCCCGTCTTCCCCGGCATCCTCCGCGTGGATCAAGGCTTCCACTTCGCCTTTTTTGGCGGCAGCTTCGACCTTTTCAAACCCCATTACCACCTGTCCGGACTTTCGGGCAAGCGACAAAGCGCTCGCCACCCGCCGTGCCAACTGGGTGTGGATTGTTTCAATAAGCCCCTCAGGAACCGTTACCGGTGCTTTTGCTGCGCGTGAGAAAGCGCGTTTGGCAATCGCCTCGGCCAGCGTCAGGCGTGAAGCCCGGACGTAAATCCCCCGCCCCGGCAATTTACCTGCAATATCGGGCACCAGTACATTCTCTGGCCCGACAACGAATCGAAGCAGGGCTTCTTTGGGCAGGGTGTCGCGGGTAACAATGCAACTGCGCTCTGGTTCTGTTTTGGCCATTGATGTTTCCATACCTTCCGAATAATTATAGCCTTCACCATAGAGGGTCTATGTCACGTCAGCCGTATCGTCTCAATTCTGTCATTCATGTCAATGATCGCATGCAGCGTGATTATGCATATACGCTCGTTGCTCCAACAGGAAGGCAATTTGCGGAAGGGTTCACCCCCCACTTCACCCCGAAAGAAATGCTGGAGCACGGCGTTTTCGAGGGAAAGTACTGCAACGACTGCCGTGATGAGCTGCCCGAGGACTGGTTTGAAAATGCCAAAATCAGCGCCATTGCAAACCCTGACCTTAACTGCTTTGGCATCAAAAGCCGCCAGCCGCTAACGGTATGGCGTGAAAAAGGCTGGATCTACGGCCCGGATCCACGTGGCTGGTTTCAATGGTATTGCCGTTATTATCTAGGACGGCGGATACCCGAGGTTGATGCCATTCAAATCAAACGCTGGCGTGCTTTTTCGCGGCATGCAGGACAGATCAAAGCAAATTGCGAGCCGTACGATTTCCACTGCCGCCCCCGACAACGTCAGGCACTGCTGCAATGGGCGTACGACCCGCTTATTTAATGCTTATGCCTTTTGCTCGTCTGCGAACCACGCTTCACGGGCTTTCATAATCATTGCCTCGATCTCTTCGCGGCTGATACCCGGCTTCGGCACGATTTCAAAGAACTCGTCGGTGGCAAGGCCAGCAAAATCATCGACAGACTTCACATCTGCTTCTGCCAGCTTCAGCACGATATCGCTATTGAGGCCTTCCAGCTTCACCAGCGCTTCTTCCACGCCCATTTCTTTGAACTTCGCAGCCATCTCCGCCTCTTTCGCATCGAGGTATTCCTGCGCACGCGACTTCAGCTCTTCGGCGACGTTTTCATCGAAGCCCTCAATATCGGCAAGCTCTTCTGCCGGTACATAGGCAACTTCTTCTACGCTGCTGAAGCCTTCAGTCACCAGCAAGTGTGCGATCACTTCTTCCACGTTCAGCGCTTCAATGAAGAGCTGGCTGAGGCGGTTAAACTCTTGTGTGCGGCGCTCGGATTCAACTTCCTCGGTCAGAATGTCGATCGACCAGCCGGTCAGTTGTGCGGCAAGACGCACGTTCTGGCCACGACGACCAATCGCAAGGGACAGTTGATCGTCTGGCACAACAACTTCGATACGTCCGGTATCCTCATCGATTACGACTTTCGATACTTCTGCACTCGACAGCGCGTTGACAACGAAGGTTGCAGGATCTTCTGCATACTCGACGATGTCGACTTTCTCGCCTTGCAGCTCGTTTACAACGGCCTGAACGCGCGAACCACGCACCCCAACGCATGAGAGCACTGGGTTGACCGAAGGATCGTTCGACTGAACCGCAATTTTTGCACGGCTACCCGAGTCACGCGCAACGGCCTTGATCTCGATAATACCATCGTAAATCTCGGGCACTTCCTGCATGAACAGCTTGGCCATAAATTCTGGGCGCACACGGGATAGGAAGACCTGAGGCCCTGTTTTCTCGCGACGTACATCGAAGATATAGGCGCGGATACGGTCACCGGGACGGAAATTCTCACGTGGGATCAGCTCATCCTTGCGGATCACGGCCTCGGTGCGACCAAAGTCCACCGTTACGTTGCCGTATTCAACACGCTTGACCGTACCGTTGACGATTTCGCCAACGCGGTCTTTGAACTCGTCAAACTGGCGCTCGCGCTCAGCATCACGGACTTTCTGAACAATTACCTGCTTCGCAGTCTGTGCGGCAACGCGACCGAAATCAATCGGCGGCAGCTCATCACGGATGAAGTCGCCCACGGCGTTTTTCGGGAATTTCTTTTTCGCGGGCGTTGCTTTGATCTGCTGCACTTCGTTGAAGGTTTCAGGATCCACATCATCGGCCACGATTTCCGTCAGGCGGAACAAGGAGATTGCGCCGGTTTTGCTATCAATCTCAGCCTTGATATTGTGCTCAACACCGTATTTTTTGCGCCCTGCGATTTCAATCGCATTGGCCATTGCGTCCAACACTGTTTCGCGGTCGATGTTCTTCTCGCGCGCGACGGCTTCTGCAATCTGCAGCATTTCGGTGGAACCGTGAATTACCTGAGGTACGGCCATATTAAACTCCTTCGTTTTCCTGTGTGTTGGATGCAGATGCCTGCCGCGCCTGATGTGCTTTGATTAACGCATCGGTGAGCACGAGCTTGGCGGATTGAATGTCAGCGAAGGGCAGCGCATGATCCTGCCCATCCACCGTAATGATAACCGTATATTCTTCAACAGCCTTCAGCACTCCGGCAAAACGCTTGCGGCCGTTGATAGGCAGCAGGGTCTCGATTTTTGCTGTGTGGCCAAGATACGCCGTATAGTCTGCGATTTTTACCAGTGGCCGATCGATTCCCGGCGAGCTCACCTCCAGCCGGTAGGCCGCAGGCATGATGTCTTCCACATCCAGCACGGCTGAAATCTGACGGCTGATGTTCGCGCAATCATCGACATTGATAGTACCATCTGGCCGCTCAGCCATAATCTGTAGGGTTTGTGCCCGCTTGCCGTCCATGAACTTTACCTGCACCAACTTAAACCCCATGCTGGTAAGCGAGGGGGTGATGAGGGCTTCGATCTGTTCAACCAACGTCTTCACTGGCAGTCTGGCCTTTCGTTATGGGCGCGATCTGGCAAGCCGAATCGCGGGTAATAAAAAAGGCGGCTCGGTGGCCACCTCTTGCGGATGTGTATGCTGTTGTTGGCAAGCTATGTAGCCGAAATTGCAACAAATGCAAGAAGAATTCGTGGCTGGGGCTTACTGGGCTGGCGTTAGGGTATCTGCCGCCTCGCGCAGGCATTCCATAAATACCGGGTGCCTGCCCTGTGCCGTGGTTTTGCGTTGGTATTTGGTTTCTGTCCAGTCTTCCGGGGGCGTCAACCAGTCATCGGCGCCTTCGGCTGTCCAGCGGTAATGCGGGGTTGTCAGCAAATGTTCCAGAATCCACTCTGAGTAGTCAATATGGTCGGTAGCGATCAACAGTCGCCCACCCGGCTTATGAACGCGCGCAAGCATCGCCAGCGTCTCGTGGGTAATCAGGCGGCGTTTGTGGTGACGCAGCTTGGGCCATGGGTCTGGAAACAGGATAAAGACCGTATCAAGACTGTTATCTGGCAACGCCAGCAGTAACTTGCGCGCATCGCGCGTAAACAGCCGAATGTTTGTCAGCCGCCCACGGTCAATGCTGGCGAGGCACTTCGCGACGCCATTCATGAAGGGCTCACACCCGAAAAAGGTGGTTGCTGGCGCATGCGCTGCTTGTGCAACTAGGTGCTCACCCCCACCGAACCCAATTTCAAGCGCGACCGGACCGTCTACACCCTTGAGTGGATCAGCAAGATCAGGCTGAAGCTTCGGCAATAGCTCTGCCACCAGCTGCTGCTGGTAAGGGCGCAGCGGACGTCCATGCACCCGGCCAAAGCTGTTGAGCAATGGTTTTGCCCCCCTGCTTCCCTTGTCTGCATGACACCCCGTGTCGTTAGGCTGCAGCGCTGATTCCGAATTCACGACGGAGGGTCTCCACAAGATCAAGTTTTTCCCAGCTAAACGTGCCGTTTGCACCTGGCTCACGCCCGAAGTGGCCATAGCTGGCCGTGGGCTGGTAAATAGGGCGGTTCAGCTTAAGGTGCGTGCGGATACCACGCGGCGTCAGATCCACCATCTCCTGTAGCAGGTTCGCCAACTTCACATGATCTACATCTTGTGCACCATGCGTGTTGACGTAAAATGACATCGGACGCGACACACCGATTGCATACGAAAGCTGGATGGTACAGCGATCAGAGATACCGGCAGCCACCACGTTTTTCGCAAGATAGCGTGACACATAGGCAGCAGAACGATCGACCTTGGTTGGATCCTTGCCAGAGAATGCGCCACCACCATGCGGCGCCGCACCACCATACGTATCCACGATAATTTTACGCCCTGTCAGCCCGGCATCACCATCCGGGCCACCAATGATGAATTGGCCGGTAGGGTTTACAAAGAGCTGGTCTTCAGGCGGCATCCAGCCTTCTGGAAGGATTGATGCTACCACTCCCTGTACCAGATCACGAATATCGGACTGCTTCATGTCTGCTGAGTGCTGCGTAGAAACAACAACCGACGTGGCGCGTACTGGCACACCATTGCGATATTCCAGGCTCACCTGACTTTTGGCATCCGGCTGCAATCCGGCAAATTTTCCTGAGCGGCGGCCCTCCGACAGCGTTTGCAGAATGCGGTGCGAATAATGCAGGGTCGCAGGCATTAGCTCTGGCGTCTCGCGGCAAGCGAACCCGAACATAATCCCCTGATCCCCGGCGCCTTCGTCTTTGTTCTCTCCGGAATCAACCCCTTGGGCAATATCCGTCGATTGCTGGTGCGTGAAGTTAGCAACCTTCAGCTTCTGCCAATCAAACCCTGCTTGTGCATAGCCAATATCACGGGTCACCTGACGGACAATTTCTTCCATCCGGTTTTTATCAATCGCATCGGCATCGCGGTATTCCCCGGCAATAACAACCTGATTGGTGGCAGTGAGCGTTTCAATGGCACAACGCGCTTCCGGATTTTCCGTCAGGCATGCATCCACAATCGCATCAGAGATCTGATCGCAGATTTTGTCGGGATGGCCTTCCGACACCGACTCGCTGGTAAAAGTATAGTTTTGTGGCATGCTGTTCTGTGTTGCGTTCACCGCTCTCTCCCTCGTATCGTTTTATATGGGTGGGGATGGCAGGCGACCAACTTCTATTCCGCTTAGGCCGGTTTCGGATGTCCGAAAAAGGGGTGGCCGCCAAGCAATAAATGCCCACCAATGGATGCGGTTGTGGGGGGATTTTTAGGAAAGGTCAAGCATAGAGTGGATTTTTATCTGCTGACTACATTGCCTGCGTAGCAGGCTTTGCACGAGGTGATGCATCGTCATGGTCTTCCGCAGCCATGGCCTTGATAAGATCCACCACACGCTTCCGCAGCGCCGGGTTCTTGATGCGGTAATAGGCGCGCATTACTTCCAGTGTCTCGCGGTTATTGATCTTCTCATTCTCGAATTTTGCAGCTTCCGGCTCACTCATGCCGAGGGCATTGCCCCCCTCATCCAACGCATAGTCGCCGTAACCTTCGAAAAAGTAAGCGATCTGAACACCCAGGGCGCGCGCAAAATCATACAGGCGGCTGGCCCCCATACGGTTAATACCGCGCTCATATTTCTGGATTTGCTGGAAGGTCACGCCGATTTGCTTACCAACGGCTTCCTGGCTCATACCGAGAATGGTGCGCTTCAACCGAAGACGGCGACCTACATAAACATCAACAGGATGGGGAGTGCTCATAGTCTATTTTAATTGAAGTGAAGAGGATTAATACAACCTATGTATGTAAATCTAGCGCCTATGTTGGGGGAGTGCAAGGAAATTAATGATTCCTTTATTTCCGCAAGCGAACATGTGCGGCGAAGGTAAGAAACCATATAAAAATCAGCATCCCAATTGTTAATTTTTCACCAAGTTTTGCATAAATTGTTGGCGGCAGCGCCTTGGACAGGGTGACGTCGAGTGCGCTACGGTGATTCAACGGAATTGCCGCCACAATCCTGCCATAGGGATCGAACAGTGCAGAGATACCGTTGTTGGCGGCGCGCACCAGTGGCAGCCCCTGCTCTATCGCACGCATCTGCGCCATGATGAAGTGCTGATATGGCCCTGGCGAGTCGCCATACCAGCCATCATTGGTGACATTCACCAGCCATTCCGGTCGATGCGCCGAATCTACCGCCATCCAGGGAAAAATGGCCTCGTAGCAAATCAATGGGCTGAATGCTGGCACGCCCTCAAGTTTTAAACTACGCACACCCTCCCCACGCGAGAAATCTAATGTGCCGGGGGTAATCTTTGCCAATGGCAAGACACTGCGCAGCGGAACAAACTCACCAAAAGGTACCAGCTGATGCTTATCATAGCGTTGTGTTACTACCCCCGCACCATCCAGCGCAGCGAGGCTATTATACAACCGTAGTGACGCACCTCGCCCCTCGACGATTTCAGCGCCCGTCAGCAACCAGCGGGAATAGGGCCAGACATAGCCGGTATAAGTGCCGTGGATCACACTAAAAAAGGCAGTTTCCGGCCAGATCACAACATCCGGCTTTGTGCTCG
>JAUIBB010000045.1 GCA_030427685.1 Alphaproteobacteria bacterium
GCTCGGGCCGCTGCTGGCGAAGGTCGGCATTACACCAGATGCCGGATTTTTCGACGGGGCCGACCGGGCGCTCAAATTCAGCACCAATATCGACGGGCTTAGTATCATCCGTGTCCGGGCATTTGATGTGGCAACCTTCGTGGCCTATGGTGCCGCACAACTTGGTGTCGCCGGATCGGACGTGCTGGAGGAATTCAGCTACGACGAACTCTATGCCCCACTCGATCTGAAAATCGGCCATTGCCGGCTGTCCGTTGCAGAGCCAGCATCGCTGGCCTCTACCGATCAGCCGGCACAATGGACGCATATGCGCATCGCCACTAAATACCCGCATATCACCGCGCGCTATTTTGCCGAACGCGGTGTGCAGGCAGAGTGTATCCACCTCAACGGCGCGATGGAGTTGGCACCGGCCACCGGCCTTTCGCAACGTATTGTCGATCTCGTCAGCACCGGTGCAACCCTGAAGGCCAACGGTCTCGTTGAGGTTGAGAAGGTCATGGAAGTCTCTTCCCGCCTGATCGTCAACCGCAGCGCCTACAAGACCCGCAGCACCGAGATCACCCCACTGGTCAACGCCCTCCGCGAGGCCAGCCATGCCGCATAAGCTCGACGCATCGCAAGCAGATTTTTTAACCACACTGCGCACCACCCTTGCCACCCGTTACGGCGAGGGGGCAGATATCTCAACCACCGTCCGCGATATCCTGCGTAATGTGCGCACCCGTGGCGATGCCGCACTCATCGAATACACCACCCGCTTCGATCGTTGGGATGCCACCGCCGCCACTCTCCGCATGGGCGTTGCCGAGATTGAAGCCGCAGCAAACGAATGCGAACCCGCCATTCGCACCGCACTGGAACTGGCAGCCCAGCGCATCCGCGCCTATCACGAGGTGCAACGCCCTGAGGACCATCGCTATACCGACGCAGCCGGCATTACGCTGGGCTGGAAATACGCTGCTATCGATGCCGTTGGGCTCTATGTCCCCGGTGGAAAGGCCAGCTATCCATCCAGCGTGCTAATGAATGCCATCCTCGCGCAAGTAGCTGGCGTGCGCCGCATCGCCATGGTCGTCCCAACACCAGATGGCACCATCAACCCAGCGGTCTTCGCCGCCGCCCAAATTGCAGGCATCGATGAAATATACCGCGTGGGCGGCGCGCAGGCTGTAGCGGCGCTGGCCTATGGCACCGATACCATCCCAGCGGTCGATAAAATCGTCGGCCCCGGCAATCAGTATGTGGCCGAGGCCAAGCGTCAGGTCTTCGGAATTGTCGGCATCGACACCATCACCGGCCCGTCTGAAATCCTCGTGGTGGCGGACAACCAGAACGATCCACACACCATCGCCGCCGACCTGCTGAGTCAGGCCGAGCATGATGAAAGCGCACAAGCAATCCTCATCACCAACGATGCACACTTCGCTACGCAGGTGGAAGCAGCCATCGAACAGGCGCTCAAAGCCCTTCCTAAGCGCGGGATTGCGAGCGCATCGTGGCGCGACCACGGCATGGTGATACTGGTCAATGACTGGGAGCAGGCCATTCCTGCCATTGACCTCATCGCACCAGAACATCTGGAACTCGCCATTGATGATCCCGACCGCATTGCCGCACGCGTACGCTATAGCGGTGCAATCTTCCTTGGACGCCAGATCCCGGAAGCCTTCGGAGACTACATCGCCGGCCCTTCGCATGTGCTGCCGACCTCCCGCGCAGCGCGCTTTTCATCGGGCCTCTCGGTGTTTGACTTCCTCGTGCGTAGCAGCATCATGGGAGGCCCTGCCGAGGCCGTACAGCCGCTGATCGCCCCCGCCGCCACACTGGCCGATGCCGAAGGGCTGCCCGCCCACGCGCTCAGCCTGCGGTGCCGGACATGAACCCCACCATCACCAACGTCACCCTCGACGATGCCAGCATCACCCGCCGCAGCGCCGAAGTCGAGCATGAACGCCGCGTGGCGCTGGTTGACCTTGTGCACAGCAACGAGGTTTCCCTGCTTGCCGCCCCCTCCCTTACCGCACCGCTCGACCTGTTTATCAGCGTACGCGACAACCGGCTGACCCTACGCTTTACGGATACGCACGCCGCGAGCCACGATATCACCCTCGCGCTGCACCCGTTCCGGGGCACCATCAAAGATTATTTCCTGATGTGTGAGAACTATTACGAGGCCATCAAGCACGCCCCCGGTGACCGGCTCCAGACCCTCGACATGGCCCGGCGCTCTGTCCATAACGAAGGCTCCGAGCTGTTGCAGGCACAACTAAAAGACACGTTGCAGATGGATTTTGCCACCGCGCGCCGCCTGTTTACGCTCATCTGCGTACTGCACATCAAGTAACCCGGATAAAGCGGTAACTTGCCCCCTCGCAGGCACCGGGATGCTTCTGTCTCCCCGCTGATTCGCAACAACATGCAGCTAACCCTTGCATACCGCACCGGACATGCTATAAGCCGCGCCATGGCAAAAGAAGAACTACTTGAATTCAAAGGCGTCGTCGCGGAAGTCCTCCCTAACACCATGTTTCGGGTGATACTGGAGAACGGCCACGAAGTGCTTGCACACGCCTCCGGCTCGATGCGCAAAAACCGCATTCGCGTACTGGCTGGCGATAAAGTCACGGTCGAGATGACCCCCTATGACCTGTCCAAGGGTCGTATTAAATTCCGGGAAAAATAATGCCTGCCGCGGTGGGCGACTTCATCCTCGCCTCGGCATCGCCTCGGCGTGTCCAGCTTCTGGCGCAACTCGGGCTGGCCCCCTCGGCCATTCACCCCGCTGAAATTGACGAAACACCCGCCCCGCGTGAGTTACCGGCCGATTATGTCCGGCGTATTGCCTGCACAAAAGCAAAGACCATCGCCGCCCTCCATCCCGGACACACAGTGCTTGCGGCCGATACCACCGTCACCCTGGGGCGCCGTATCCTACCCAAGGCCGAGGATGCCACTACTGCACGCAACTGCCTCACCCTGCTTTCGGGTCGCCGGCATCGGGTATTAACCGCCGTCTGCGTCATTGATGCTGCGGGTGCATTGCGACACAAAACCGTGGCCACTATCGTGAAATTCAGCCACCTCACCCCTGCCATGCTCGACGCCTATATCGCCAGCGATGAGTGGCGAGGAAAAGCCGGGGGCTACGGCATTCAAGGCCGTGCCGCTACCTTCATTCCATTCATTTCGGGGTCGTACAGTAACGTCGTCGGGCTACCGCTTTTTGAAACTGCAAGGCTGCTACATAAACCCACGGCCCATGGTTGCGATGGCGGCACCAATCCGCTCAGCCTGTAACTTCTTTTCTTCGCCCTGTTCCTGATGCCGCGCGGCTTTATCCGCACGGTATTGGTCTTGTCGGGCAACGGCCTGTTGCAGCGCCGTTTCAAACCCATCGAGCCCTGTGTCCGAGTGCCCACCCTCTGCGAGCCGAACGACGGGAATCTGCGAATTATCCATCGGCTGAGGGTAGAGATCAAACCCTTCACGGTGCTGATAGTGCTGGCAAATGCGTTGAACCTGTTTGTCGATGCGCCCATGGAGCTGCATCGCGTCTGTACAGGCAAGCAATGCCCCTTCGCCAACCCGGCCCTTAATCTGCATCGGCCCATAAGCAATAATCCGTGCGCCTTTGCCGATATTCCCATGAATCGTCACCGGCCCAAAGGCGACGATCTTAGCATCCTCGCCGATATTCCCATCGATTGTCACCGCACCTTTGGCCTCGATATGGGCTGCGCTACCAACATTGCCGGTATACTCCAATGCACCGGGGAAATGGCACTCAATACTCGCGTCGAACTCCATACCGGGGGAGGAAAACACATATTTCTGGGTCATCCACTTACTCCTTCATCTGGAGTATTAAACCATAAGAAGATGACGTTTTAATGACAGTGGCAATTAATCGGCCAGCAGGTGGCCCATGGGCTTCCCGGCAAGGATATGCACATGGAAATGTGGCACAGTCTGCCCGGCCTCTGCCCCATTATTGCTGATAAGGCGGAAATCTGCCGTGCCATTTTCCTGCGCGGCGACCTTTGCAACCGCCGCGAAGAAGCCCTGCACCTCATCTGCTGCGGCGCGTGCCATAAAATCTGCGAAGGAGGTAAATGCCCCCTTCGGAATCACCAGCACATGTACTGGCGCCGCCGGGGCGATGTCATGAAATGCCAATGCGTAGCTGTCTTCATAAACGGCCTTGCACGGAATCTCTCCCCGCAGGATTTTCGCAAAAATATTATCAGAATCATAGGCCATGCTGCGCCTCCACTATGCGACCAACCTGCGACTAAACAATTGCCGCAAACTTAGCGAAATCCGGACGCGGCGAGCGTGGAAAGAGCTTGCTCGCATCGCCATATCCAAGGTTGCAGATGAAGTTAGACTTCACCGTTGTCCCGGCAAAAAAAGCGGCATCCAGCTTCGCATTATCGAAGCCAGACATCGGCCCACAATCAAGCCCCAGCGCACGTGCTGCGAGTATAAAATACCCGCCCTGAAGAGAGGAATTGCGGAACGCCGTTGCCTCGATCAGCGCCTCATTCCCGGTGAACCAGCTTTTGGCATCGGCATGGGGGAACAGCTCTGGCAGATGGTCATAGAATGCCATATCCATCCCCAGAATGGCCGTCACCGGCGCAGCCATGGTCTTCTCGACATTGCCCTCGGCGAGGCAGGGCTTCAGCTTCGCTTTTGCCTCACTGCTGGTAACATATACCACCCGAAGCGGCTGGCAGTTGGCCGAAGTCGGCGCCATTTTAGTCAGGTCATAAACCTGCCGCAGCACCGCCTCCTCAACCGGCTTATCCTGCCAGTGACTATGCGTGCGCGCAGCGTTGAACAGAAGATCGAGTGCAGGTTGGTCGAGCATAAAAACCTCTAAACAATGGATGAAGAGCGGATTGGGTTCTGGCTTTTTTCAGCCAGGGCACGCTGGAAAGGGCTCTGGAACATGCCCTGCAGCATTTCAGTCGTCGGCACCTCGCATGGCTCGCCTTTTTTTATTTTCAGCAGCTTATCTTTCACCAGCATCGTGAGCATGGTGGGATAGAGAGTATCCTCTGCAAAATTTGCCTCAATCGGCTGAAGATTCTCGCGCAGCTGGGCAATCATTGCATTGAAGTCTTTTTTTTGCGCTTCGGTTTTGAACGTCTTGGAAAATTTAATATCGAGAGCGCTCAGGATATCGGACACGGTTACTCCTCAGGTCTGGATTGTTTTTCGGTAATGCCGCTGACACCTTCGCGGCGCTTGAATTCTACCTGAATGTCGGCAGGCGTCACACCCTCTTTATGCCAGAGAATTAGCAGGTGAAACAGCAGGTCAGCCGATTCGGCAACGATCTCTTCGCGAATGCCCTGCGTGGCGGCGATGGCAACTTCCACCCCTTCTTCACCCACCTTTTTGGCAACGCGTGCCGTGCTGCGCTTCAGCATCTTCGCAACATGTGACTCTTTGGGGTCGGCACCCTCGCGCGCCACAATCATCGCCGCGAGCGTATCAAGAAATTCAAACTGGCTCATGCGTTACCCTTACTGCAATCCCCGCGTGGGATAAAGCCTCTTTCACCTGCGGTATGGTAAATTTCCCGAAATGGAAGACGCTGGCAGCCAGCAAGCCCGTTGCGCCCGCGCGCGCGCCCGCTACAAAATCTTCCAGCGTGCCAACACCCCCAGAGGCAATGACAGGCAACCGCACCCGACGCGAAATCTGCGCAATCAATGCGGTGTCATAGCCGTCCTTGGTGCCATCACGATCCATCGACGTCACCAGCAATTCCCCCGCCCCGAGCGCTTCCATCTGCACCGCCCACTCGACGGCATCTACCCCGGTCGCGCGGCGGCCACCATGGGTAAACAACTCCCACTTTCCATCACCGACCGATTTAGCATCAATCGCCGCCACAATGCATTGCGTGCCAAATTTCGCCGAGGCTTCGCCCACGAACTCCGGTCGCGCGATCGCTGCCGAATTAATGGCCACCTTGTCTGCCCCGGCGCGTAGCAGGGCGTGAATATCCTCCAGCGCACGCACCCCACCGCCTACGGTAAGGGGCATAAAGCACTGGCTGGCAACGCGATCGACCGTGTCACACAGAATGGCACGCTCATCGGAAGTGGCGGTGATGTCGAGGAAGCACAACTCATCTGCCCCGTGTGCATCGTAGAGCTTCGCCTGCGCTACCGGATCACCCGCATCAACCAGATCGACAAAATTGACGCCCTTGACCACGCGGCCATCCATAATATCTAAACAAGGGATGATGCGTATGGGGAATGCCATATTAGTCCTGCATCATAGCCAGCGCATCGTAGGGCTGGATGGTATTTTCATAAAGGGCACGGCCAATGATGATGCCCTCGATACCCGGTACCGCGCGTGCCTTCACCGCCTCGAGATCCGCCAGCGTGCCAATGCCGCCCGAGAGAATTACCGGAATCGAAACCGCTTCCGCCAGCGCCGCCGTCTCATCAAGGTTGGGGCCGCTGAGCGTTCCATCACGCGCAATATCTGTATACACAATCGCCGCCACCCCAGCATCCTCAAACAACTGCGCCAGCGCGACAGCTTTCACGGTCGAGGCTTCAACCCAGCCCTCTACCGCCACCATCCCGGCGCGCGCATCAATCCCGACCACCACCTGTCCGGGGTATTTTTTTGCCGCGGCTTTTACCAGCGCCGGGTCTTTCACCGCCACCGTACCCAGAATCACCCGCGCAACACCCATGCCCAACCAGCGATCAATCGCCGCCATGTCACGAATACCACCGCCCAGTTGAACCGGCACCGCCACCTGATCGAGAATCGTTTGGATAACAGGCTGATTGGTCAGCACCCCACTCACAGCACCGTTGAGGTCCACTACATGCAGGTAATCGAAGCCGGCAGCCTCGAACCGACGCGCCTGCGCCGCCGCATCATCGCTATAGACCGTCGCTGCGTTCATATCGCCTTTGAACAGGCGCACACACTGGCCATCTTTGAGGTCAATCGCAGGATAAAGGCGCATGGTTACTCCCTTCGTAGCGCTGCCTGCACGGCAAGCAACGCTCAAAGACGACGATGGGTTAAATCAGGTTGGAGATCGGCTCGAGCTTTTTGTAGAGGAAGTGGCCCGACACCATGCTTGCATTCACGTACTCATAGTAAGGCATAATGCCCCACTCAATATAGCCGTGGTCGCGATAAATCGTCAGCGCACGCTCCTGCGTCTCACGCACGGAGAGGTTGATGACCGAAAACCCTTCTTTGGCAGCCTCGCGCTCAGCCGCATCCAGCAGTTGTAGTGCCAGCCCGTGACCGCGCGCCCAAGGGGCAACGAAATGCGCTTCGATTGTTGCGGCAAAGGCCGATGTTTCTTTCGCTTTGCTAGGCCGCACCAGCTGGATCGCCCCGGCAATCACATTGTCGAGCTTAGCAATGAACAGGCTGCGCGTGGGCACCATCAGCGCCCCGCGCCAGTAGCTCTCCAGCGTCTCGGGCAGCGGTGGGGTCAACCAGTTGAAGCCGATCCCATCGCGAATGGCATCCTCCGTTGCGGTGACAAGCTGCCCCAACTCGGCGTCATTCAACGCGGTTTTTTTCTCAACAACCAGTTGGTGAGAGGATTTCTCCGATGCCAATGCCATAACTACATCTCTAAAAAATTACGAATCAGCCGTAAGCCAACGCTTTGGCTTTTTTCTGGGTGGAACTGTGCCGCCACGATATTTTTGCGCCCGATAAGTGCCACAACATCGCCCCCATAGTCAACCGTTGCCAGGACTTCTGCGGGATTACAACCGGTCGCAGCGTAGGAGTGAACGAAATAGGCGAAATCACCGTCCTGAATAGAGTGTAATACAGAATGCGGCAAATGTCCCTTTTCTTGTGCTATCCCCGCCTTTGCTGCAGGAGACAGTCGAAGCTGGTTCCAGCCCATATGGGGAATGCGCAATGCCGGATCTGCCGGCTCAAGTTTAGTGACCTCGCCCTCAAACCAGCCTAGCCCCGCATGCGCGCCAAATTCATGACCACGGGTAAAGAGCATCTGCATCCCCACGCAAATTCCAAGGAATGGGATGCCCCGATCCAACACCGCCAACTCAAGGGCATCACGCATGCCGGGCAGCGCATTCAACCCTTGCATACAATCGCCAAACGCGCCCACGCCGGGCAGGACAATATGCGTTGCCCCATCCAACGCCGAAGCCTCCGTCACGCAAGAGAGGGCGGCCGCCTCTGGCAATTGGCTGGCAAATGCTTTGTGGACGGAGTGCAGGTTTCCAGCGCCACAATCAATGATGGCAACACGGCTCATGCGATATGGTCGAAATAACGGCGTTGGGCATTGAGCGCGGTCTCGGCCACCACCACGCCGCGCAGCGCATAGCCACGCCGCGCCAGCGCAGCCCGCCGAAGATCAAAGGCGAACGAACCCGCCATCACTTGCAGAAAGAGCCCCAGCAACGCCACGGTTAGTACGGGGAATTGGAAATAACGCGCCAGCTCCAGCACGCCTCCGGCCAGCAGCAGATAGGCCAGCGTCTCGATCCATAGCCGATGGACAAGGAACCAGAGCGCCGGAAACAGCATCGCCAGATACGAGAACCCTTCACGCACCAGCTCCACACGCTCTGAAGGCTCTGCAATCGCCGGATTTTCATGCGCCGTGAAGATTTTATTGCCCATCGTCATTTCCTTTAGATGCGGTTCACCACTAGCTTTGCGTCAACACGCCCTTGGTCGACGGCACCGCGCCGGACTTGCGCGGATCGACCGTCACGGCCTCGCGCAGCGAGCGGGCGAGGCCCTTGAAGCAGCTCTCGACGATATGGTGGTTGTTGACGCCATAGAGCATCTCGACATGGAGGTTCGCGCCCAGCTGGTTGGCGAAGGCAATAAACCACTCGCGCACCATTTCGCTCTCCCACTCGCCGAGTTTGGGGGTGGTGAAGGCGACGTTCCACACCACATACGGGCGGCCCGAAAGGTCGAGCGCCACGCGTGTCAGTGTTTCATCCATCGGGCTGAGCGCCGAGCCGTAACGTGTGATGCCTGCGCGGTCGCCCAGCGCATCGGACATCGCCTTGCCCAGCGCCAGCGCGGTATCTTCCGTCGTATGGTGCGAGTCGATATGCAGATCACCCGTCACATCGACCGTGATGTCAATCAAACTGTGGCGCGACAGCTGCTCCAGCATATGGTCAAAAAACCCGATCCCCGTCGAAATCGCGTATTTGCCCGTCCCGTCGAGGTTCACCTCCACCGCAATGCTGGTCTCTTTCGTCTTACGCTCAATACGGGCGGTTCGGGTCATGGGGTACTCCTCTATAGATTCAGGGAGCCTAGATCACTCTTACGGACAAAAACATAAAAATTTATTGAAACTAAAAATTTATGTGTTAATTTTTTAACGAATCAAAATAAGGAGCTCGTATACAAATGGGACATCGTCACGGCAAACCAGAAACAACCGACGCCTTCGCTACAGAAGAAAAAGCAATGCGCGCCCTGCTTAAACTGAAAGGCTATGACGAGGCGTTTGAGCTGACAAAGCACGAACAAAAGCGCTATATGCGCATGGATAAAAAATTCTGGAAAGAGTGTCGTGAGTTTAACCAGAGAGACGAGATGGGCCATACTCCGAAGGAGGAGTCCATTACCTTAGGAAGATGTCACCATAAAGTTACCTTCTCACCAGAGCAGGTAACCGCGCTTGGTAGAACCTCCTATGTTGAGCGCAGCGAGATCTATGCCCGCGCCGAAAAAGGTATTCCCACCTCAGTCGCACAAATCAATGAGATGAGAACGCTCGTAGAAAACGCCCGTAGTCAACAGGCTGATGTTGGGATACCTTTCAAAGAGCGTGCTGCGCCAGAACAACAAATCTCCCATTAGTCGATCAAAAGCTAAGGTTTCGCTGGAACTCATGCACGGGCTGGGCTAAGTCTGCCGCATGGCACCAAAACACCGTCACAGCAACCGTGCGCACCTGCCCAAGGCAGGGGGGCGCAATACGGCACAAAACAGCAGAGACAAAAAGGATCGCGCACCGCAAGGCGGCGGGTTCTGGGTCTATGGCTGGCATGCGGTGAATGCCGCACTGGCCAACCCTGAGCGTAGCGTACTGCGCATTGTCGCCAGCGCCGGCGCGGCGGAAAAGCTGACCTTGCCACGCAAACACCTCCCCACCCCTCACGTGATGGATGGCCGCGAGATCGACCGCATCCTCGGCGCGGAATCAGTGCATCAGGGCATCGGGGCGGAAGTGCAGCCACTTGAGCCCTACACGCTCGAAGATGTCATTCATGCGGCCAGCGGCACGCTGGTGATCCTCGATCAGGTCAGCGACCCACACAATGTGGGGGCGATTTTGCGCTCTGCCGCGGCCTATGACGCGGTGGCGGTGATCCTGCCCAAAGACCATAGCGCCCCGGAAACCGCGACCATGGCCAAAGCCGCCAGCGGCGCGCTGGATGTGATTCCCCGCGTGGTGGTCACCAACCTCGCCAACGCCATGCGCGAGCTGAAGGACGCCGGCTGGTGGATCATCGGCCTTGAGGGTGAATCCAAAAAGCAGCTGACCGACGTGAAATTCAGCCCCAAAACCGTCATCGTCCTCGGCGCAGAGGGCAAAGGCATGCGCCGCCTCACCGCCGATATGTGCGACGAACGCGTGCGGCTGCCGATGGGCTCCAAAATGGAAAGCCTCAACGTCAGCAACGCAGCGGCAGTGGCGCTCTACCATCTTTATATTAACGGTGGGAATAATGCATAACGACAGCCTACTCGCCCTGGCGGCACGCGTCGTCGAGGCCGCACAAAAAGCCGGTGCCAGTACCAGCGATGCGCTGGCCATCGCCGCTACCGACATCAATGCCGGCATCCGTAATGGTGCGCCGGAAACCATCGAACGCGCAGAATCCACCGGCATCGGCCTGCGTGTCTTTGTTGGCCAGAGCACGGCCACCCTTTCGACCAGCGTCCTGACGGCAGATGCCATTCACGCCATGGCTGAACAGGCGGTCGCCATTGCCCGTGCAGCGCCAGAGGATGCCCATGCCGGGCTCGCCTCCGCCGACCAGCTGGCTAAAAACTGGACCACACCCGACATTCACGACGATACCCTGCCCGAGATGGCGCAGCTACAAACCCTCGCCCGTGAAGCAGAAGATGCAGGCCGTGCAATCCATGGCATTACCAATAGCAGCGGTGCCGATGCAAGCGCAGGCGAGCATCGCGTAGCACTGGTTACCAGCCACGGCTTCCACGGTGAATATGCCACATCGCGCTACAGCATCTCTGCCTCACTGATTGCCGGAAGCGGCGACCAGATGCAGCGTGACTACGATTACGCCATGACGACCCATTACCGGGGCCTTCCGGGGGCAGCCACGATTGGCCAGAACGCGGCAGAGCGCGCCATCGCAAAGCTCACGCCACGCAAACTTCCTTCACAAACCGCCGTGGTATATTTTGAACCGCGCACCGGACGCCAACTACTCTCGGCCTTTGCCGGCGCCATCTCGGGCGGAGCGATCGCGCGCGGCACCAGCTTTCTGAAAGATGCGCTGGGCAGCGCCGTCTTTGCCGACCACCTCACCGTTACCGATGACCCGCTACGCGATGGCGGCCTCGGCTCGCGCCCCTTCGATGTGGAAGGGATTGCAGGAAATGCCCGCGACTTTATCGCCAATGGCGTGCTGACCTCCTGGATTCTCGACACACGCTCGGCCAACCAGCTGGGCCTCACCACAACCGGCCATGCCTCGCGGGGGCTTTCCAGTGCACCGCACCCTTCGACCAGCAACCTCTACCTGCATGGCGGCACCCAAACGCCGGAAGAACTCTTCGCCAGCCTTGGCGACGGATTTTATGTCACCGAAACCATCGGCCACGGCACCAACCTCATCACCGGCGATTACTCGGTCGGCGCCAGTGGATTCTGGATTGAAGGTGGCCAGCGCGCCTATCCGGTGAGCGAGGTTACCATCGCCGGCAACCTGCGCGATATTTTCCGCACACTGGTAGCCGCGAACGACCTTGAATTCCGCTACGGAGTCAATGTCCCGACATTGGCCGTGCCACGTATGACAATCGCGGGGAACTGATGGCTATTGCACTGACCAGCCCAGCGTTCTCGCTCTATAAACGCCTGCTGAAAACCTATGTCTGGCGCTACCGTAAAGTATTGGTAATCGCGGCGATCGGCATGGTTGCTGTGGCCCTTTCTGCTGCCAGCCAGGCCTACCTGATGCAACCGGTGCTGGATGATATCTTCGTGCACAAAAACCAGACCTACCTGATGCTGCTTCCTATCGTGCTGGTGATCATGGCGATTGTGAATGCGGTGGGGGATTATGGCCAGTCGCTTGCCCTCAAATATGTTGGCCAGCGCGTTGTCTCGGACATGCAGTCCGACTTGTTTTCACACCTCATGCATTCGGACATCAGCCTATTCCACGATCAGTCTTCCGGACGGTTGATCTCGCGAATGACAAACGACATCATGTTAATGCGCCAGTCGGTCAGTCAGGTGGTCACTGGTGTCATCAAAGAACTCCTGACCCTGTTGTTTTTGATTGGGGTCATGCTCTGGCAGAGCATGGCCATGTCGGCCGTCGCCCTTGGCATTCTGGTCTTTGCCGTACTGCCGATCATTCGGCTGGGGCGCCGCATGCGCAAAATTGCAGACTCCACGCAGTCGCAGCTCGCCGATTTCACCGCACAGCTGGACGACACCTTTCAGGGCGTGCGGGTGGTGAAAGCCTATATGCGCGAAGATTTCGAGTCCGCGCGTGCGCGCGACAGTATCTTCTCCCTGTTTCGGCTTTACTACAAAGCCTCACGCGTCCAATCTGCCTCTGGGCCGATCATGGAACTGCTCGGTGGCATCGCCATCGCGGCGATCATCTGGTATGGTGGATTTAAAGTCATTCATGGTGGCACCACGCCGGGCGCCTTTTTCTCGTTCATCACCGCAATGCTGATGGTCTATCGCCCTGTAAAAGTTGTCG
>JAUIBB010000153.1 GCA_030427685.1 Alphaproteobacteria bacterium
CATCATCGACACGCGTGGCAATGGCGTGCGCATCGAGAGCAACACCGACATCAACACCAACTGGCGCACCGAGCACAAATCCAAATACAGCTTCTCCGACACCGGCGAAGTGCTGAAAGAACTGAACGCCCGCCAGGAGAAAGACCAGATCATTGTCAATATCGGCGGCGACGTCCTGTTCGACTTCAACAGCACCGATATCCGCCCGGAATCCGCTCAGACGCTGGCCAAAATCGCCCATGTCATCCGCACCCGTGGCGGTGACGCCATTTATGTCGACGGCCACACTGACAGCAAGGGCACTTCGGACTATAACCAGAAGCTCTCCGAGAAGCGCGCGCTTTCCGTTATCCGCTGGCTGATGGAATATGAGAGCATTCCGGCGCAGCTTATGGTAGGATATGGCTACGGTGAGCATCGCCCGGTTGCGCCAAACACCCATACGGATGGCAGCGACAATCCAGAAGGGCGCGCGCTCAACCGGCGTGTGGAAATCCGCATCCAGACCAAAAAAGGATAACCGGTCGGGCGCGATAACAAAAAGGTGGTGGGAATATGCCGCGATGGCTTAGTTGGCTAATCATGACACCCGGCTTGGTCATGGCCATCAAAATTGCCTTTCGCTGGGAAGAACCGGCGATCGAGAATATCGGCCTCTCCGGCCTGTTGATTCTGGGCGGTATCGTCGTCATCGGCCTCTCCGAGACCTACGAGATCCGCAGCGGCGCCAAAACGCAGGAAGAGCGCAAAGCCGCCGAGGTTAAATACAGTTTCAACCAGCTGATGCTGCACGCGCTGATCTTCCTGATTATCCTCAGCCTTGCCTTCATTGGCCTCGCCAATAACGAAGCCTATACCGGCGGCTGGTTCTTCTGGATCACCCTGCCCGCCTTGTTTGGTGTCCTGTTGATCAAGGCACTGAAACGCTACCGCCTGATCCGCTTTCTCAACCAAAATGGTGTCATCACCGATGGACACATCGTCAGTGCACGACCGCAGCTGCACCACGATCCCAAAAAAGCACGCATGCATATTGTCTATGGGTTTGATGTCGAGGGTCACGGCAGCGTCCGCGCCGATGCCGAATGCCCCTACAGCGCCATCCTGAAATATGAGCCCGGCGACCCCGTACAGGTGATCTATGACCCGGCGAAACCGCAGCATTGCCACCTTCTGCCCAAAAAGCAGGAGAAACGCTTGCATAGCCGGGAAGAATGAGCTACATAAGGCATCCTTTCGTACAGAAGACGTACTGATTTTACTCGTGACGCGGGGTGGAGCAGCCCGGTAGCTCGTCAGGCTCATAACCTGAAGGTCGCAGGTTCAAATCCTGCCCCCGCAACCAGCAATTATAACTAAAAATCAACAAATTAACACACGCCCAGCCAAAAAGCAGAGGCAGCCCAAGCCAAATAAAAAAGGCTATAAAAAGGTAGAATCAGGGCAACCTATAGCACTGTCAGAAAGCAAGCTATATTCAGTACGTTGCCGCCTTCCTTTACTACTAGTGTATTTTATACTTTACAGATAGTTGGCAACTGTTAAACTACGCGATGGCTACTCATGGCGAGTGGCTGACGCGCCAGCGTCGCTTTGGTTATTTTTATTATGATTTTACCGTGAACAACCAGCAGGACCGAACCGGTCAACCG
This sequence comes from Alphaproteobacteria bacterium, assembly GCA_030427685.1. Classification (GTDB taxonomy): domain Bacteria; phylum Pseudomonadota; class Alphaproteobacteria; order Rickettsiales; family UBA3002; genus QFOX01. The sequence continues at coordinate 1,653 of JAUIBB010000153.1, forward strand.
CTGCGCACGTCTTTACAAAAACAATAAAGAACGGTAAAACAATGAAAAATAAGATTTTCCTCTGTGAGAAGCAGGTAGCCCAGCTTCTCAATGTTTCCATAAAAAAACTGCAAAAAGACCGCCTCCAACAGACCGGGCTGCCATACCATAAGTTTGGCCGCTCCGTCAGGTATCGCCGAGACGAGATCGAAGCCTACCTCCAGACATGTAAAGTCCAGTTCCCACAAGGAGGTCGCGATGCCTAATCTCTTCAATCCCACAGATGCCAAGCTTTTTATCCCACGTGAAGCATATCAAATCGACTGGAATGAGATCAATGGCTCTAAGACCGAAAGGTATTTACTGCTAGAACTTGATGCAAATAATAAACAGTTTAACCTACGTCAGATTGTCTGCGGCAACCCATACGATAACTGCCGGATACGCCTCGACGAACCAATAAATGTTCACAATGCAGTGCCCTACCTCACTGGGGGTCATTTACCTGTCATCATAGGCACTAGCGGGGCTTTTGCTTAAATGGAAAACACAACACTCTCGTACCAGCAGCGCAAACTGCTGGTACAAGAGCTTTCAAGCTGGCTTTCAAGGCTTGATGGCTTCGGACTCTTCGTCACGTTTAATTTTAATGCAGAGGCATCATTGCAATCAGGCAGAACTGCCTTAAGACGATTCCACTGTATTTTAGACCGCAAACTTCTAGGCAAACATTTTAATAAACGCCCGGCTCAGGAGCGAACCTTCTTCATAGCTTTTCCCGAGCATCTTAACAGCAACCTACACTACCATGCACTCGTTCGCACAGATGTGCCCAGATTCATCATGCATGCTCCGGGCATCTGGAAACGTCTAGTCCCTCAAGGTGAATTGCATATCAGCACTAACATTCAGGCGGCTCTT
>JAUIBB010000154.1 GCA_030427685.1 Alphaproteobacteria bacterium
CAACCTGCTAGATAATCGCCCGAATGCCCTGGCCAGCCCCTTACCCCGATCGGTTCTCTGTCCTATGTTCGATAAATTCAATGATGAATGCGGCGTTTTTGGTATCTTTGGTTCGCCAGATGCCGCTGCACACACGGCACTGGGGCTGCACGCCCTGCAACATCGTGGTCAGGAAGCGGCGGGCATTGTCGCCTGCGCGGATGGCGTCTTCTCCTCGCACCGCGCACTTGGGCTGGTGGGCGATAATTTCAGCTCTAGCGAAGTCATTGATACGCTAAAAGGCGACAGCGCCATCGGCCACAACCGCTATGCAACCAGCGGTGCGACCCTTTTGCGTAACGTGCAGCCCTTTTACGCAGACCTTGCGCTTGGCGGCTTTGCGCTGGCGCATAACGGCAATATCACCAACTCCCTGACCTTGCGGCAGGAGCTGATTGGTCGCGGATCACTTTTTGCCTCCAGTTCCGATACAGAGGTGATTGTCCATCTGGTTGCCCTCTCAGGTGCCCCAACGGTAGAAGACCGGCTGATCGAGGCGCTGAAGCAGGTCGAGGGCGCCTATTCGCTCGTCATCCTTTCACCCACGGGGCTGATCGGCGTACGGGATCCCAATGGCGTCCGGCCACTTGTGCTGGGCAAGCTGGGAGATGCCTATATTCTTGCTTCCGAGACCTGCGCGCTGGATATTATTGGGGCTGAATATGTGCGCGATGTCGCACCGGGCGAGATGGTCAGCATCGATGGCGATGGCATCCGCAGCATTTTCCCCTTTGCCGAAGCACCCAATCGCTTCTGCATTTTCGAGTATGTGTATTTCGCGCGTCCCGATAGCCAGATGGAAAGCAAGAATGTGTATTCCGTACGCAAGCAAATCGGGGCAGAGTTGGCGCGCGAACACCGGGTAGAAGCGGATCTTGTTGTCCCCGTCCCGGATTCCGGTGTCCCCAGTGCGATCGGCTATGCTGAAGCCTCGGGTATCCCGTTTGAGCTGGGTATTATCCGCAACCATTATGTGGGGCGCACCTTCATCGAACCATCTGAATCTGTGCGCCATCTTGGCGTAAAGCTAAAGCATAACGCCAATGGCTCCATCCTCAAAGGCAAGCGGGTGGTGCTGGTGGATGATTCGATCGTGCGGGGCACAACCAGCAAGAAGATCGTCAACATGGTGCGCGAGGCCGGCGCGACCGAGATTCACATGTGCATTGCCAGTCCGCCGACCACCAACCCCTGCTTCTATGGTGTTGATACTCCGCAGAAAAGCGAGCTGATGGCCTCGAATCACAGCATTGCTGAAATGGCAAAAATTATCGGCGTTGATTCGCTGTCCTTCCTGACCATGGATGGGCTGTATCGTGCGGTGGGCGAAGCAAGCCGGAATAACGCGCTGCCACAATATTGTGACGCCTGTTTCAGTGGCGAGTATCCGATCGCCCTTACCGACGCGGCGCATGGGCTTTCTGCCAGACAGGGCGAGCTGTTCGTGCGGGACGCAGGATGACAGGCCGCCTTACCAACAAAACAGCGCTGATTACCGGTGCATCACGCGGCATTGGCGCTGCAGTGGCCCGGCGCTTCGCCGCCGAAGGTGCCCATGTTATTATTACCGCACGGACGATCGGTGGGCTGGAAGAGGTAGACGACGCCATTCAGGCGGCAGGCGGCATTCCAGCAACCATTGTCCCACTCGACCTGCGGCAGATGGACTCCATTGATATGCTGGGCGCCCAACTTTATGAGCGCTTTGGTAAACTGGACATACTGGTGGGGAATGCGGGCATGCTTGGCTCCCTCTCGCCATTGGCCCATGCAACGCCGAACGAGGTGGAAGATCTGTTTGATGTGAATGTGCTGGCAAATTTTCGCCTGATCCGCAGCTGTGATCCGCTGTTACGACTGAGCGACGCCGGTCGGGTGGTGATGGTGACCTCAGGCGCAACGCGCGCACCCATTGCTTATTGGGGGCCGTATGCCGCCAGCAAAATTGCGCTCGAACAGCTTACCCTCACCTACGCGGCAGAGGTGAAATCAACCGCGATTCGCGTCAACCTGCTGGACCCCGGCGCCACCGCAACGCGTATGCGTGCAAAAGCCTATCCGGCAGAGGATGCCAGCCAACTCCCTACCCCGGACTCCATCACCGAAGCCTTCGTCCAGCTCTGCGATGCAGATGCGCCGCATGGAAAACGCATTAAAGCCTGATATCTCAGTATATTAATGCCACCAATCCAATTAACCATTTGTTTGTAAATCATTTTCTCTGTCTCACGGGACACTTCGTTCCGCCTCCGGAATTCTAGGAATGTCATTATTTATAACAATTTAATATTTGTTATAAAATAATAATTTATATTTATTTCATGTATTATGGATATAATTTATTAGAAGTATCCGCTACGCGACCACAGGGGCCTTGCGCACCCGTGCCCATCCATCCGTGGTGATTGCGCATGGAAAGCCCCTCTATGCCCCCGAAATACCACGTGCTTTGAGGCCCGTATTGTCACTGAATTGTCATCCCTTAAAGGGGGGCGTTGCG
>JAUIBB010000046.1 GCA_030427685.1 Alphaproteobacteria bacterium
ATTTCTGGATTAACCTGCTGGCCGCAGGTACGTTCAGCTTCTGGGTGAAGCATTCGTATAAGCCCATCAAACTTCCGTTCATCGAAAAAGAATTCGAAAGCCTGAATGTCAAGCAAGACAGGCTGATCGAGTGGCTAAAAGACAAACCCGTCGTCAACAGCAGCCTGAAGGGCATCGAACGCCGTGACCGCGCCGAATCCATTGTCAATGTCTTCACCCTGCTCATCCCTGGCCACCTGGTGATGATCCCAAGCGTCTGGCTCGGCGCAAAGGTCAAGGCCCCCATTGTCGAATATTTCAACCGACGCCACTATGGCGACGAAGCCATGGAGAGCCCGGACCTCATCGCACGGCACCACGCCCTTCGCACCGAAGAGCGCCCAACCTTTCTCGCAGCAATCACCGGACGTCTTGGCACCATGCTGATCAATATGGGGCTCGCAGCCGTAATCGGCTCAGAAAACAACCTTGTGAACAAGATTGGCCGCAAAACGAATAATAAGGGCCTCGCAGAATGGCCCGGCATTGACCCTCAGGCCGATAAATTTGGTATTGGCGTTGGAGCGGCCATTCACAGCACCGCCCCTCAATGGGCAGACCGCCGCAATGAAGCCTTCCGCGAAAAGTCCATGATGAGCTGGTCTTCCCAACAAAAGGCCGCATGGGCTAAAGGCAAAAGTGAGTTTGATGTGACGACGCCTTACAATCAGGGCATCAACAACCTAAGCCGCTATATCGTACAGGATGTCATGTACACCGTCTCTACGGCTGCGCTGATCCACCCAATCATGAACTTTCTGCGCAAATACGTACCGGGCATGACCTATACCCCGAAAGTAGAACCACGGGATGAACTGCCACAGGTGAACGTGCCGCCACATACATTGGCCCAGCGCGCCCCTGTCCCGCGCCTCCCGCTGCCTTCAAGCGCACCTTTACCGAACGCACACGTATCTGCCATTCACAATGAATCAACCTTAACCCAACGGCCCGAACAGGCTGTGCTCCACAATGGATAACCGCACGCAATGAAACCCGACGAAACAGTTAGCATGAAGGCCGCACAGGCAGCGCAAAAGGAAGCGCCGCAGCGTGACCTTGCGCCCGTTTCGGCGACTGTGAAGGCATCTGCGACGGCGGAAGATCTGACAGCACTTCCCATCCAGACCGAGAACTTTCTCCAGCTAGAGCCAGCAAAGCGCCAAAAGACATGGGGCGAGAAATGTTTCGATCTCTTTACCTATGGCGGCATTGGCTTAATCGGCAATGAAATCGCTTCCTACTTGGTCATTCGACAGGCCGAAGATGGCATCATCAAGAACCAGTATAAAAAATTCACGAATTACTTTACGAAAATGGAAGGCGCGCACGTCCCGGACTATGTCTCCAAGGGACGCTTCCCAGAGCTGCTTCTTGCCTGCGTCGGCGGCATGCTTATCGTCCCCCCCATCAAAGGGCTGGAAGACCGCAAGGGAGCGGTCGTCCGTAAACTAGATAGCTGGCGCCATGGCAAAAAAGCCGATACCGATCCGGCCATGGTCGAAGCGCATCAGGAAATGGACCATGCACCCAAGCAGTCCTGGGGATCTCTATGGAAAGGCCGGGTGATAACCGTTGTCTCCGCAACCATCGCCGATGCCTTGTTTGGCTGGCGCGAGTCCCTGTTGCCGAAACTCACTAAAAACATGCCGACGCTCCACCGCTTCTCCAGCCTCGACCATATTTCCGATGAGGTCAGCAAGGGCTACCTGAAGCTTTTCAAAGTAGTGCCGGAGAAAAGTGAGCAGACCTTTAAAAAAGTCCATCGTTACACGTGGCTTTTGACGCTCAGCGCCTCGCTCACCCTGCTTTTTTACATTTCGTCTAAAATGTTCGCTCAGAATAGCGCGGCACATAAAGAGCGCAGGCAGGCCAAGCAAACCGGGGTAGATGGAGCCGTTAATGATCTGCAATCCGGTCAGGATGATTCGCTCAACGCCGAAACGCAGAAAGATGCGCCCTCCGCAAAGGTAAGCCAGACAAGCTATCAACAGCCTCTGGAGCAGTTGCAGCAAGCGAATCAACTGAGTTAGTGACATCCTAAAACGGCCCCATGCCACAGCGTCGTTGACCATTCCCCCTGCTTATCACTCAAAAAATACGAAGAAGTACGAAAATTACTCGACCCACCGCCATGAACTTGCTATATCCCGCCCCTCTGGCGTGGACAGGTGACCGAGTGGTTGAAGGTACCAGTCTCGAAAACTGGCATAGGGGCAACTCTATCGAGGGTTCGAATCCCTCCCTGTCCGCCATTTTTAGGTAGCGACTCTTTTTTCTTCACTTTTTCTTTTGTCGATTTTCTAGAGAATAAGGAAGACATCTGTTATAGTACAGGCAGTGCGATATTCCACCGCACCATTGGAGCGCTAAATGTTATCGCTGATCCGATTACTGATAAAAGATGTCACAGGGGTGGCTGCTGTTGAGTATGGGCTTATTACGGCGCTTATTGCCGTGGCGATGATTCCGGGGCTTATGCTGGCCGGCCAGGGACTGGATCATGTCTTTTTTCTTATTTCAGACGGGCTTTAACCCACCTCACTTGTGAGCACCCACCCTCTTTTACACAAAATCCTCTCGACTCTGCCGCTATTCCTTGCTTTAACTGCGCCGCCTCGCGCCGGTTAGTGACGGAAGAGCGTGTGCGCCTCCGATAGAAAGGGCGCGCTTAATATCTCCCCGCTCGTTATTTACCGCCATGCTTGTCCGCGAGGCAGACAGACAACTGGAACCCAGATATGGCAAAAGACCTTACTCTACGCAAAGCACGGCGGCTTTTATGGTCGCGCGCATTATGGCGCCATCGGCTTGTATTCTGGTGTGGAGCCCTGGTGGTAGGGATTGCAGCTTCGTATTTTGCCATGCTGATGGACCGGGCACAGGATCTGTTTGATTTATGGATACGTCCACACCGCTTCCTGCCACTTCTGTTATCTCCCCTGATTTTTGCAATCTGTGTCTGGGTGACGCGCACTTATGCTCCCGCCGCACGCGGCAGCGGCATTCCTCAGGTGATTGCTGCGCGTATTCACCGTGATACAAAAACCCGTAAACGCCTGATTGGTATGCGCGTGGCGCTGATTAAAATCGTCCTTGTCCTGCTTGCGATCTTTGCAGGTGCGGCGGTGGGGCGGGAGGGGCCAACCGTACAAATTGGTGCGGCCATTATGCTTTGGGGCGCGGCGCGCACAGGCCTTAGCGGCCAGCGTGGCGTCGTACTGGCTGGTGCTGCAGCCGGGATTGCGGCTGCCTTCAATACACCCCTCGCCGGTATTGTCTTTGCGATCGAAGAAATGGCCCGTGCATTTGAACAGCGCAACAGCTCCATCGTCCTTATTGCCATTGTTCTCGCGGGTGCGGCCTCGATGTCTATTCTCGGCAGCTATGATTACTTCGGCTATACCAGCGCTGCTTTGCCACTTTCACGTTGCTGGGAGGCGGTTTTCTTCATTGGTATTGCGGGCGGAATCATGGGTGGCTTATTTGCACGCTGCCTAACCCATGGAGAGCCATTTTTGCGCAATCGCATGAAGCAGTTTGGCTGGCGACAGCCTGTACTATTTGCGGCAGCATGCGGCCTTGGCGTTGCCCTTATCGGGCTGGCCAGTGGTGGTATCACCTATGGCTCAGGCTATGCGATGGGGCATGGATTGTTACATGGCCATGTAGATGCCACATGGTGGCAGATGCCAGCAAAACTTGTCGCGACCATATTGTCAGCAATCAGCGGCATCCCCGGCGGCATTTTCTCGCCCAGCTTGTCCGTAGGTGCATCGTTGGGAGCAACGCTTGCCCCTCTCTTCCCGACAACACCGCTGCAAGGCGCGATCCTGCTCGCCATGGCTGCCTATTTCGCAGGCGTGACTCAGGCGCCGATCACGGCATTTGTGATTGTATTGGAAATCACCGGCAACGCCGCCGATGCCGTGCCGTTGATTGCTGCGGCCGTTATTGCCGCCGGAATTGGTCGCCTTTTCTGTCCAATGTCACTTTACCACGCCCTCGCCCGAGGGTTTATGGCCGAAAAACCAGTTTCAACGCCTGATCCGGATCCAGCCTCCACCCCTTGATTGCAGAGAAAAGCGCACTATCTTTACTCAGTCTACTTAAGAGTTTTTTAAACATTCTATGGTTTACTGAATACATGGTTCTTCTTTTAACACTCAGCGTATTGACCGGACTCTTGCTTGCGCAGCGCCTGATAGCTGCCCGTAAGCCGGTGCCAGTAAAGCTTCGTAGCAAGCGCTAGGCGATTGCTATTTACTCTGCCCACTCATCATAACGGCTGAGGCCATCATACGCGTGCCCATAACGATCTGGGCTGGCAAGGAATGGCGTATTAGGCTCTAGCATCGTTGTCAGCGCTGCCTGCAGCCGTTGCGGAAGCTCTTGCGCTAGTAGTTCTTCCATCGCGAGCTCACTGATTTCTCCTTCATGCCGACCATGCGGCAAGCGCCAATATTCAACCGTATCCGTTGATTTTCCCTGCGCCTCAAGCAACATTGCATAGGCAAGTAATTGCGTTGCATGGCCATCACGGATTTCTTTGAGCGACGGTGGCGCACCGGTTTTATAATCAGCGATCCGACAGTGAGTCCCCTCCTCTAATCGGTCAATGCGGCCATAGAGTATTAATTCCCCCGCCTCTCCCAACGATAGAGCCGTCTCGACCGGCAACTCAGGGGTCACGGCAAGCGCATTACTCCGACGCGAAACCTCAATGCCATCCACAAATGCCAGGGCTCGTAGCAAGCGCGTGCGCCAAAACAAAGCCACCCCGGGACGATCGCTAAAATCGCGAAGCGCGCGATCAGCAATAGCCTCTAGTTCGGCTTCTTCTGCCGAGCGCGCCTGCGTATTCCAATGCAATGTCAACGCATGAATGGCTTTATGCGCAAGGCTGCCAAAATCACTCGCTTGCGCTTCAGCATCCATAAGGTTCACCTCATTCAGCTTCAGGACATACTTCGCATAAATGGAGAATGGATCGCTAAACAAGGTATCAAGCGCATTTACCGGAAGGCGGCGCGGACGTTCATTCTGGGAGGGGCGCGGTAGCAACTTGTCGCTGGGCTGAAAGTGATCCGAGGCATAAAGCTTTTGCGCCCATTGCTCGTATTGAGAAGCAGTAATTTGAGACTCTTTTATGCCCTGTGCTGCCAACAATGTTACCAGGCGCTCAAGAAAGCGCGAGCGCGTCGTCGGGCTTCCCTGATCACGCAGTGGCCATGTACAAAATACTTCTGCACTGCTGGCCTGCATCAACATATCATGCGCCATCAGGCTCACCTGATGCTCTGGCGGCGGCAAACCCAGCGCAGCCTGTGCCGCAAGATTCAGCCATGCATTGGGTGGGCTTCCGCCCGGCCACTGCTGATCCGTCATTGCAGCCAAAATCACACGGTCAAACCGCTCCAAACGCGCCTCGACCGGGGTGAGCATAAAAAGTTGGGGATGGCTGGCAACCCCTCCATGACGCACGGGCTGAGATAGTCGCTCGCGCACCAGTTCTACGAATTCAGGCAAGGCAAGTGCCCCTAATAAATCTGCGCCTGCGACAGCAGCCAGTGCCGTTTGCACCACCTCTTGCGAAGGAGCTTCATGCTGGCACCAGGGAGCAAGCAGCCCCATACAGGAATCAAGCCAGCCAGACGCCGAGAGTTGTGCGCGCGATAGCCGGTGCAGGTCGCGCACCAGTGACTCCATTGCATGGCAGGCTTCATGGGCCAATAGCGCCTCTGGTAACTTTGGCAATTGCCCCGGGCGACGGGCAACGACCCCATACCAATATGGCTCCATCGCCGTCAGGAAATAGGTATCCGTTGCCATCAGCGGGTGGTGCAAAAGGGTTTTTAAGTGAATCAGCCGCTCTGGCTCTGATAAGGCAGCGAGCAATAGCACCCATAAACTGCCGTAATCCGTCGTGGCCAATGTCCCTTGCGCCATACGATCCACCGTCACACCATAGCGCTCCATATGTGCAGCAACCCGTGCCATCAAGCCTTCATCCGGCGTAATGAGCGCGGTTCGTTTTTTTGGTGTCTCGAGCGCCTCGCGCAAGAGCAGGGAAATCACGCGCGCTTCACTCTCTGGCTGCGCGCAAGGAATCAGGCGTACCCGCTGGTAATCCGCCAGCGGCTGGGCACGCCAGGCAGGAATTGATTCGGTAACGGCCAGCGCATCATACCAGAGGTTACGCGTACCGTCCGGTACGACACCCAATGTCTCCAATGCAGCCGGAGCAACCCCTAGACGATCAAGCAGTGCTTTCAGATGGTAAAGCGGGTGCCCTGCAACAATCCCCTCCCATTCTTCCTGCGGCATCGTGGCATCCACCCCGGGGAGAATCACCCCGCCATTGGGCAAAGCCGCAATTGCAACCAACAGATTGGCCGTTGCCTCCTGACTGGCCGTCGAGCCCACAACAAATACAGGCAGCTCGGTCGGCTGCTGCTGCCATGTGCTTGCCAGCGCTGAAAGCAAGGCCACTTCGCGCGTGGCGGCAATGGTCATTCCGCATTCCCGCTCAATGACAGGCCAATGCTGGGCAAGAATGCTGAGAAAATCCAGCGCTTCTTCCCAGTGAGCCGCCATATCGGCATGTACCAGCTGTTGTAGCCCATCGCGTGTCAGGCAAACGCCTGCACGTGCGCACTGCTCCTGCAAACGCATCAGCGCATCTGTGAGGGCAAGCACATAATCCAGCATCACCACTTCATCGCGGCGCTTCAGGAAGGCGGAAACTTGTGCTGCCAGCAAGTAGCGCTGCTGCCAATCCGGCATCGCAGGTGGAATTGATTCCAAGATAGCGATGGCCTCGCTCCCCAACAATGTCAGGATCGCCTGCTCAATTTCTGCCAGCGGAATAATACGAGGCAATAGCGCTGTTCTTCCAGCCAATTCGCGTTGGAATGCGCCACGCAACGTCACTGCCGCACGGCGCGTTGGCACAAAAATCACGGCCTGTGATTGCTGATTGGCAGGGACCACAGTCAGAATATGCCGCACGGCCAGTTCGGCCAGCGGCATTCCCGGAAGCACAGTGTAGAGATTATTCATGACCGCGAGTGTAGCGGTGTTTTTGAATTTGGGAACTATTTACCGAGAAGCCGCTTCAATTCATCCTCAAGACGCGCACGAATTTCAGTGCGGTGATCCGGGCGCATTTTATAACGCATGGCGAGGGTGCGGTAATCTTCATCTGACAGGGGAAGTTCAAAAATAACCTCTTCAGCCAAAGCAGAGTCCAGCCCAACCATATCCCGCAGCACATCACGCACACGTACATTTCGGCTCATTGCGCGCTCAATCAGGCTACGGGCAGCTTTGAGGCCCACACGCACGCGTTCAGGCTCAGGAGGAATCACCTCATCCAACGAGAGGTAGTCTCCGTCACGTGTCACCAGAAAAGATGGAAGCTTGGCGGCCTCTTCCGGTGTAAAATCAGTTGAAAGGGCCGTGCGCTGGATGTGAATTTCCGAAGGCGCCTCCTCCTCTAAGCGCCGAAAGTCGGGGCGCTGTTTGGGCTGAGCAAGATTTTCCGGATAGTCTTTAAAGAGCGGAACCTTGCCAACTTCTGGCGGCATCTGGGGAGCACGTGCCGGTGGCGGCGATGGTGGCGCTGGATCAGCAGGCGTTGGGATTTCCGCCACTTCCTCAATCCGCGCAATGTCGCTGACGGGCCGATAGACTGTTACAAAAACACGATTCTCGCCGGTTGCTTCATCATGTTCAATTTCCAGCGCTTTTTCGCCAGAACTGTTGACCAGCAGGTTGTAATGGAAGTGGTGTGCACTACGCCCCCCACCAGCCTGTGTGACACTGCCTTCGACCCAATCTACCGTTTTGCTGTAACGCTCTCCCGCCCAATCACCATTGATGGCCAGATCAGCTTTGCAGCGAATTGTTTTTGCCGTCGATGGCTCCATAAAAAAGCCAAGCGCATCACGCCCGAACCATTGATCTTGCTCATGCTCTGACAGGGCACGCGAGAGGCTGAGATACTGCCCCTGCTCGTCCTCCGCAATCGTCAGGAAATAGTGCTTGGCGCGCCCAACCTGTAATTGAAAGTTTTTCAGCACATCCACCCCGAAGCGGTAATGGCGCAAGGCCAGTACATAAGCGGTGTTGCCGGCCAGCGGCACCAAAGGGCATGAGGCGCTGAAATGAATCGCCTGCCCAACCGCAATATGATCAAGCTTCACCGCCCCACCCCGTAGCGGCACGGCAAAGGCAGGCACGCCCCCAGCACGCGACGGCGTACTGTCATTCGCAGCCTCGATACCATCGGCCTGCAATATTTTTTGAACATGGGACCACATAAGCCAATCTTAACATTTATGAAGAAGAATGCAATTCTCTTTGCAGTCAAATCATCTATTTATCAACCGATTGAATGAATTTTTTGCTTGCCGGGCACGTAATATTAACGTCCTTTTTTCAACAAGCCAGACTGTTCACGCTTCCAGTCACGCTGCTTGATGACCTCACGCTTTTCATATTGTTTTTTACCATGAGCAATGGCGACCGAGACTTTAGCATAGCCACGCTTGTTAAAATATAGCTCTAACGGAATCAGGGTCGTTCCCCGCACCTTGAGCGCACCGATAAGCTTTTTGATCTGCCGCGCACTAAGCAGCAACTTACGTCCCCGGTTCGGCTCATGATTATTACGATTTCCGTGGGTATAAACAGGAATATTCGCGTTCCAAAGCCAGATTTCGCCTTCTTTATGGCTTGCATAGGCATCTGCAATATTGGCGCGCCCCATGCGCAGAGACTTTACCTCGGTACCAAGCAGCACAAGGCCTGCCTCAAATACATCCTCTACGGTGTATTCAAAACGCGCCTTACGGTTTACTGCGACTGTTTTTTTCTCGGCCATGGCCCCTTCGTCATTCCGGCGCACGCCGGACGACGTGTATAAAGGATGCTTACAGCAACTGCAATCCCGCCATTGCGGCGCGCACCGCTTCCTGTGTAGATGGCGCCGTTTCTACCAATGGAAGACGTAGCTCTGCGGTCGATTTTCCCAGCAACGAGGCCGCATATTTCACAGGCCCCGGGCTTGTTTCACAGAACATGGCATGCACCAGCGGCACCAGCCGATCCTGCAGCTTCGTAGCCCCGATATAATCCTGCGCGGCGGTGAGGTTCTGCACCTCAGCAGCCAGCTTGGGAACAATATTTGAGATAACCGAAATCACGCCATTACCGCCCATTGCATTAAAACCGACGGTGGTCATGTCTTCACCGGAGAACAGGGTCAGCCGGTCTCCCACCAGATGCCGCAGCGAGGGCACGCGAGCAAGATCGCCCGTTGCGTCTTTCACGCCTGCAATCGTGGGTAACTCTGCCAGGCGCGCCAACGTTTCATCGGTAATATTCACACCCGAGCGCCCGGGAATATTGTACACAATAATTGGTAATCCGCTAGAAGCAGCGACGGCTTTAAAATGCTGGTAGATCCCTTCCTGCGTTGGCTTGTTGTAGTATGGCGCAACTACCAGCGCGGCATCCGCACCAAGGGTTTCGGCAAGCCGGGTGCTGGCGATGGTCTTTTCCGTCGAGTTCGATCCTGTCCCCGCCATCACTTTCACGCGCCCCGCAGCGATTTTAACAGTACGGGCAATCACTTCCTGATATTCTTCTGACGACAATGTGGCGGTTTCACCCGTTGTTCCGCAGGGAACAAGGCCGTGCACCCCTTCCGTTACCTGCCAGTCAACAAAATGCTCGAGCGCACCATAATCCACCCCTTTTGCGCCGAAAGGTGTCAGGAGGGCGGTGTAACAACCGTGAAGTGTTGAGAAGTGGGTCATGGGTCCTCGCTAGTCGTCAGAAACCCCGCCAGCCGCCATCGGAACATTGACGGGAAATGGTCGGGGAGACAGGATTCGAACCTGCGACCCTCTGGTCCCAAACCAGATGCGCTACCAGACTGCGCTACTCCCCGACGGACGTTTTCTATACGGGCTTTCTCCGCAAATACAAGCCCTATAAATTATTCTGTTACGATTTTTTCTATCCATCTTGATCTCATTCAGGAGCAGCGTTATAACGCCACACCATGAGTCGGGGCGTAGCGCAGCCTGGTAGCGCGCCTGCTTCGGGAGCAGGAGGCCGGAGGTTCGAATCCTCTCGCCCCGACCATGTTCGAACATAGATTTCGATTGATATTCAGCGCATTACAGATATTTTGCATGATTATGTGCTGAATGGATTTGAACCATGGATAATACCAAGAGATTCGTTAATATTATTCGACTACGCTCAAAAGAGCACCGCACTGCCATGGAGCGTGTAAGCGATTTACCTGCTATCATGGCATCGATTCTCAGACAGGAACTAGATTCACTTGTGCGCGTTCTTTACTTACGCTCCACACAAGACATACAAGAAAGAGAACGGCTAATCAGTCAAACTTTGGCTGGCCAAGAGTGGACGGTTACTACAGAAAGACACAAAAATAGAAAGATTACTGATCGTGAAATGGTTGATGCAGCGAGTACGCTGCACGGCTGGGCGCAGTTTGCTTATAAATTTGGTTGCTCATTCATTCATCTTTCTAATTTTCATAATTACAGTAACCAGAATCCCTTTGAATTAATTTCTGAGTCTGAACAGTACGATTTACTAAAATACTTGCGCCAGTATCACAACGGACCAGACAGTGATAATCCTAGTTTTGAAGAGTTAAGAAGTTATTTCCCAGACGTTTTTGAGAAAATTGCTGACAATCTTGCGCACTACCTAGAAGCACTGGAGAATAGTGAGTTGGGTGAAGTATGGTAAGTCTTTCTAAATAGCCGCTTACCTAGTTGATAAACAACCAACCTCAACCCCTCATTGGTTCGAAATGCGTTCACTCGCCCCGACCATTTTTTCTGATTTTTTAAGAATGCTGCGGAGAAGACTGCATTGACTCCAGCGCGTGCTGCGGCAAACGCTCAGCCGTAAGGGTTGCGGCATCAATTTTTGGAGACGGCAGGTTTGTATCACGTGTAGGTGCTACAGTTGCTGGCACAGGCGCCGCCACATGGTGACGTGACCAGGGATTGCTCTTCACAGCTTTCAGCTGCTCATGCAGCTCTGCCGCAATAACATCAGCCTTCCCGGCCAGCACATTGCTTGTCGCCATATAGCCAGCAAGGCGCTGTACCAGCACTTCCTGTTGCTCTGGTGGCTGCAAAGCAATGACCTCAGCCGCATTCGCCAACACTGTTTTTTCAACACTGTTGTCAGCCTTAACCCCTACGCCATGCCCTTTAGAGGAAATGGCAAGCAGCACCTCGGCCACCACATTGGAAGCCACAAAGACAATCCGTGGAAGCACTGTTTTACGGGCAACAGCATCCCCTTCTTTGTATTTTATGTAGCTGCTTTTTGCATGAAATGCCGTTGCGATCATGAAACCATAACCAGTGGCCCGCAGAGGCTTTTCCTGAATCCAATCCCATACGCCTGCCAGCCCATGCCGCTTAGGCTGCCCCTCAATTGGCTTTTTCTCTTTAATCAAAATTCCAGCCAACGATGACGTTGTAGTCACTGCACCTAAACCAATGTCCCAAAGCTCTGCCTTATCTTTGGTAACCTTATATCCCTTATAAGCATGACCAGCCAAAAACAGGCCCACGCCAGTATATACCACGTTTAGAATTTCAGATGGGTAGCGGCTGAAGAAATGCTTGAGCTTCGTTGCCGGCCCTACATTTTCAGGATTAACCGTCTGTTGCATGGCGGATTCCTCTGGCAAGGAAACACCTTCGCGCGCCATAAACTGCTGCGCCTTTTTCGTCGCAGTTTTAATTTCATTCTGGGACTGGTCTTTACTACCAAAAAATGACAACGTAAGACCACCGAACGCATAGCCAATGCCCGCAATGATATTCAACTTGGCAGCAGCAATCATCTCTTTGGCTGCGTCCAAAAGTTTAGGCTTATCCAGATCTCCTTTAATTTCCCCTACCAGCTTCTGGACATGCTTATCTTCAAGGGCCCCCGTCTTGTGCAAGATGTCCTGCTCGGTCAGCGTCATCACCTTCTTTGCAACATTATCTGCATGATGATGACTCATGAAGGCATAAGTCATGTAGGCAATATCGCCAACGTTATAGGTCAGCCCCGTAAAGCGTAGTGTTGCCGCCCGAAGTCTTTCTGCGCGGGTTGGCTTATCCTCTTTCATTGGGGTAACTTCAGGGGCACCCTGTGTCCACCCTTGACGTGTGAGCGAGGCAACAAATGCCTCTGCATCATCAAAACCACGTACTTCAAGTGATGCCTTGCCGCCTTCATTATACGGCACTGTCGTCATATTCTGACGGGCAAAGTATTCCTGAACAGCCGCCAGTTGCTCGGGCGTTGCCGCCGGGTTGGCATGTAAATACGCACGCAGACCCCCCGTGCTGTTCCGGACGACACGAATGTCGCCAAGCAACGAACTGGGATCAAAGTGGTAAATCGCCACTACGGCGTACTCCTGTTAAAGTTCTCCAATGGTTCACTATACCAATGAATTGTGACAACTTGATGTCATTCCAAAGAAAAATGCGAAAAAAATCAGGTGAACGCCGATTTTTCAGCCGATGAGACAGCCGACGCCGTGCTGCGATGCAGCATCGTTTATGCTTGGCATTACGCCAACGATCAGTAATGTCTGCGACTTCATCCAACACGAGGGGTCGCATGTCGTTATTTGGAAACAACCGTAAAGTCGTCATTTCTGGTATGCTTGGCAATGGGTTGGAGTGGTATGACTATGCACTCTATGGCCATATGTCGCTGGTCATTTCCAAGCTGTTCTTCCCGGCAGCAGATGCCAGTACCAGCCTTATCCTCAC
>JAUIBB010000047.1 GCA_030427685.1 Alphaproteobacteria bacterium
TTGCGATGATCCCGTCTTGTTGTCCATCACGGACATAACTGGCCAATAGGGTGTCGTAAGAAGCGAGATATTCCATAGCAGGTGCGGCGGGGGAAGGCCCCGGCCATAGCAAGGCGCTAACGGCAATGCAGAGCAAAAGAGCGAGTCGCTGAACCATGATGTGCTGATTATGATCGTTTGCAACGAAGATGCAAGTTACTCCACCTGCGAACAGCGCGCTTGAACTTTTTGCCGGAGAGGGATAGCTACAGCCATATCACAGGGAGAACATATGAGCCATCCAATCCACGAATTTACCGTTAAAAGCGAAATGCGCGATTCACCAACGATGAGTGCGGCTGCCATGGCCAATGCCGCACGCGCACGTGGGAAGAAGGTTGAAGTGGTGACGGTGGGAGATCTCTTTCCCAAGCCACCACAGTCAGAAGTAGAGGGCTGGCTGGAGAACCTGCTGGAAGATGCCCAAAAGCCTGAGCATGCTGAGAGCGAGATGTATCAAACTATTCGCACTCCAGACAAGCTTTATGCCTATTCAGAAACCACGGGGCTGCCTTCCTTGCGTGCGGCAGCGGCCAGCTGTTTTACTCACGATACGGGTATTGCCGCTACGAGCCAGAATGTGTGTGTAGGCACTGGCGGAAAAGGGGCGCTCAATGGTGCGTTGGCAATGTTGAAGCCGGGCGATGTTGTCTTTCTTGCGGCACCTGGTTGGCCAACCAATTACGATATGTTTCCGGCGGGCGTAAAGCTGGTTGAGATCGCTACTGGCGATGGAATTTTGCGTGCGGATGCCTTGAAGGGGGCACTAAAAAAATATCCAGAGCCTGCCGCCATCCTTATCAATGCCCCCTGTAATCCAACCGGTGCAAACTATACGCCAGAAGAACGCGAGGCTTTTTTTGCAACCGTGGCGGAAACAACGAAGCAGACTGTCGTGCTCAGCGATGATCCGTATGGAAAACTACTGTTTGATCGGGAGCCTTACGATATTCACCACGTGCTCGCGCGTGGTGAGCAGGAGAAGGCGCTTTTCGCCAAAGGGCGGCTGGCATGCTTCCGCACAGCATCTAAAGAATATGGGCTGGCGGGGCTGCGGGTGGGCTTTCTGGTAACCCAGCATGCAGGTATGCTCTCTTCTCTGAAGAAATGGAATGAGAGCAAAGGCGGCGGCATGGGGGTTGAAGATCAGCTGAAAGCGCAGGCCGCGCTGATGTATGGCGATGGCTTTATTACCCGTACGGTCAAAGCCCTCAAAGAGAAGCGGGCGGTGCTTACCGCTGGCGTCAAGGCCCTCCGCTTTGCCGATATGAATGATCCACGCGGAACTATCTATGGCTGGGTCGATTTCGCAAAGCTGGAAGGGGCAACCGTACCTGCCTCTATTTCCGAAACAGGCGAGGCGTATCGCATTGACAGCCCCGCGACCATGATGCGCTATCTGGTGAATGTTGCAGGTGTTTGTGGTGTCCCCGGTGCCCCATTTTATGCACCAGATTCACCTCAGGCCGCAAGCGACTGGCATGTAAGGATTTCTTTCTGTTGCGAAATGGAGCAACTTAAAACGGTTGTTGCAAATCTCGAGCAGGCAGAGCAGCAGCTAGTCCGCCATAACGCAGCTGCGTAGAGGGTGACCTAAATTAATGCCAGCTATCCGTTAGGAAGTGAAAGAAGGGCCTGCTCTTCGGCGCAGTGAGGGGGGCGATCCTCGGTGTTTCCTGCTCCTGTGGGTGATGCGGTTTTCGAGGGTGGTGCCGCATATGCTTCCTTTTCGCATGTGTATGCCGGGAAGTGCGGCGCATTTTGCGCAATTCACGTTTGGCTGCCGCCAGCTCTTTTTTGTATTCAGGTGTTTGTTTCATGCGGGTGTAAATTGCTTTTGCCAGAATTTTTCCGGCGGCAACGTCATGCGGGAAATGCGCGCCTCCCAGTATGCGGTGATACCCAATACGTCCTGCGCGATTCAGCAATGCATAGCGCTTGCTGGGGAATAAGTCCGCCAGCACATAGGCCCAGACGGTATTGGTGGTGGTATGGCCGCTGGGATAGCCGGGGCGGGTAATTGCGGGTACCAGCAGCATGACGCGTGCATCGGCATACCAGGGGCGGGGTGAATGCCAGAAATCCTCTACATGGTCGCTGATGCGCCATGCATCGGAGCCAGCATGCCGCAGTAAGGCATAAAGAGCAGGGTATTTCTCTTCGCTGTAGCGCTTGCCTAGCACGGGATTTACAATCATCTGTGGTTCGATACGCGCTTCTTCGGCAATGATCCGCTTGTCTTTTTCAGAAAGGTCAGCCTGCAGGGCAATGATGGTATCAATCTCATTGTTATAGGTTTTGGAATAGGGCTGCGGCGGCTGCGGCAGCACATTGGGGGAGACTTCTTCGCTGGCAACAAATTGCGGTTGATACGGGTAGGGCTGACTAACGCATGCGCAGAGCATGAGCAGCAGTGGAAGCAAAATAAGGCGCCCGGTTCGCATGAACTCTCCTTAACGAAACCTTAACAGGATAGAATGGCCATAGCCTATCCTTAACCTGTTGTCACCGCCTTATGCATGCTGGGGAGAAAGTTCCGAGCGGCGGAGGTTCAGGTAGACCAGCACGGTCGAGGAGACATAGATGGAGGAGTAGGTGCCCACAACCACCCCAAAGATCATCGCCGCAGAGAAACCATACAGCACTTCACCGCCAAAGACGAAGAGGCCAAGTAGCGCCATCAGTACGGTGCCGCCGGTCAGGAAGGTACGTGCGAGGGTCTCGTTGACCGAGAGGTTAAGCACATCTGCGACCGATTTAACTTTAAATTTCCGTAGGTTTTCGCGTACCCGGTCGTAAATCACGACGGAATCGTTGATGGAATAGCCAATGACGGTCAGCACTGCGGCCACTGAAGTGAGGTTAAATTCAATCTGCGTGACCGAGTAGAAGCCCACCGTCAGAATCGCATCGTGCAGCAGTGCGAGGATACCTCCCACGCCATATTGCCATTCAAAGCGGAACCAGAGATAGACCATCATCGCCAGCATTGCGAGGGAGAGCGCCATAAAACTGCCACGAATCAGCTCGTCGCCCACTTGCGGCCCGACGTAATCAACCTTGAGATACTCTACCGACTCGCCATAGCCCTGATCCAGCACGGTGCGCACCGATTGCGCAACCTGGTTCTGGTTGGCATTTCCTTCCGGCTTCAGACGGATCATCACCTGTTTTCCATCCTGTCCAACCGATTGGATGCTGGCGTTTTGAGTCTCAGGCGTTTGCAATAGGGTGCGCATTTTTGGCACATCGGCTACATGCTCGGTACGTGCCTCGATGACCACGCCACCCGAGAAATCAATGCCAAAGTTCAGCCCATAGACCGCGAGTGAGACGAATGTGGCAATCACGCCCAGAAACGTAACGGCAAACCCGGCTTTGCGGTAGCCAATGAAGTTATAGGTGGGAACATCACGGAAGAGGTGGAATGGAAATTTCATAGCCAAAACTCAAGGTAAGTGAACGAAAGTTGCCGTGTTTGACTCGCTACCCACGGGCGGCGAGGTTAGGGCAATTCCTAAGCGTAATAGACGTCTTTATCTATTGTTTTCTCCGATGCATCCACCAGTAGTGTGATGGCGCAATCGCCGGTGATGTTGATCGTCGTCCGAATCATGTCGAGAATGCGGTCAACCCCAAGCAGCAGGCCAATGCCCTCAATTGGCAGGCCAACGGAGTTCAGTACCATTCCCATAAAGATGATTGAACCAGACGGAATCCCCGCCGCGCCGATGGAGCCGAAGGTGCAGGTTAGCAGTAGCATGGCGTAATCTGCAAAATGCAGCTCAATGCCAAAGAACTGCGCAAAGAAGAGCGCGCAAATGCCAAGATAGATAGCCGTGCCATCCATGTTGATAGACGCCCCCAGCGGCAGCAGGAACTGGCTCGATTGCTCAGAAACGCCAAGCTTTGTCTGTACTTCGCGCATTGCGGTGGTCAGCGTTGCCTTCGAGGAGGAGGTCGAAAAGGCCATTAGCTGGGTCGTCACCAATTTACGGTAAAATACCAATGGGTTGAGCCGGGCAATGACGAGAATCATCACACCAAACAGAACATATTGGAACAGACACGCCGCCAGCACAGTACCCACCAGATTGATAAGTACTTTGATGATTTCCACCCCTTGCGTACCAACCGACCACGCCATGAAGCCAAACACGGCCATTGGGGCGAGGCGTACGATATACTCGATCATCCGGAAGATAATCTGGCTGAAGTCATGGATCATGACCCGCGCACGGACGGATTTTTCACCCATCATGTTCATGGTGGTGCCAAAGAAGAAGGCAAATACAATCACCTGCAGAAGGTTGCTCTCTGCAAATGAAGCAAAAATATTGGTAGAGATAAGGCTCAGCACAAAGTCCTTCACGCTGGTAGCGGGCATTTCGGACGATGCAGGCATGGCACTGCTGGCAAAATCATTAATGTTGACCTGCAGCCCAATGCCCGGCTGGAACCATGTGCCAGCCACAAGGCCAATAACGACGGCAAGCAGTGCAGTGAATAGGTAGGTGCCAAGCCCTTTAATGCCGACACGCTTGAAGTTCGAGCTATCCCCCATACTGGTAATACCCGACACCAGCGCCAGAAAAATCAGTGGCACGACGACCATTTTGATGAGGTTGATAAAGATGGTTCCAAGGATCTTAAAGCGCTCCGCCTCAGGCCCCAGCGCAAAGCCAGTTGCAATGCCAAGAATCAGGCAAAGCACCACCTGCTGCCACATTTTGAGACCTAATACCTTGAATTCCGTTACTTCTGCACCAGCCATTGACGTATATTCCTTCCAAAAACAAAACGGTCGCCACCATACCAGCGCGAACTTGCTTGGCTAGTTTTTTTAAGGGGAGGTGTGTGTTACGGTCGCTGCCAGTTTGCGGTAATGAGGATTCGTCACAATTAATAAAATATTAAGCATTTTTTGGTAATGTAATGAATACTGGAGTGCCTGTAGTGCAAACTGGGGACGTAACACTATACGGAGTTTTGTGATGTCTAAAAACCCATTAACCCCGCAGTATGATGGAACAGTTCACAAATCAGCAGACGGTTCTCTTGTTGCACAACAAACAACAGAGGACGGCCAGAAAGTATGCATTCGACAGGTTGCCGGAGCATATCCCAGCTATCAGATATCCATTGAAGGTGCGCATAAAGAAACCATGAGTCTTGCCGTTGAAAAGACGGTAACCGATGGCTGGGTGGTGAGTTATGGTGACCTGGCGCCAGACGCAACGACCAAGGCAATGGCCGATGTCGTTGGTAACGCCATTCATCGCATGCACCACAATGACGGCTTTTTTTCGCCCAAAGAAGCAAAGCTCTTTTCTGCTCTTTGCTTGAAGATGACGAGCGACTCCGCTGCGCGTCTGGCAGATGGCGGGATGTCAAATCACGAAGTGCGAGGGCCGGTGGTCGAGCAATATGCAAATATGCTCAAGGAAATAGGGGTTCTTCCTGCTCCTTCCGTTGGTGCTCCAACCGGCGGCAACAGAACCAGATAGCCTCTGGCCCCTATAGTTTAGCCCTTACGCAAACATCTTTGCAAATGCGCGGCGCTCACGGTTTTTCCAGTGGCCGCGGTGGTACGCGTCGGATGCCAGCAGCGGCAGAACCGAGCCAGCCTCAGCGAATACCATTTGCTCCAGCGCGGTGTCGACTTTACCCCACGAGCACGCCTCTTTCAGCGTCGAGGACGAGCAAGCGCCATCGCGGACATCCGCTACGGTCAGCTGCACGGCGTATTTATGCATTGCCACGTCTTCGTGGCCGAGGATCTCGGCGCAGACAACGGTGTCCTGCGTGAAATTTTTCGGCACGCCGCCGCCGACCATCAGCAGGCCGGTATCGCCAGCCTTGATCTTGATGTCGGTCAGTTCGCGGAAGTCCGCAATCGCGTCGAGCATCATGTGCTTTTTCGGATTATCGACCTGGTGCTTCACGAGGCCGAAACCGGCCGAGCTGTCAACAAATGCCGGGCAGAAGATCGGCACGTCGTTTTCGTAAGCGAGCTGCACGAGGGAATCTTTTTTCTTCGCGTTGCCGTTGGCCAGCCATTTGCCCATCTCGCGGATGAATTCACGTGAGCTGTAGCCGCGTGGCTCCAGCGAGTTGGCGATCTCGAGGATGGTGTGGTCGCAGGCTTGCAGCTCTTCCTCGTCGATATAGGTATCGTAGATACGGTCGATATAGAGGTCGCGCAGGTACTTGTCGTCCTGACCCGAAGCCGAACCATGATAGTGCTTGAAGCCCAGCGCTTCGAAGAAGTCCATGTCCACGATGCTTGCGCCGGTCGCCACGATCGCATCCACCATGTTGAAGCGGATCATGTCGGCATAGAGCTTCATGCAGCCGCCAGCCGAGGTCGAACCCGCGAGGGTCAGGATCACCGAGCAATCCTTATCGGCGAGCATCTGGTTGTAGATGCTGGTCGCGCGCGCGAGGTCGCGGCTGGTGAAGCTCATATTCGCCATCTGGTCGATGATCGGGCGGGCATCGAAGCTGGTGATGTCGATATGCTCGACGGTCTTGCTCAGCAGCTCGGCTTTCGCATTGGTTTTTGCTTTGGTTTGCGCGGTCATGGGTATCTCCTGAATTTATGCACTGCTCTTTAGTAAATCCGTCATTCCAGCGCAAGCTGGAATCCACCTTTTCTGCCATTTTTAGAAAAAAGATGGATTCCAGCCTTCGCTGGAATGACGGTATAGGATTAAAGGGGTTACGCGATGGCAACTTTACGCAGCGGAACGACCTTTGGCTCCGGGGCGTAGAGGCTCATCAGCGGCTCGTCGCGGACGGTGATGACGTGATGCGCCACGGCGAAGCCGTTGAAGCGGGTTGCCATGGTGCGGCCATAGGCGCCCAGCTGGCCGATTTCGAGGTAATCGCCCTCTTTGATATCGGCAGGCAGCATGAACGGGCCGGGCATGAAGTCCAGCGAGTCGCAGGTCGGGCCGTAGAAGCTGAAACCCTTGAGTTCCTCTGCACCCGTGCGGCCCAGCAGGCGAGCAGGGAAGAGGAATTTCGGGGTGCCGGCATCGAACAGCGAGCCATAGGTGCCGTCGTTCAGGTACAGGAAGTCGCCTTTGCGTGCTTCAACACGCACGATCGCCGCGCCGGATTCGGCCACCAGCGCACGGCCCGGCTCGCACATCAGGGTAATGCCCTGACGTGTGATGTCGTGCGTCGCGTCGTGGATGGCTTTGAAGTATTCGCTCATATCCGGCGGGGTCATACCCGGGTAGATCGACGGGAAGCCACCGCCTACATCGAATGAGTCGATTTTGACGCCAGCCTGTTTGACCACCTGCTTCGCCAGCTTAATAGCAAGGCGGTAAGCATCCGGGTGCATGCATTGCGAGCCAACATGGAAGCAGACACCCGCACGCTCTGCCACTGCACGCACATCCTTGAGCAGCTTGGGAGCGGCATCCAGCGTCGCACCGAATTTGCCGGTGAGGGCGAGTTCGGCGTAGCTGTTGGGGATAGCAATGCGCACATGCAGGCCAAGATCGGTTGCATTGCCGGTCTCGTGCATGATTTTCGCCAGTTCGTCCTCGGTATCCAACGAGAAGTTACGCACGCCGTAGCGCGTGTATGCCTCACGGATTGCGTGGCGCGACTTGATGGTGTGCATGAAGAATATCTCAGCCTCTGGGAAGAGGCCGCGCACCAGCGCAACTTCCTGCAGGGATGCAGCGTCAAACGCGCGCACGCCATGTTCCCAGAGATCCTTGAGCGCATGCTCATCCGGGTTGGTTTTTACCGCAAACATGACCTTGCCGTTGAACGACGACAGAAACAGGTCGGTCGCACGCTTCAGCGCATGTGGACGATAAGTGAAGACAGATTGTTCGGGCTGTAAATGCTTTACAGCGGAATCGGAGGAGATGTAGCTTCGCATGTCATAAACCCTCATTAGTACGTTAACCAAAAACGCACCAGCAAACCTTGCGACGGATTTATGACAGCAGTGCCAAGGTCACCTTGTCGGCATTCTCAAACGGGTTGAGCGCCTTAGGGGATCTCTACACGCCATGGGGTCAGCGGTCTGTTCCAATTATAGATGCTGAGGCCGGATGTAAAGTAAAAATTTTACCCAAAAAGACTATAAAACACACAGCGTTGCAGCTGTTCCAAGAAGGGGGTGGTGCAAAACGCGCTGTTAGCGGGTTTTAGCGCCCGTCAGGCTTCAGGATTGCTGTGCGATCAACCCCCATATTGAAGACGCCTTTGTGCTCAAAATGATCTGCCGAAGTGCGGTCTTGCGCATTTTTTACCGAGTTGTTGTTGGTAATAAATGCATGGAATGGGAGCTTGCGTGCATGCAGCATCAGGACGGTTGCCGCAAGGAAGAAGGTCAGAGCCGATGCAAGGAAGAAGCCGTAGCCATAATAGGCGTAGCCACGCTGCATAAAGATCAGGGTCAGCAGGGCATTGCTGGCAAAGTAGAAAGCAAAGATCCACATATTGGCCCGTCGACAGTCAAAATAGGACAGAATAATCGTCGCAAACAGGATCAGCACCTGAAAGAAGGAGCCCAGCACTCCAAGGCGGAAAATACCAAGCTGGACATAGAACATGTGCATCCACTCAAGAATTTGTGGGGCTAGCAGGATAAACAGGAAGGCAATCACCCCTTGCAACAAGACAAGGTTGCGGACCCCCTCGGTGATGGAATCCATGATCCGCTGATGGAACTGGCGAATCCGGCGTAGGCTCGCATGCGCAAGAATGTTGCCATAAAAGCGGCGGTAGTGATGGAAAAAGTCGGTTTCAATCGAGAAAACAAAGAGGGCGATGGTTGGAAGAATTGTCATCGCGGCCATGAACATCGCAGAATCGTAATCCGGGAAGAAGCGCATTTTGGTATCCAGCACCGAGGCTTCTGGCGCAAACCACATAATCCACTTATCGACCCAGAGGGCACAGTTGAAGAAGAACCCGCCAACCGCTACTTCCCAATATTTATGCCAATAGGGGCGTAGTGCGAGGCCACGCACCATCCGGTAGGGGTATTCGGCAAAAATATGGGCGCCGAGCATGAAGACAATCACTGCCAGCCCAGCATCGTAGCCGGCAACCATGCCTGCTGCCTGTCGGTCGCCAAAATAGTTGGCGCAAAGCACGGCAACCACCATTCCGATGATAAAGGTCCAGGTCACAGCGGCGAAGTCTTTTAGCGCCGTGAGGTAGACCGAAAGTAGCCATACGGCAGAAATCAGGAACATGTTGGCAAAACCTGCAAGCCGCAGTGCCGGGGTCATATTGAAGTAAATGCCATAAAAGAAGAGGGCGAAGAGGATGTTAAACAGGAAAACGAGCATCATGCTCTCCAGCATGGCCGTCGGGATGCTGGTCACATCCTTAATGTGAATTTGATCCGCAAGATAGCGTGTCATAATCGTGTAGACTGGCGCAGAGAGAGCTAGAGAGAAAGAGAAGTTATAGACGATAACCCCTCGAAAATTCATCAGCTCCACACCGTTGGTGCCGCCATAAAGGTAGGTCGTGAAGGCGAGGGCAATCACGGTAAAGAGCCATGGCCCGGCGATGGCGAATGCCGAGTTGAGGTATGCCCCCACGATGCCCATCAGGTCATCCCGCCGTGCGAGTTTATTCAGTTCAAATCCAATTCCTGCCATGGTCGTCTCCGGTAGTCAGTGCGTCAGAAGGTTGTGTGACGTGCTGCTATGATCGTTTTAAATATTCCGCATACAGGTTGCGATAGGCCTGCTGCTGGATGGTTTCGTTATAGTAGAGCTTAATGCGCTCACGGATGGTTTTGCTTGCTGCATCATAGCGTTCGCGATCCGATAACAGCGCGTGAATTGCCTCTGCCGTAGAGGTTGGGCTGGCAAGTGGCGTAACAATACCGCCAGCACCCAGTGCAGGCGCTTCATCGGGAAGCCCCTCGATTAATTCACGGCAGGCACCGACATCCGTGGCAACAATAGGGATACCTGTTGCTCCAGCCTCAAGAATTACCAGCGGTTGCGCTTCAGAGATACTGGTCAGCACCAGCACATCGAGCTGTGGCAGGTATTCTTCTATCTGTGCCTGCCCCGTAAAGGTGATGGTATGTTCTAACCCAGTTAGCTCGATGAGGTTAATGCACTCCTTGTAATAGTCAGGATCTTCATCGGTCGGGCCAATAATATAGGCTTTAACATCCGGCAATGTCTGGCGTAGCACCGAGATGGAGCGGATGAAGGTTTTGATATCTTTAATGGGCACGACACGGCCGATCAGCCCCACGGTCAGCACTTCCTGACGCCGCCGCGGAAGCTGCCCGAAATGTTCGATGTCTACCCCGTTCGGGATAATCTGCATCTTCTCTGGCGCGGCGCCATCTTCAAGCTGCGGCGCCTGATTCCCTGCAAAAAGGGTAATGACACGATCACAGGCTGTGTAGCATATCCGCGAGAAGTTATTGATGGAATCAATCCACATATCGCGCAGGTCGCGGCGAGGCTTATCAATCGTCAGCGCCTTAGATGCGGTGGCTTCCAGCCAGTCGGCAGCCGTGACTTCGATACGGCGCTCATTGGTATAGATGCCATGCTCGGTAACGAACACGGGTTTTCCGGTCTCGATTTTTGCCCGTGCGGCCATAAGCCCTGCATAGCCAGTCGACATTGCATGGTAGATATCTGCCTGCGGAAGTGGGGCCAGCAGAATCGAATACAGGCCGCCCACAATGGCTCGATAGGACCAGAAATAATCAAGGAAGGAGTGGTCTGGGAAAGAGGTCTCATAGAGAGCAATAAGCTGTTCCCACGCACGCTCATGATCCAGCAATGTTTCTGTCCCCAGCGCAGCATTCGTGCTCGAAAGAACATCCATAATGCGCTTGAGGTCATCAAGCTGCATAGGCTTTTCTGTGGTCATAGTCATCAGCGGATCACGCAGGGCATTATGCACCCGGGTAGCTAGTGGGGCGGTGATGTCAGACCCCTTGGGTAAATCATTGAGGCGAATCGTTGTGAGGCCAATCACATTGTTTGGTAAGCGGTATTTAAGTTCCAGCTCAGCATCTTTCGGCACAATCGCACAGAGCTGGAAGCTTAGGTGGCTCTGTTCCTGAATTAGCCCGTGTGCCCAGCCAGAGACGCCTCCGGTGACGTAAGGATACGTCCCCTCAAGGATCAGGCAGACATCAGCTTTTTGGTTTATTCCCGACATGGCACTCTCTTAGTTTTAGGCAACCTGCATCCACATGGAGACGGCATTGCGCACGTCTGCTGGCAGTTCGTCTTTGTTGATGATACTGCGGCCGTATTCCAGCAGCGCACGGCGCAGCTCGCGGAATTGGCCGAGGCGGAACAGGCACTCGAAATACCACAGCACCATGGTATCGGAATTCCAGCCGCGATCCAGCGCATGGCGGAACCAGTCCGCAGCTTCTTCCCACTGGCGATTGCGGAACATAAGACGTCCAATCGCCGTCCAGGCCTCTTCCGAGTTTGGATCCTGCTGTAAGTAGGCCTTGTAGGTATTGACGGCTCGCTCGCGATTCAGCTGCTCCAGTTCCGGATCCAGAATGCCGGTGAAGGCATAATCGTCATAGAACTTGGCCAGGGCGAGGGTAAGGAAGTGATTGCGAGGCTCTTTGGCGCGTGCAAGCTCGATACGCTCGCGCTTGCTGCCAAATTCACGCTCAACCTTTGCAATGGCGGTTGCTGCTTGTACGCGGATGGTATTGTTTTTATCGCCTAAGGCAATTTTAAAGGCCGGTGCAAACCGTGGCGAGAAGCGCGAAGTCATTTTGGCCAAGGCACGGCGCTTTTGGTTTTCAGAGCCAAGGCGCATGACATCAGAAAAGGGCATAACTTCGTAACGGCTTGGATTCTCGTCGATACCTTCTACAATACGATCGTAGATTGTCTCAGGAGTAGAATAGTGATCGGTTGGAAAGATGCTTTCATACCACTCCGAAAAGGCCTGAGCGCGGCTCTTAAAGAGCACCATCACAAAAAAACCAAGCAGCGCTCCGACGGTGCCAAAGATGCCTGCTGTAAAGGTGACAATCGTCATCAGCGCTAAATGCTGCACATCCATCCCACGCTTGTACTGCGCGTAGGTCACGCTAGCCGTTACGGCGCAAACCAGAAGATGCAGCAGCACGGGGATCATTGGCCAGATGTCGGTTTTAAGTAGCAGGTAGAGCAAGACAGCTTCGATGACTGTTAGCACCAAGGCAAAGAACAAGAACAGGCCATTGGTTGCGGTGGCATCGCTGACCGTATTCAACGCATGGATATCCTCGGGCTGGAGGATTTTCCCTACCATGCGGTCGTAGTCTGCGGCGGAAGCGCTATGGGGGAGGTTAACGGGTTTCATGGATTGCCTGTACAATGTAGTTGAAGCGGATGTCGCGCTTGCCGAGGCTTTTCTCTAGGTGCTTGGCAATTTTATCGCGAACAATGGCCGCGCCGGCTTGCGGCGTTGCAGGGAGAAGGACGGAATACTCTTCGCCATCCGTCTGGTAGTCAAATGCAAGATCAACATTACGCAGCACCGTGCGGACGGACTCACCAATTTGGCGTGCGATAGTAATGCGCTCGGCATCGGCAAGCTTCTTCGGATCGTCGAGCTTGATAATCACCATGGAAACATCAAATCCCACGCGCTTTGCCAGCTTAGCGAGATAGTCGCTCTGGCGCTTGAAGTAGTTGTAGGTAAGCAGGTTGCGCTCGGGGTCAATGACGGACTCAGACTTCACCATCTGGTAGTTCCGCGCATTGATGAGTGCAGTCCCGATCCACTCCGACAGTGCGCGGAAGGTTTCTACTGCCGAAAGGG